>JBGQBP010000213.1:0-6781 GCA_041494945.1 Binatia bacterium | reverse complement strand
TCATTATATCGTCCTTGCGCTGCCGCCGCTGTCGTGCTTACTGGCGCAATTTATCAAGCGCGAGCTCCGGGCATCTTCCGGTGCGCTCGGCTTTTCGCTCCTGGCCACGATCGGCCTCACCGCCGCATTTTCTGCAGCCTCGGTGGTTTTTTACTTGGCGCGGCCTCAATACTCGTCGCTCAAACTCGGCGGGCCGTTTATGGTCTTAACTCTTTTTCTGGCCGCCGCCTGGATATTGAAGAACAGAGATTATGGGACGGGCATGTTCGCCGCGATCTGCCTCGGCGCTCTGGGCTTCTACGCGAGCGCGTACTTCATCACGCTGCAGTTTTAAGCCTTACCTCGGCGCGCCTGAATCCCCAAGAGTCTATTCGACACCGACGGCGCGCGATGTCACGCGGTTGATCACAAAGGAAAAAAACCGGCACACCATGGAGTCGCGGCGCACTTCTCTCCATCCACCCTCGCACGCGCGTTCGCGATCCTGAACAAAAAAACTTGCCGGCATCGAGAAATAGCCCGTGCTCCGGTTTGGAATAATGAATTTTCTTGACATCGGGGACAAATAGCGCTTCAATGTTCTTGCAGGGCACTCTGAAGTTTTCCACCTCCGCCTTCGTCAAACCTTAGAGAGCGCCAAGCGGCAGTTGACCGGGACCCTTAGGGAAAGGAGGTAGCGTGCAGACCCTAAAGAGCTTCTGGTTGATATTCGGTCCGGCTCCGCCTCCTCTTTATCCTCTTCCTTCTTTCATTTCCGTCAGTCCTCAAAGCAGAAGAGCCGCACCGGCGGCCAGGGCTCGCGCGCAATCATCATGAGTAAGCGAACGCCCGCACTCCCGCCCCAAAACGTTTTATCTAGATTGAACCATCCGTTTTCAAAGTTTTCGAATCAGGATCCATTCCTGAAGGAGGAATCATCGGAATGAATCAGCAGAGAGAATTTGAATCGCTCATCCGCAAAGACCGCGACACCGCCCAGGCGAAATCTTGGCAAGGAAATCTCCTGGGCTACATGGAAAAGGTAAAAGAAAATCCCTCGATCACCAAGCTCGCCCACGCCCGCATGTACGACAACATTACGAAGCCGGGGGTCCGCGATATTCAAGACTCGAACGACCCGCGCATCAAGAGGCTTTACAAGGACGAGTCGGTCAAGGTGTATAACTTCTTTGCCGACGAATTCTTCGGCATCGAGAAGACGATTGCGCAGATCGTGCGCTACTTTCACGCGGCATCGCTCAAGGGCGAAGAAAGCCGCCAGGTGCTCTATCTGATGGGGCCGGTGGGCTCGGGCAAAAGCTCCCTGGTCGAAAAGCTTCATCGCGGCCTGGAGGAGTGCGACCCCTGCTACGCGATCGAAGGTTGCCCGATGTTCGAGGAGCCGCTGCACCTGATCCCGCGCCACCTGCGCAAAGAGTTCGAGAAAATGCTCGGCGTTCACATCGAAGGCGATCTCTGCCCTGTCTGCCGCTTCCGGTTGAAAGAAGAGTTCAACGGCCGCTACGAGGAATTCCCGGTCACGACGATCGAGTTTTCGAAACGGGCGCGCGTCGGCATCGGCGTCGTCCCGCCGGTCGATCCGAATAACCAGGACACTTCCGTCTTAATCGGCAGCGAAGACATCTCCAAACTCGACCTTTACTCCGAGGGCGACCCGCGGGTCCTCGAGCTGAACGGCGCGCTCAATATCGGCAACCGCGGCATCGTCGAGTTCATCGAAGTCTTTAAGAACGAGATCGAGTACCTGCACTGCATGATCACCGCGACGCAGGAAAAAGTCATCCCGGCGCCGGGCCGGCATGGACTGGTTTACGTGGACGCCGTCATCGTCGCTCACTCCAACGAAGCCGAATGGCAGAAGTTCAAGGCCGACCACACCAACGAGGCGATCCTCGACCGCATCGTCGTGGTCAAGATGCCCTACAACCTGCGCCTCTCCGAAGAGGTCAAGATCTATCAAAAGATCATCCGCCACTCCGACTTTCACGCCCACGTGGCGCCGCACACGCTCGACATCGCCTCGATGTTCGCCATCCTCTCCCGTCTCGAGCCGACGAACAAATGCGACCTGATGAGCAAGCTCAAGCTCTACAACGGCGAGGAGGTCGTGGAAAAAGGCCGGACGAAAAGAGTCGACGTGGAAGAGCTGCGCGAAGCGGCCAAGCGCGAGGGCATGAACGGAATCTCGACTCGCTTCATCATGAAGGCGCTCGACAACGCCCTCTCGGACAACACCGCGGGACATTGCATCAATCCGATCAACGTCCGCGAGGCGCTGATCGACATGGTGAAGGAGGCGGATCTCCCCGACGATACGCGCAAGCAGTACCTGGAATTTTTGCAGGACACGCTGCACAAGGAGTATCTCGAGCTGCTGGAGAAAGAGATCACTCGAGCGTTTGTCTATTCGTACCAGGAGCAGGCCGAATCGCTGTTCCAAAATTACCTCGATCACGCCGAGGCCTACGTGAACAAGAGCAAAGTAAAGGACCGCAATACCAAGGAAGAGCTCTCACCGGACGAAGGCTTCATGAAGTCGATCGAGGAACAGATCGCGATCATCGGCTCCGCGGCCGACGGCTTCCGCCAGGAAGTGATCGCCTACCTCTGGGCCGCCAACCGGAGAGGGGAGAAAATCGAATACGGGAGTTATGAGCCCCTGAAAGAGGCCATCGAGAAGAAGCTCATGACTTCGGTCAGGGATTTGAGCCGAATCGTCACCAAGGCGAGGACGCGCGACGAGGAGCAGGGAGAGAAGTACAACGCCATGGTCAAGAACCTCCTCGACCATGGCTATTGCCCGAGCTGCGTCGACGTCGTGCTGAAGTACGCCGCCAACAACTTATGGAAGGATTGAACCCTTAAACCTTTAAACCCTTCAACCTCCCATGGACACCGTCTTCCGCACCTACGATCCCGCCACGGCGCAGCGGAGCGACCGCTCGGCCGGAGACCGGCTGCGCCACCGGGAAAAAGTCCACGAGGCGATCCGGCACAACATCGCCGACATCATCGCCGAGGAGTCGATCATCGGTAAAGACCGGGACCGGATCATCAAGGTCCCGATCCGCGGCGTCAAAGAGTACCGCTTCGTCTACGGCGAAAACGTCCCCGGCGTCGGCCAGGGCGGGCCCGGAACTCAGCCGGGCCAGGTGATCGGCAAAGGCGAGGAGGGCGGCGGCGCCCAACAGGCCGGCGACCGGCCCGGCGTGGATTATTACGAGACCGACGTCTCGCTCGAAGAATTGATCGAAATGATGTTCGAAGATCTCGAGCTACCGTTCCTCGAGCGAAAACACTTGCGGCAAATGGAGGTCGAGCATCTCTATAAAAGAAGAGGATACCGGAAAAAAGGCATTCGCATTCGTCTGGATAAGCGGCGCACCGCCATTTCCAGAGTGAAGCGCAAGAAAGCGGTCCAACGCGCCGACGCCTTCGCGCTCAGGCCCCAGCGCTTTCCGTTCCACAAAGACGACCTCACTTACCGCCATACCGTCACCGAGATCCGGCGCGAATCGAACGCCGTCGTCGTATGCATCATGGACACGTCCGGCTCGATGGACACGATGAAGCGATATCTCGCGCGGAGCTTCTTCTTTCTCCTCTACCGCTTCGTCTGCACCAAATATCAGAACGTGGAGATCGTCTTCATCGCCCACCATACCGAGGCCTCGGAGGTCAGCGAAGACGCATTTTTCCACAAGGGAGAATCCGGCGGCACGTTTATCTCCTCCGGATATCGCAAGGCGCTGGAGATCATCGACCAGCGCTACCACCCGTCGCTCTGGAACGTGTACGTCTTTCACTGCTCGGACGGCGACAATTTCGAATCCGACAACCCCGCGGCACTACAGGCTGCCAAGGAGGTCGCGGAAGTCGCCAACCTCTTCGGCTACGGCGAGATCAAGCCGTTGGGCTCGGGATATTACGGCAGCAGCATGATCCAATTCTTTTCCCAGCTCGAGGCGGACAATTTCCAGACGGTCCAGATCCAGCGCAAAGAGGATATCTGGCCCTCCTTCAAGGGCTTTCTCTCCCGCGAGCGCGCACGGGAAGACGCCGCCTAAGCGCGCCGCGCCATGCCGGCTTCTTTTACCATCGAGGAATTGGAATCCTGGAACGAGCGGATCTTCGCCGCGGCGCGAAGCTTCGGCCTCGATCCGTATCCGCAAGAATTCGAGATCTGCGACCACGAGCAGATGCTCGGCTACATGGTCTATTCCGGCATGCCCTCGCATTACCCCCATTGGTCTTACGGCAAGAATTTCGAAAAGCTCAAAACACTCTACGACTACGGCGTCAGCGGCCTGCCTTACGAAATGGTGATCAACTCGAACCCGGCGATCGCCTATCTCATGCGCGACAACTCGCTGCTGCTTCAAGTGCTCACGATAGCGCATGTCTTCGGCCACAACGATTTCTTCAAAAACAATTTCACCTTCAACTCCACGCGCGCGGAGTTCACCATCGAGACGTTCAAGGCCCACGCCGATCGCGTCCGGGCCTACGTCGAGGACCCGAGCATCGGGCTGGAAAAGGTCGAGCGGATCCTGGACGCCGCTCATGCCCTCTCGCTCCAATGCCGGCGCAATCTCGCCATCCGCAAACAGACGCTGGAAGAAGCGTTGGAGCGGCGCCTGGAGGAATCCAGGCCGTCGGCCGATCCGTTCCAGTCGATCCACCGGCGCCGGGAGTACATCGCGCCCGATCTGAACCGCGTTCCGCTTTATCCCGAAGAAGATATCCTGCTTTTCATCCGCGACCATAACCCGCACTTGGGCGACTGGGAGAAGGACCTCCTCACGATCGTCCACGAAGAGGCGCAGTATTTCATCCCGCAGATGGAAACCAAGATCATGAACGAAGGCT
Source organism: Binatia bacterium (assembly GCA_041494945.1). Taxonomy (GTDB): domain Bacteria; phylum Desulfobacterota; class Binatia; order UBA9968; family UBA9968; genus JAJPJQ01. The sequence goes on along the minus strand of JBGQBP010000213.1, from coordinate 1,912 downwards.
GGGCGAGTTTCTGGCACAAGCGCATTCTCGATACGCTGGAGTTGCCCCAGGGAATGCAGATCGAGTTCATGGTGCGCCACAACCAGGTCTTGAGTCCCGCCCGCGGCGCCATCAACCCGTACCATTTGGGAATAAAAATCTGGGAAGACATCGAGCGGCGCTGGGACCATCCGACGCCGGACGATGAGAGGGAGTTCGGCCCGAGATCGAAATCCGGTCGGGAAAAAATATTCGAGGTGCGGGAAGTCGAAAGAGACGCGTCCTTTATACGGCGCTATCTGACCGAGGATATGATACGAGAGCTCAACCTCTTCGAGTATCAATCGCGCGGCGGCGATCAGGTGGTCGCGCGCGTGGCCGACGGCGACAACTGGCGCGCCATCAAGGAGACGCTCATCCGCAACGTCGGCACGGGCACGGTGCCGGTCATCAAAATAGAAGACGCGGATTATAACAACAACCGCGTGTTATTTCTCCGGCATCATCACGACGGCCGCGATCTTCAACTGGAGTACGCCGAAAAGACGCTCCGGTACCTCCATCTGATCTGGGGAAGAGAAGTCGTCCTCGGAACCGAGATCAACGGCAAACCATCCCTGCTCTCCTTCTCCGACGACAAGCTGCTGATCAAACCCATTCATTGATCCCGCCGCGGGATTCCCTTATAAAGGTCCCTTACCCGTGACCGCCTCAGAGGACATAGAGCGCATCCAGCCCTGCATACGCAATCGGCTCGACCGCGGAGCCATAGGAACGAAGCATCTCGTCGCGGTCATCGGCGACGCTCCTTCGCGTTACAGCAAGAGTCCCTCGCTGTGGAACGCCGCGTTCCAGGCGCTAAAAATGCCGGCCGTCTACGTGCCGCTCGACGTGGACGCCGCGCAGTTGCCCGCCCTGATGACCGCGATCAGAAAATCCGACCGATGCCTGGGACTGAACGTCACCGTGCCGCACAAGCTTGCCGTCTTGAATTACCTCGACGCGATTGACGAAACAGCGGCGCGTATCGGCGCGGTGAATACGATCGTGCGAAGCGAGCACGGCAAACTGCTCGGCGCAAACACCGACGGCGAGGGATTCATGCAGAGTCTCTTGACGGTTCAGGCCGGCTCGGCGGCGCCGTTCGTCGGATCTCTGAAAAATGTGAACGCGTTGATTCTCGGCGCCGGCGGCTCCGCGCGCGCGGTCGCGTTCGCGCTGGCGGAAAAAGTGGAACACGGCCGTTTGTACATCGCGAACCGAACTTTCGCGAGCGCCGCGGCGCTCGCGGCGGAAGCCGGTAAGCGATTCGTGAACGTCGTCGCCATTCGCGACGAAGAGATTCCCAATTATGCGCCGCGCGTGGATATCATCGTCAACTGCACGACCAAAGGGCAAAGCGGATTTCTCGAGCCTTACTCAGCTTTGGCGCCGGCAAGGCCGGTAAATCCTTCCGAGCCGGCAAACGCGTCCATCGCAGACATCGAAGCGAACAACGATGCCTCGTGGAAGCTAGCGCTTTCCATTCCGCCCGGCGTGGGCTTCTACGATCTCATCTATCATCCGGCGGAAACCGTGTTCCTGCGCCACGGCCGGCTCGGCGGCCACCGCACACTCAACGGACGGGGAATGATCGTGGCTCAAGCCGCGGAGGCGTTCTACAATCACCTCTGCCGCTCGCAACTCGAACGAGCCGGTCTTCACACGGCGGAAACGCGCCGCCGGATTCTAGAGATCATGGCGGAAGCTTGGTGAGTCGGTTCGATTGGAAAGCAAATCTCTAGGCAGGTTTTCGAACTTTCTCTCCTGGTTGTAGATAAAGCAAAACGAAGCCTGCGAGGACAAGGACAAGACTGAACCACTGCGCCTCGGATAAGCCAAACGCGATCGGCGGATTGACACGCCAGAACTCCACCGTGAATCGCGCCACCCC
>JBGQBP010000212.1:0-6799 GCA_041494945.1 Binatia bacterium | reverse complement strand
TATAAGTCCATGCGACCAGCCCGGAGAAAATAATTAGAATCCACTCCCAGAGCATGAGCGAGCCTTCGAGCGCGCCCCATAGCCCGGTGACCCGATAGTAGATCGGCGTCGCCCGCGTCGTGTTGTTGGCCACGTACTGGATGGAGAAGTCGGTGGTGACGAGACCATAGATCAGGGCGAGCGCCGCGACGGTGACGAGAACGAATTGTCCCAAAATCCCGGCGCGGGCGCCGGCGAAAAAGACCGCCTTGCCGGTGCGATGGCCGAGTATCGGCGCAACCATTCCACAAAGCGCGAGCAAAAGCGCGAGGAGAACGGATGTGTGACCGATCGCCGCGGTCACGATTTCTTTTCCTCCGGCGCGGGAATGAATTTGCGCGGCGAGTCCGGCTTGCCGTGCTCGGCGGGGCTGTACTCCTCGGCGTGCTTGGCCATGATCGTCGTGGCCATGAAGACGCCGTCTTTGCCTATTTTTCCCTCGGCCACGGCGCCCTTGCCGTCGCCGAACAGGTCCGGCGGCACGCCGTGAAAATAAACCGGAATGATCGCGTTGCCGTCGGTCAATTGAAAGCGGTAGGTGAGGCCGTCGACATTCCGGTGCAGAGATCCTTTGACGACCATGCCGCCGACGCGCAAAAACTTGCCCTGGGATTTCTCCTCTTGCGCTTTGATCTCCGAGGGCGTGACGAAATAAACCATAGCCCCGCGCATGCCGCCGTAGATGAGATAGAAAAGCGCCGCCGCGATGATCACCCCGCCGATGATGAATCTTTTAGCTCGCATTTTTACCTGCGCCTCGCGGGGACTTTAACTGAGCGAGCCTGGATTCGGCTTTGCGCATCCGGCTCTTGAGGCAGAAGAAATAGCCGACGATCGCGAGCCATACGATGCCGTAAGCCAGGAATACGAATCCCCATTTTCCCATCTACGCGATTCCTCCGAGCATCTCGCTCTTGACGCGCTCTTCGGTTTCGCCCACGCGAATCCGGAGCGAAAGCAGATAAAAGTATAGCAGCAAGAAGGCGACGAAGTTGACAGCAAGCGCGATCAGCATCGCCGGATGGATGTTCTCCCACGGCGCTTTGTCCGGACGCAGGATCGAGGGCGGCTGGTGCAGCGTGCGCCACCAGTAGACCGACATATGGATCAGCGGGATGTCCAAAAAACCGATGATGCCCACGACCGCGGCGGATACCGCGGCGCGGTCCTCGTCCTCGATCAGCGAGCGCAGCATCATGTAACCGGCAAAGATCATGAGGAGAATTGCGGTCAAGGTCAAGCGCGCGTCCCAGGTCCACCAGACTCCCCACGTGGGCTTGCCCCAGATCGAGCCTTCGACGATCGTGAGAGCCGTGAAGAGAACGCCGATCTCCGCCGCCGACTGCGCCAGGATGTCGTCGCGCCGCTCTCTCTTCCAAAGATAGAGGCAGCTCCCGATGAAAACAATGAAGAACGACAGATACGCGGTCAGAATGCTGGGGATGTGAATGTACATGATGCGCTGAAGGTCCCCCTGATTGGCGTCGGGAGGCGCCTCGATCAGGCCGAAATAAAGGCCCGCGACGACAAAGACGAGCGCCAGCCAACCGAGAACTTTTCCTCGTCCACCTCTGGATTCGGTATTCACCATGCTTAGCAGTGTATCAAATCAAATCCGGCTTCAAGACGCAACAATAGTTTCTCCAAATCGGTTGCCGTCGCAACACCGGTCTTTCGATCGTCGCGCGTCATCACGGCACCCAGTCGGCAATGAAGATGTTAAACTCTCGCGGCGATTTTCCGTTTCGGGTCGATGCAAAAACGATTTTTTTGCCGTCCTTTGAGAACATCGGGAAGCTGTCGAACCCGGCGTCGTAAGTAATCCGCTCAAGCCCGGCGCCGTCCGCGTTGATCCTATAGAGCGAAAAGTTCCGACCTTCAGCGTCGTGAAGGTTCGAGGAGAAAATAATTTGCTTGTTGTTTGGGTGCAGAAAAGGCGCCCAGTTGGCCGCGCCGTTGGATGTGACCTGACGCTGATTCGATCCATCGGCACCCATCACGAAAAGCTCGGCTCGCCTTGGCTTCACCAGGCCTTGCGCCAGGAGGCTATCGTATTCTTTGATCTCCTCGTCCGTCTTGGGATGATACGAACGGTAGACGATCGTTCTGCCGTCCCAGGAAAAAAAGGGCCCGCCGTCGTATCCCTTGTGGGTGGTGAGGCGTTGGACCCCGGTCCCGTCCGCGTTCATGAGATAAATATCGAGATCGCCGCCGCGCATCGAGGTGAAGACGATTTTCTTTCCGTCGGGCGAGATCACGCCCTCGGCGTCGTAGCCCGGGCTGTCCGTCAGGCGCGTGATCTCCGGCGAGTCGATGCTCGCGCTGAAGATATCGTACGCGGGGTAAATGGCCCAGACATATCCCTGCCGCGGGTCCGGCCGCGGCGGACATTCATCGCCGCCCAAGTGGGTCGAAGCGTAGATGAATCGCCTTTGGTCGGGAAAAAAGAAGGAGCAGGTGGTGCGTCCCTTGCCGCCGCTCAGTTGCTTCACGTGAGCGCCGTCGATGTCCATGGTAAAAATCTGGTCGCATTCGAAGGGTGGCCGCGTCGATTGGAAAATTAGTTTTCCGCCGTCGGCGGAGAAATAGGCCTCGGCGTTTTGGCCGCCGAAAGTGAGTTGCTTGAGATTAGCGAGGTGCTTCTCCGGATTTCCCGCCTGCGCGGCGTGAGAGTTTCGGCTCATTCTGTCCAGCAGAGAGACGGCGCTCGCGATGACTGCGACGACCGACAGTATTAGCAAAAATATAAACGCGCGTCTCACACGGTCTCCTAGCGGCGCTCTCCCAAAGTCGCGCCCGCTTTTAATTCGGCGCCGTCGCGGAGGTAAACGAACTCTACCCGGTCTCCCGGCCGCTTGCTGCGGAGCGCGAGAGAGAGATCGTCCAGGTTTCGAATCGTCGTCCCTGCAAATCTCACGACGACGTCGCCCGCCTGCAGGCCGGCTTTTTCCGCGGGACTGCCCGGTCTCACGCCGGTCAAGCGGACGCCCGGCATCGACAATTCCGAAAAATCCGGAATGGAACCGAAGTACGCTCCGTAGCCGCTCTGCCTATCCTCTCCGCCTACGCGCGAAGAGGATTCGGTGCGCACGAAGGTCAACGGCTCGGAGCGACTGTCCAATTTCGTTACGCTTCTAAAGACCAACCGGACAACTTCTTCGAGCCCTTTCCGATTGATCTTGTCGAGGGTGTCGGAAGGGCGATGATAATCCGAATGCGGCCCGGTGAAGAACATGAGCACCGGCGTTCCCTTGGCGTAAAAAGATGTATGGTCCGAAGGTCCATAGCCGTCGCCGCTGAAGTTGAGCCGGAGATCGAGCCCGCGCGCGGCTTCCTGAACAACGGAGCGTAGCTCCCGGGCCGAATCGACGCCCATGATATAGACCTGCTCCCTGTCCAACCGGCCGATCATGTCAAGGTTCACCATCACGGCGCTCTTTTCCATTGGCCAGGCAGGGTGGTTCACGTAGTGGGCCGAGCCGAGCAGCCCGATCTCCTCGCCGGAGAAAGCGACAAAGACGAGCGTACGCCCGGATCCGGACAAAGCAAAAGCCTGGGCGAGGGAGAGCATCCCCGCAACTCCCGACGCATTGTCATCGGCGCCCGGATGAATCTCGCCATAATGGTCAGGAGCGAGCGAGTGTTCGCCGCCGTGGCCCAGTGCGTCATAATGAGCGCCGATTACGATCGCTTCCTGTCGCACCTTCGGGCCTTTGCCGGGAAGAATACCCACCACGTTCTTGGCTCGCCCTTTTTCTCTGATCAAGTTGATCTGCAGATGGGCGGTTACGCCGCGCAGCGGGAAAGAACGAGGAGTAAGCGTTTGGTCGATCTGCTTTTGCAGATCGGAAAGCTCCTTGCCTGCAGGACGAAGCGCTTCATCGGCCGCTTTTCTCAGCGCGTTTACGGCGACGATGCCCGCCGAGGCGCTTCCGCCTCCACGGATGGCAAAAAGCTCTTCGCGCTCGCTTCCGTGGCTGTTAGGGTCCGTCACGAGAATCATTCCTTTGGCGCCATGCTCGCGAGCATTCCAGGCTTTGTAGCGCACCTCCGTGTAGCGAAAGGCTTCAGGCCGGCGAAAGGGAGATTGCGAATTTTTTTCTTGCGGCTCGTGGGTCATGACGAGAACGATTTTTTCTTTTACGTCCATACCTGCGTAGTCGTCGTAGTTAAGCTCCGGGGCGGTGATGCCGTAGCCGACGAAGACCACTTCGCCGCTGAGGCTTCCCTCATCCGAAAAGCCGAAGGGTGTAAAGGCGACTCCGGGCTGGTAACTGATCGGTTGGCCGTCGGTCTCAAGCGTCAGCCGATTGTCCTTTCCCAACCTGACTCCCAGCGTGATGTCGAACGATTGGAAGTAACTTTCTCCATCTCCCGCGGGTTTAAGCCCGATTTTTCGGAACTCTCGGGCGATGTAATCGGCGGCCCGAGCTTCTCCCGGCGTTCCCGAGCCCCGACCCTCCTTTTCGGGCGATGCCAGGTCGTGAATTTTTTCGATGAGATTCTCGGCTCGGATCGCCTCCTCTGCGGAAGCGAGACCCTTTGTGCCGGAGATCGCTGCGGCCGTTGGACCCGAAAGAAGGAAAAGCCCAAGAAGGAAAAGAATCCCGAGAAGGTGTTTATGCGGATTTTTGGAATTCATCTCAAGCGCTGACGGACCATTGTTGCATAGATAGCGCTTGAGTTCACCCAATGCGACTCGGACGAAATAGAGAGGGGAGAAGGAACGCGCATCGCAGCTCTTTTGCGGGGAAGCAAGTTGCTAAGTCTCCGCGGCAAGCTGCGTGGCGTATTTTCCCGGCCGGTAGCTGCACGCGCGGTCGTCGGCCAGAGAGTCGCCGCAGGCCGCGTAAGCGCGGGCGCGCGAGCCGCCGCAAATCTCTCTGAATTCACAAATTCCACACCGCCCTTTGAATTCGCTCGTCCTTCGAACGTTCTTGAAGACCTCGCTGTCGCGGTAAATATTCACGATGTCGGCCGTTCGCACGTTGCCCGCAACCAGAGGAAGAAAGCCGGCCGGGCAGACATCTCCGGTATGCGAAATGAACATAATGCCGTTGCCGTCGCGGATGCCGAATCCGCGGCCGACCGGAGTTTCCCGGACTTTGACCAAGGGGATTCCTTCCGCGCGCATTCTCGTCAGCACGACGCGGCGAAAGTGCGGCGCCTCGGTGGTCGCGAGAGTAAAGGGAGTTACTTTCGAAATATCGTAGAGCCAGTGAAGGATCTCTTCACAGCGGTCGGCCGCGACCTCCCGCAATCCCTGGCCCCGGCCCACCTGGATGAGGAAGAACAGGCTCCAGCGCATCAGGCTCAGGCCGCATACCAGGCGATGCATGCTGGGCAAGTCCGCCTCGGTCTCTGCCGTCACCAGAGTGTTGATTTGCAGGCCGAGCCCTTCCTCTTGCGCTTCGCGCGCCGCCTCGATGGTGCGGGCGAAACAGCCCGGCACGCCGCGAAAGCCGTCATGCTTTTCGGATGTCGGACCGTCCAGGCTGAGAGAGATGCTCTCCACGCCGGTAGTTTTGAAGCGCCGGAGAACCTCACGCGTGAGAGCGTCCGTGCCGCTCGGCGCCACCGACATGTGGAGGCCGATACGCGCGCCGTGTTCCAGCAGCTCGAAAAAGTCCGGGCGCTTCAGCGGATCGCCGCCCGTCAAAACGACGTGCGGCCCGCGCCCGCCGAAAGCGCGCATTCTTTCCAATAGATGCTTCGCCTCAAAGGTGCTCAGCTCCCGCGGGTCGCGCTGCGCGTGCGCCTCGGCGCGACAGTGGCGGCATGCGAGGTCGCAGACCCGCGTCATCTCCCAATAGATCAGAATCGGCGCTTGAGAAAAGACGTAGCGGCTTGGCCCGTTCTCGCCAGCACTCTTCGGCTCATTGAGGAGATCCGTCGCGGTGGTCGTTTTCATCGGTCGATCGATTCTCGTAAAAATCTTCTTGGCGTCCCTACGAGGATTTGAACCCCGGTTTCCGCTCTGAGCTTCCTTTCTCCGCTGCCGCTCCGCAATCAAAGCCGACGAAAGGAAGAAGCGACGTCCTGGGCCGCTAGACGATAGGGACGGTAGAGCCGTTGAGCAATTGTCATACCACCCCCAAACGTCCAATCTTGACAGCAAGCCGAATGGATTTCCGAAGCAAGACGTTTCCAAAAAATAAGAAATCCATGCGTAAAATTTCCAAGAATTGCCAAAACCCGGAGCTTGTACCGGTTATATGTTTAACTCGCTGGCAGGAGATTATCTCACGCCGGTGCGGAACTCATGTGGTATAGAGCTTGCTCGACTATAATAGTTGGAGAGTTATTCGAAGCTTTCGCTGCCTCCATGCATGAAAGGATTTCCAACGATCTCGCAGACGTCTAAAAGTGTCGCGGCCAGATTTCCGGTCCGAATCGACCGGCGGCTCACTATCTTTTTTTCTTTGTTGGTGTTGGTGGTCGTGATCGCCGGCGGGACCTCGCTCTATCTCGCTCGCTCCATTTTTGTCGCAACGCAGGAGATCAAGAAAGAAAGCGACCGGATCGATCTGGTCGACCGGATGCACTACACGGTCCACCACCTCATTGAAGAGGTGGACAGAACCGCCCTTCAGGTGGCGAACATAACGGAAGAAGGGCGCGCAGCATACTTTGGGGAGATCAGAAACCTGCTGCGGCGTTACGATGCGGAAGGGGGCGCGGAGAATCAGATCACCACAAGGTTTTGGCAGGCGGTCCACGACCTCGACATGGTTTCGGACACTATCGTCAAACAGATCGC
>JBGQBP010000211.1:0-6877 GCA_041494945.1 Binatia bacterium | reverse complement strand
TATTTCTTCGGGACCCTTGTGCGCATTCATCGGTCTGGAGAAGGGGCACCCTACACGGGTCTACAACCCGCGGGACGTGATCTTGGGCTAGCGATTCCCGCTGCGGACAAGGCGCTTGAAGACGGCGCAATCGAGCCGCTTGTGAAACTCTTAACAGAAGCAATGCAAACAGGCATCCGCGAGCAGTTCAAACAGGTGACAGCCAAAAAGAAGTTTGGTAAAGAGGACGTGAGCGCGGGACAGGAGTATGTCAAAGGTTATGTGAAGTTCGTTCATTACGTTGAGCGAATTTACGAAGCTGTCAAGAATCCGGCAGAAGCCCATTATCCGGAATCTTCGGAAGCTGCCGCGCATAAGGAGTAGGATCGCGCACGGCTGATAAACGAAGAGGGAGATACTGCATGTCCGGGCCGCTTTATCGCTTTCTCGCCGACGACCACGCGCGTCTCGATCTATTGCTGCAAAGCGCGTTCGGTCATGACGAAATTGATCAGGTTGCATACGCCCATTTTCGCGCCGGCCTGCTCAGACATATCGCAATGGAGGAGAAGGTTCTGCTGCCTAATGCGCAGCGGCTGAACCAAGGCGCCCCTCTTCCCGTCGCCGCCAAACTCCGGTTAGACCACGGCGCGCTCGCCGCTTTACTCGTGCCTACGCCCACCCGCGCCATCGGCAACACTCTGCGAGTACTTTTGATAGCCCATAACCCGCTGGAGGAAGGCCCGGGCGGCCTCTACGAGACCTGCGAGCAGTTGGCCGGACCCCAAGTCGATCGGCTTGTCGCCGAGCTTCGCGCCGTCCCCGAGGTGAAGCTGGCGCCGAACCTCGATGGTCCGAACGTCGTCGAGGCCGCGCGCCGGGCGTTGGCAAGAGCGGGTTACGCGTTACAGGAGGAATAGAGAAGCGGCGCGATTCCCAGGATCGCGCGGGTTTTTAAAATGAAGCGGAAGCCCAAATGAAAAGCTGGCCCAGCATCGAAGGCTCGCCGTTCCCTCAAGGCGTGAGCCGGGTCGAAGATGAAGATGCCTACAATTTCGCCCTGTATTCCAAGCACGCGGAGAGCGTCACGCTGCTATTGTACGGCGACGGAGATGTCATCCATCCGGTTCTGAGTTACCGGATGGATTTCCTGAAGAACAAATCCGGGAGAATCTGGCACTGCCGCATCCCCGCGGCGGCGATGAAAGACGCCCGCTATTACGCCTACTCCGTCGCCGGCCCGCCTCCGAACGGCCGCTTCGAGTGGCACAGCTTCGATCCGGAGAAGATTCTGCTCGACCCCTACGCCGAGGCGGTTTTTTTTCCGAAGGATTTCGATCGATCCGCGGCCATGCGGCCGGGCGCCAATGCCGGCAAAGCCCCGCTCGGCCTGATCGCCGCGTGCGAGCACACGTTCGATTGGCGCCGGGACAAATCCGTCCGTCACGAGTCGGACACGATCATCTACGAGCTGCACGTCAAAGGCTTCACTAAAAATCCCAACTCCGGAGTCGCGGGCGAAAGGCAAGGCACTTATCTGGGAGTTATCGACAAGATCCCCTATTTGAAAGAGCTGGGCGTCACGGCGGTGGAGCTGATGCCGGTCTTTCAATACGACCCGCAGGAAGGAAATTACTGGGGCTACATGCCGCTCAATTTTTTTTCACCGCATCAGGGCTACGCCACCGGCGCGGCCTCGTGCGTTTGCGAGCAGCACAACGAATTCCGCGCGCTGGTCGAGGCGCTGCACGCGGCGGACATCGAGGTCATCCTGGACGTGGTTTACAACCACACCGGCGAAGGCAATCACACCGGCCCGCTTTACAGCTTCAAAGGAATCGACAATAGCACTTACTATCTCATTTCCGACCGGCCCTGGGACCCCTACGAGGATTTTTCCGGCTGCAAAAATACCCTCAACTGCGCCAACCGATACGTGCGCAAAATGATTGTGGACAGCCTGCGCTACTGGGTGAAAGAGATGCGCGTCGACGGCTTCCGCTTCGATCTCGCCTCGATCTTCAGCCGAAACGAAGACGGGACGATCGATCTCGAAGATCCGCAGCTCTTCGCCGATATCGCCTCCGATCCGGACCTGGCGAAGGTCCGGCTGATCGCCGAGCCCTGGGACGCCGCCGGCGCGTACCAGCTCGGCCGCAGTCTTCCCGGCATAACCTGGCTCCAGTGGAACGGGCGCTTTCGCGACGAGGCGCGCCGCTTCATGAGGGGCGATAGCGGCATGGTTCCTGCGATCATGACTCGCCTCTACGGCAGCGACGATCTATTTCCGGACGATCGCATGAACGCCTACCACGCCTATCAGAGCATGAACTATGTAACCTCTCACGACGGCTTCACGCTGTATGATCTCGTATCGTACAGCCGGAAGCGCAACCGGGCCAACGGCCACGACAACACCGACGGCGCAAGCGAGAACTATAGTTGGAACTCGGGCTGGGAGGGAGACGAGAAAGTCCCGGAGGAAATCATGCGGCTGCGCAATCGGCAGATCAAAAATTTCTGCTGCCTGCTGTTTCTCTCCAACGGCACGCCGATGTTTCGCGCCGGCGACGAATTTATGCAGACTCAGGGCGGCAACAACAACCCGTATAATCAGGACAACGAGACGAGCTGGCTCGATTGGAGCCGTCTCGATACACACCGGGACATCTTTCGCTTTTTCAAAAGCATGATCTCATTCCGCAAGGCGCATCGCTCGCTCTGCCGCAGCCGGTTCTGGCGCGAGGATATCCGCTGGCACGGTGTGCGAGAGCCGGTGGACATGTCCCACGATTCGCACAGCCTGGCGTTTATTCTCGGCGGCGCGTCCCAGCACGACGCCGACCTTTACGTCATGATCAACGCGTACTGGACCGATCTCACGTTTACCGTTCAGGAAGGCAAGGCGCGGCAGTGGAAACGGGTGATCGACACGAGCCTCGCGAGCCCGGAAGATTTCCGCGAGCCGGGCGAGGAGGTCCGCTTGATCACGCCGGACTATGTCGTCAAAGCCCGATCGATTGTCGTGTTGATGCGAACGTAAGGTCAACCCTGCACGCGAATTCGAGCGTCGGCGATGGAGCAGCCTTTCCCCGGAGGCAAAGCGAAGATCGGGTTCAGATCGAGCTCGCCGATCTCGGGAACTTCTTCGACCAGGCGCGAAACGCGGAGCAGCGCTTCCTCGATCGCCGCCACGTCGGCGGGCGGATGGCCGCGATAGCCTTCGAGCAGACGAAAGCCGCGGATCTCGCGCACCATCTCGGCCGCGTCGCGGTCGCTGAGCGGCGTGATGCGAAAGCGAACGTCGCCCAAAATCTCTACGTGGATGCCGCCGAGGCCGAATGCGATGAGCGGCCCGAAGAGCGGGTCCGCGGTCACGCCGACCATCACCTCGACGCCGGAAAGAATCATCGGCTGCACCAGGACGCCATCCATCGCGTCGAGCATGCCGTCGCGCGCGAGGCGGGAGCGAATTTCCTCGAAAGCGCGCCGGACGGAATTCTCGTTGGAAAGATTCAGCCGCACCGCGCCGATTTCGGTCTTGTGCACGATCGAGTGCGACGCCAACTTGAGCGCCACCGGATATCCGACTGCGCGCGCGAGCTTCGCCGCTTCGTCCGCGGTTTTCGCGATCCCGCCCGGGGGCAGCGGAAGTCCCATCGCCGCGAGCACTGCGCGCGTCTCTTCCGTGGAGAGCCAACCGGCACCCCGCGCCTTGAGTGCGTTCACGCAAATCTCGCGGGCTTTATCCGAGTCGATGTCCGTGAAATTCGGAATGACGCCGAGCGGCGCCGCGCGCCAATTCGCATAAGCCGCGATCTTACCGAGCGCTCGTCCGGCCGCTTCGGGAAACGCATAGACGGGAATCGTCTCGCTATCGAGTAGAAGCGGATTCGGCGCATCCTCCTCCGCCATCATGCAGGCGAGCGCCGGCTTCATTCCGTGGCCCGCCGCCCGCGCCGCCGCTACACCCTCGCCGACCGCGCGCGCCACCTCTTCCGTCTTGACGACGCCCACCGGAATGAAGATGACGATGAGACTATCCACTTCGCTCGCGGCGAGAACCGTTTCCACGGCGCGGCGAAAATGGTCGGGGCTCGCCGATGCGATCATGTCAACGGGATTCGCGAGACTCGCCGTCGGAGGAAGAAACGCCGCCAGAGATGAGCGGGTAGCCTCCGAGAGCTCGGAAACCGACAGGCCGCCGGCCTCGCAGGCGTCCGCGCAAAGAATTCCCGGTCCGCCGGCATTGGTGACGATCGCGACGCGGCGCCCGCGCGGTAACGGCTGGCTCCCCAGCGCCGCGGCGAAATCGAACATCTCGTCCACCGTCTCGGCGCGGATTACGCCGGTCTGGCGGAACAGCGCGTCCACGGCCACGTCGCTTGCCGCCAGCGCCGCCGTATGAGAGCCCGCCGCGCGCGTTCCCGACTGCGATCGTCCGGCCTTCAGCGCAACGATCGGCTTGGTCCGGCCGACGCGCCGCGCGATGCGCGCGAAGCGACGCGGGTTGCCGAACGATTCGAGGTAGAGAAGGATGACGCGGGTGCGCTCGTCTTCTTCCCAAAATTGCAGCAGGTCGTTGCTGGAAACGTCCGCCTTGTTGCCGACGCTGACGAAGGTGGAGACGCCGAGCCGGCGCCGGCGCGCGAGCGCGAGAATGGCGATGCCGAGCGCGCCGCTCTGCGACGACATCGCGACCGACCCCGGCGGCGGAAAGAACGGCGAGAACGACGCGTTCAGGCGCACGCGGGGATCGGTGTTGAGAAGCCCCAGGCAGTTCGGGCCGACCATGCGCATGCCGCAGCCGCGGACTTTTTCGACGAGCCGTTGTTGCAGCGCGCGCCCATCGGCGCCGGTCTCCGCGAATCCGGCCGTAATCACGACGAGCGCTTTGACGCCGCGCTCCGCGCACTCGTCCACCACGCCGAGCACGGCGTCGCGCGGCACGGCGACGACCGCGAGGTCTACCGGCTCGGGAATATCGCGGATGGAGGGATAGGCCGGGAGCGAGCAAATCTCGGACGCGTGAGGATTGACCGGATAGATGGAGCCATGAAAGCCGTTTGCCGCCAGGGCCTCCACGATGCGATAGCCGATGCTGGAAGGCGCCCGTGACGCGCCGATGACGGCAACCGATTGCGGATAGAAAAATGGACGCAGCGAAGCCGTGGTGGAAACACGATCGCGCATTTCCGTGAGCGCGACGCTCGTCTCCGTCGGCCGAACGGCGAGATCGACTTCGACGCGGCCGTCTTGCGGCTGCTCGCGAAGCTCGAATCCGGAGCTGCGGAAGACATCCATCATCTGGCGGTTTTCCGTCGACGTGACCGCCCAAAACCCGAGGAAGCCGTGCCGGACCGCGAGGAGCGCCAGCCGCTCGAGGAGCAGCGTCCCCAGTCCTTTGCCTTGAAACGCATCGGCCACGGCCAGAGCGACCTCGGCGATTTTTTCGTCCCGGGCGATGTAGGAGCCCGAGGCAATGATCTCCGATACGCCTCCCGGCGCGCGCGTGACGACGAGCGTGAGCCGCGCGCGCGGGTTGGACGAATCGCAAAACGAGTCGATCAACTGCTCAGAAGGAATAGCGAAGGAAAAAAACCGCCGATGCCTCGATGCGCGCGACAGTCTCGCAAAAAAGGATCGCAGGGGTTCGCGGTCTTCGTTCCGGGAGAGGCGAAGCGTGGCCGTCGTTCCATCGCGCAAAATCAGCCGGCCGGATTCCGCCGAGTCCTGATACGGCGGAGGGAGATAAAGGGGACGCACTTGTATCATGGGTATTCTCTTTGTCCCCGTGAACACTCGGTTGTCTAAAGAACCGGGTCTCCCGGGCCGCCGCGGCGTCGATAGATAGCGTAATAAACAAGCGCTACCATGACGCTTCCGCCCACGATATTTCCTAACGTTACCGGAACCAGGTTTTGGACAAATCCTCCCCAGTTCAGCTCGGCGATATTCGTCACGCCGGCGGCTGGCACGCGATCGCGCAGCAAGACACCCAGGGGGATGAAATACATATTGGCAACGCTGTGTTCGAATCCGGCGGCGACAAACGCGGAGATGGGAAAGATAATGGCGAATATCTTATCCGCGACATTTCGCCCCGCGAGAGCGAGCCACACCGCAAGGCAGACCAGAATATTGCATAGGATTCCTTTGAAAAATGCTTCCCAAAAAGGCAGCGCCGCTTTGTCGGCGGCGATTTTCACGGCGTTTACTCCCACGCTGCCGCCGTCCATTTGCCAATGATTCGACAGCACGACGAGACAGGCCAGGCCCAAGGCGCCGACCAGGTTGGCCAGGTAAACTGTGGCCCAATTGCACAAAAGCTCCGCCGAAGAAATTTTTCCGCTTGCCCACGCCATAATCAGGAGATTGTTGCCCGTGAATAACTCGGCCCCGGCAACGATGACCAGAATCAGTCCGAGCGAGAAAGTTATCCCTCCCAGCAAGCGACTCGCGGCAAAACTCAGCTGAGAGTCGCTGGTGACCAATGTGGAGTAGAGCGCACCGAGGCCGATAAATCCGCCCGCCAACACACCCAGCGCGGTCATCGTCAAAAGCGGCAGCCGCGCTTTGGTTACGCCGATCTCTTCGATGCGCCGGGCAATTTCTTCAGGCGCAAACGCGTCGAAGCCGTAAATCTTTGCCACTGGACGCTCCTGTTTAAAAATTCAAGCTCTTTCAATCCTGACCGCCGTCACTTTATATTCCGGCGATTTGACGTGGCGGTCGCGGTAAGGGCCGGTCACGTAATTCAAGAACACTTCTGCAGTATGGAAAGTCGTAAAGAGTTCCCCAGGCTTCACCGCCGGATTGATTGCGACAGGCAACATGGTTTCGCCGTGGCGACTGAGGATCTTCACTTTTTCTCCGACCTGAAGCCCCAAGCGTCCCG
>JBGQBP010000210.1:0-6893 GCA_041494945.1 Binatia bacterium | reverse complement strand
GGCTTCGGAGACGGCTTCGGCTTCAACTCCGGCTTCGGCAAGGCACACGGGGGAGCCGAAAGCTTCCGTGATCGGCACCGGTTTGGTGATCGAGGGCAAAATCGAAGGCGACGGAGACGTTCACATCGCGGGCAGCTTCAAGGGCGACGTGCGGGTAAACGGCGACGTCACCGTCGAGCCGGGAGCGCGCATCAGCGCCGAGATCAGCGCGGGCACGGTGACCGTCGGCGGTCAGGTTGAAGGAAACATCAACGCCTCGACTCAAGTGAAGCTGCTGCAATCGGGTCAATTGATTGGGGACCTGAAAGCCAAGTCTCTCACCGTAGCAGCCGGCTCGCGCATGCGCGGGCGGGTCGAGTTTGGCTGGGACGATCACGAGTCGAAAAAGATCGAGCTCAACGTCGTAAAAAAGACCGACGGCAGAACGGCGACTATATAACGGCTCTATGAAGTTGGTTAATTCGGGGTTGGGCGCGACCCGGATCTGTCCTCATTGCCGGTCTGAAATCCTGCAGAGTTCCACCACCTGTCCCGCGTGCCGTCATTTCCTACGCTTCGAGGCGGTCAAGGGCGTCGTCAATGCTCCGATTTCCGTGGAGCCGCTGCGTGTCGAAGCCACCGTGCGCCAGCCGGTCGGCGGAAAAGGTTGCGAATATTCGCTGATCGTGACCGTGCGCAACGACCGCGGCGAGGAATTGACCCGGCAGGTGATAGCAGTGGGCGGGATCAAGCCCGCGGAAGCGCGCATCTTCACGATTTGGGTGGAGGCCTTCACCCCGGAAGCCGCCTCAAGCTCTCCCTTGTTGGAAGAAACGACGGCAGATTAGCTGCGGGCGTGTAGGCGCGCATCGGGGGTGGGATCTCGAAACATGCCCATCCTCTTCGGTGGAATTCGGTCTGGCGAACGTGTACCCTCCTGGGGTATGCGCGTCCCCAGGGAATTTTACCTTTTAGCCGCTGCCCTCGCGTTCCTCGTTTCATCCACCGGCCGGGCCGGCGGACAAACTTCACCTTCGCCATCACGTCGGCGGCCGCCATCCGCTCAGGCGGAGCAGTCGGAGCTCGTCGAGAGGATGAAGGCCTCCAGGGCCGGCTTCGAGAAGATTCTCGCCGCGTACAAAGAAGAGTTGCCCCGACAAATCGCCGAGGTTGTCGGGAGGAGAAAGCTCTACGAGAGCGGAGAGATTCCAAGGACAACCCTGGATCAGGCGGAGTGGTCCTTGGCCACGACTCGAACGAACATCCGCGAGGTAATCCGGTGGATCGTCGAAGACGATCTCGCCCTCGACGAAGCTCTGGCGCGCGAAGAGATTCTTCGCGGCCCTGCGTTGGGTCCCGGCGGTTATGCCGAGTCGCAGACTTTGATTCGATTCAACGGCGGGGCGAAATGGTCGCTCGCGGACTCCGCGAAAATAGAAAAATTTTTCTTGGGACGGTTCGGCCGCGCGCTGCCGGTGAGCGCCATGGGGCAAACCTCCGCGCACGATCGCATGAGATTCGACCATCACGACGCGATGGACGTTGCGGTGCATCCGGACGGCGATGAAGGACGCGCTCTCATGGCATATCTCAGGGAGACGGGAATACCGTTTATGGCGTTTCGCGGCAAGGTGGCCGGATCGGCTACCGGCGCGCACGTCCATATCGGCAAACCGTCGTTTCGGATCGCCTCGCCTTAAAAAGAATTTTGGATTTTAGATTTTGGATTTTGGATTGAAATTCAAAATCAATCCACAGTTTCAGTTTTTGGGGAAACGGGAAAGCCCACCCGGCCGATGAAAGGGAGCTTCAGCGCCGGCCTCTTGATATCCATTCCGAAACTCAGCCCCGCGACGTTGAATTCCAGCCCTTCTTCCCAGCCCACTATTACTCCCAGCAAGCCGTAGACCGATAACTGCAAACCCGTTCCGCTGGGAGCGCGGTCGAAGGGAAGTCCGTCGATGGGAAAATCTTTGCCGATCGCGGTGACCGGCAATTGCAGCCTGAGCTCCGGAACCTGGCGCGCCACGTAGGCGGTGAACGTGTTGCTGTTCGGTCCGGGCCACAGCCGGTAGTCGTTCGGGTACGGGTATGTCTCTACGGCTTTTAGGATCTTCGCGATCGCCCGGCTCGCTTCCGGCCCGCGAAAGTCGGCGAGCAGCTCCGGCCGATTGCCGAACCAGTTTCGGTCCGGAATGGCGGCTTCGGAGAAGAGTCCGGGCAGGTTGCGCAGCACGCGCCAGCCGACTACTTGATGGACGGTGAAGTGCGGGGCATTTTCCGGCTTGGTCGCGATCCACGTGTGCACGCCGAAGATGCCGCGCCAGTTGAGCGCGCGCGCCGCGTAGACCTGGACCACGGCCTCGGGCGTCTTCGCGGGATCGGGCGCGATGCCGGCGCTGTCGCGGTTGGCGGTGCGGTAGTCCTGTCCGAGGGAGATCTGTCCGGAAAGAATCATCAACGCGGGGATCGCGACGAGCAGGACGGCTATCCATTTAAACAGCGACATCGATGAACATTCTAGCGATCTCGCCGCATGAATACCAGTAGGGGCGGTTCGCGAACCGCCCCTACTTGAATGTTAATTTGGATAGAGCGATGATCGCAGCGTGAATTCCTCCCGTATCGGCCACGGCTTCGACGTGCATCGCTTCCAGCACGGGCGGAAGCTTATTCTTGGCGGCGTCGAGATCCCGCACGCCCTGGGTCTCGCCGGCCATTCGGATGCCGACGTGCTGCTGCACGCTTTGATCAACGCTCTGTTGGGCGCGATGGGCAAGGGAGATATCGGGACGCATTTTCCGGACAGCGATCCGCGCTACAAAAACATTTCCAGCGAAAAGTTGCTCGCGCAGGTTTTACAGATGATGCGCCGCGGGAAATTCCGCGTCGTCAACGGGGATGTTACAGTGATCGCGCAAAAGCCGCGCCTGGCGCCGTTCTTCAAGAAGATTCGCGCGCGCGTCGCGCGGCTTCTGAAAGTTTCAGAAGAAAGAATCAATCTCAAGGCGGCGACGACCGAAGGACTGGGATGGATCGGCGCGGGCCGCGGCATGGCGGCGACGGCGGTCGTGCTGCTGGAGAAGCGAAGGGGCCGTTGACGGATAGGAATCGTTGATAGGATTTTGGAAAGACTAGAAAATCACTGCCGCAACAAAAAACTTAACGACCAATGTTATACTGAAGGGCATATTCACGAGTATGTGCCATGAATGACTCTAGCAACCCAAGGGTTTTCCGCACTTTGAGGGGTGCCATTCGCGGCGAAGAGCCGGACGAGGCGACCTACTTCGCTTACAGTGCGACACTGCGTATCCACGGAGACGGCTTACCTTTCGAGGAAATCAGTACGCAGCTTGCGATCGAACCAACGAGCGTACGCCGCAAGGGCGAGCGTCGAGGTCCGAGGTCTCCTCTTTATCTGGATGACGCGTGGTATTTCCAACCAGCATTGCCAGAAACCGCGCCACTCGCACAGCATATCGAAGCGCTTTGGAAAGTCGTGAAACCACATGTCCAGTACTTGAGGTCGCTAAAGCAGCGATACAAGGTTGACGTGTTCTGCGGATACCGGTCGAATTGCGACCACGCTGGCATTGAGGTACCGCACACCTGCCTGGAACTCTTCACGGCACTGGAAGTACCTTTTGGCGTTTCCATCATCATCACATGAACAGTCAGATGAAAGGACCTTACACCCGGGTTGAGACAGACTTTCGGACCCGCTCGCAAGGCTCGCGAGCCGTGGCTGCTCAGCCTCGTTAGGTGGCTCTCCATATCAAAAAGGTGTACCGTAGTAACGCTAGCTCGTGATGGAATTCGAGATCCTCGGCGAGATTAGAGACGTTGAGACAATCGCCACGGGCCGGGGAGTGTACATCCGGCGCTATCTGGAACGCACGTACGGCAAGGGCCACTGGCGCAAGAGGAAAGGAAAAGCAACGGTGCAACTTGCCGATGGGACAGTCTGCGAAGCCGAGGTACACTGGTTTGAAGCACATGGGGTCGGCCGAAAGGATTTCAAAGTAAAGAGGGTATTTCGATGAGCGACTTTGTGATCTGCATTAACAACGATAGCAACCCTGCCAGCCTGCTGGTGGGCAAAGTTTACCGCACGCTGCCAGACGCAGAGGCGGAAGCGCACAGCATGCTGCGCGTTATTGACGAGGATAAGTCAGAGCCTGACGGCTATCTCTATCCCGCGTCCATGTTTGCGCCAATCGAACTGCCGGAAGTCGCAAGGCGGGCGTTGACGGCGGCCGGCGCGTGAGCGTGAGAGAATGGCCACCTAACAAACCCACTGCGCCGCGCGGGCATCCGCTTGCCGTTTCAACAGCAGCCAAGCCGCCGGTTTCGGCTTGAGCCGCTAAAACCGTTGACAAACAAAAATTTCTATAATAATCACAACATCTAATCTCGATGGCTCCCGATTCTTCCAACTCAGGCCATCAAGCGCGCGAACAAGAAGTAGAGCGGTTAGCGCAAGAACTTGGCCGCCTGATCCAAAGTGCAGAACCTGAAAAACGGGAAGATCTGAAGGATCTCGCCTTCACTCTCATTCGCGAGGAGATTTTCGAGAGAGGCGCGGCTGAACAAAAGAGCGATGGAACGGTTCGTCCCTTCAATCCGCTGGGAACCGGCGTTCTCATATGCGTACTAGGAGCGGGACTCTCTTTTGTCTTTGGACCCGTCGGACTGATGCTCATGCTGGGCGGCGTGATTTTCATCGTTTGGGGCGCGATCATCAGTTGGCTCAAACATTAGAACGGTCATGGCGGACGACGTAAAGAAGACCGAAGTCAAGAGAGGGATCTGGTCGCGGCGCGATTTCTTCACCCGGTTGGGCTGGAGCGGTTTTGGAATTTTCGGCCTCTTCAGCCTGCTCGGTTTTCTGCGTTCCGCTTTTCCCCGGGTTCTTTTTCAGCCGCCAGCGACCTTCAAGGCCGGCTTGCCTTCGGACTACGCGGTGGGCGAGGTCAGCGAGAAATTCAAGCAGGAGCAGCGCGTCTGGATCGTGCGCGAGGAAGAAGGCATCTACGCGATTTTCGCCAAGTGCACGCACCTCGGCTGCACGCCGCGCTGGCTTGCGGCAGAAAATAAGTTCAAATGCCCGTGCCACGGGAGCGGATTTTACAAATCCGGTCTGAACTTCGAGGGCCCGGCGCCCCGGCCGCTCGATCGCCTGAAAGTCACGGTGGGCGACGACGGGCAATTGGTCGTGGATAAGAGCAAGATCTTGAGAATGGAAGCCGGCCCGGAGCCTGAGGAACAGCATCCGGAGAGCGTGCTCAAAGTTTAACGGGATAACTATGGCATTCAAAGACAAGCTGGAAGAAATTAAAAAAGATATCGTCGAGAGCCAGGTCTGGAAGGCGATCTTCCGCCACGGCTACGAAGACACTCCGCGCAACCGCGTCCTCATGGTCACGGCCAACGTGTGGCTCCACCTCCATCCGGCCAAGGTGCGCCGGCACGGCGTGAGAATGCGCTTTACCTGGTGCATGGGCGGGCTCACGTTCCTCATGTTTCTCATGACCGTCATCACCGGCATCTATCTGATGTTCTACTATCGTCCGGTGGCGGAGTACGCGTACGCGGACATGAAGTACCTGGACTTCGACATGCCGTTCGGCATGCTCATGCGCAACATGCACCGCTGGGCGGCGCACGCGATGGTCGTTTTCGTCTGGCTGCATATGTTCCGGGTGTTTCTCACCGGCTCGTACAAGCCGCCGCGCGAGTTCAACTGGATCGTCGGCGTCTTGCTGCTCGTGCTCACGCTGCTGCTGAGCTTTACGGGTTATCTACTGCCGTGGGACCAGCTTTCGATCTGGGCCGTGACGGTCGGCTCCAACATGGCGCGCGCCTCACCACTTCTCGGACACGAAGGGCCTTTTCACGAACTGGTCGGCGCCAATCCCATTTACGACGCGCGGGCCTTTCTTTTCGGCGGCGGGGAAATCGGACCGCACACGCTGCTCCGATTTTATATCCTGCACTGCATTTTTATTCCGCTCGTCGCCAGCCTCTTGATGGCGGTGCATTTCTGGCGCATCCGGAGAGACGGTTTTTCCGGACCGTCGCTGTAAAGATGGTTTAAGGGTTAAAAGGTTTAAGGGTTCGAGGATAAAATCCAGGATCGGAATTCGAGGATGGCAAACGGCGATCAAGAAAAAAGAACACCTATAAAGGACGACAAGATCCATACCTGGCCGCATCTCGTGCGCGTCGAGTTCTTGGTGACGATTTTCGTTCTGGTGGTGCTCGTGCTGTGGTCTATACTGATCGACGCCCCGCTCGAAGAGCCGGCCAACCCGACGCGGACGCCCAATCCGTCGAAGGCGCCGTGGTATTTCCTGGGCTTGCAAGAGATGTTGGTTTACTTCGATCCCTGGCATGCGGGAGTGGTGCTTCCGACCCTCATCATTATCGGCCTGATGGTGATCCCGTTCCTCGACATCAATCCCGCAGGAAACGGCTACTACACTTTCAAGGAAAGAAAGTACGAGATCCTAACTTTCTTTTTCGGGTTCCACGTTCTCTGGGTCAGCATGATCATCATCGGGACCTTTTTTCGCGGCCCGGGATGGAACCTGTTTTGGCCGTGGCAACATTGGGACCCGCACAAGGTGGTCGCGTTGACGAACGTCGATCTGCCGTATCTTGTGGGATTCCGGGATTACTGGTGGTCCGCGGCGTTCGGACTGTTTTGCGTCGTCGGGTACTTCGTCGTAGGCGTCGGGCTCTTCCATTCATGGGTGGTCCGGGTCAAGGGAAAAGAGTTCATGGAGCGCTGGGGGCCGGTGCGTTTCGCGATCACCGCGTTTCTTGTCGTCACGATGCTCGCGCTTCCCATGAAGATGTTCCTGCGGCTTGCGTTCAACGTGAAGTACATCCTGGTCACGCCGTGGATC
>JBGQBP010000209.1:0-6909 GCA_041494945.1 Binatia bacterium | reverse complement strand
TCCGGGAACGTTCTTCTTGATCACGTTGTAAACGCTGCCCTCTTTCGGTATGCCGCCCAGATTCCAGTGGTCCATGTGGCCGGGCCAGAAGTCTTCGACGATCCCCTTTTTCCGGTGCGTGATCGCGGTGACTTCGATGACCGGAACTTTCATTTCGGGCTGATAATAGCCGAGGATCTCGCCGAAAGGGTTTTGCGATTCGCGAACATTGGGCGGGACTTCCCCTTCGATAATGACTTCGGCGTCGGCGGGAACCAGAAAATCCTCGCCCCACGTTTCCGAAGGCGTGAGCCGGATCGGCTCGCCTAGAAAACCGCTTGCGGTCATATAATCGTTGTTGCCGAATGGAGTCATAGCGCAGCTGGAAAGAAAAAAAGCGGGATGATGGCCCAGCACGACGATCACCGGCGCGCGCCGGTTCTGCTTCTCGTATTCCGTGGTCATCGCTTCGAGATGATGGTGGGCGTGCGCGGAAAAGCTCATGCGCCGCGGCGCGTAGTACATATTTTTAGTGAAGGTGATGTCGTAAAATCCGCCGTTGACGCTTTTCATGATGCAGACCATGGTGAGGTAAGCGCCGGCGTCGTCTTTCTGATGCATGGGAATCGGCAGCGTTCTTAAATCCACATCGGCGCCTTTCTTGACCACTTCCTTGCACGGCGCCTTGGCGGGAGAGATGGTTTCCGCTTCACCTTTTTTCAGCTCGCGCCTGGCGACTTCGAAGCTCAAATCCATATTCGATTTAAGGTCGCCCATGTCCAGCGCGTCGGCACAGAACTGGCGCGTTACGAAGGGATTGTAGAATAGAGTGAACGCCGAGGGCTCGCCGTTCAGGTTGACGATATTTTCAAACAGAACCATCTTTTGCTCCCCGCGAATATCGAGGTGCTTCAAGTAGGCGATCGTCTCGTGGCGATTCGGATCGATCCGGTCTTTCACGCGAATGACCGACCCGGGTCTCTTCTGTTCTTCTTGAGCGATGAAATTCTGTAGATCCTTGCTCATACTGTTCTCCTTTTGCATTGCCGACCGGAATTTTTCGGCGGCCGGTCTCCGCGGCGGGGGATTTTCGCGGGCCAGCCCTGAGATATTGCCTCAATTATGGCGCAAGTCAATAGTTCGTTGCGTTCTCATAAGCGTTTTATGCGCGCGAGCTTGTTTTTCCAGCCTGAGCGGTAAAAGAGGCGAAACGCCCGGCGGATCATGTCGGTCTTTCGCCTGGTCAGCGGGAACCAACTGAATTCGCTTTTCAGGCCCAGACGGTCGGTGACGATCGTTTTTTGCCGGCAGAATTTGCGAATCCCTTCGGCGCCGTGGCGTCTGCCGATGCCGCTCTCCTTGATTCCACCCATCGGCGCGTCGGGGATGATGAAATTCACCAGGCTGTCGTTAATGCACACCGATCCCGCTTGAATTTTTTCCGCGACGAGACGCCCGCGATTCCTATCGCGGGTAAACACGATGCCGTCGAGGCCGTAGCGCGAATCGTTGGCGAGGCGCACCGCTTCGTCCGGGTCTTGCACACGCATGATCGGAATGACCGGGCCGAAAGTCTCTTCCTTCATGATATCCATCCTGTGATCGACGTCTACCATCACCGTGGGCTCGTAGTACAGCCCCGAGAAATTGGGATTTCTTCGGCCGCCGCATAGAATCTTGGCGCCTTTATTGACCGCGTCTTCGACCTGAGCTTCCACTTTCCGGAGCTGCTCCTCGGAAGTCATGCTTCCCAGCTCGACTTCGTCCGCGCTTCCGCCCTGGCGCAGAGAGCGGACACGCTTGACGATATGCTCGACGAACGCATCGTAGACGGGCTCTTCCACGTAAATCCGTTCGATCGACGTGCAGACCTGTCCCGAGTTCATCAGCGCGCCCCAGACGCAGGCGTTGGCCGCCCGCACGAGGTCGGCGTCTTTGAGCACGATCATCGCATCTTTGCCGCCCAACTCCAGGGCCACGGGAATCAACCTCTCCGCCGCCCGGCGCATCACGCTCTTCCCGGTCTTGACGCTGCCGGTAAAGGAGATCATGTCCGCGTGATCGAT
This sequence comes from Binatia bacterium, assembly GCA_041494945.1. Taxonomy (GTDB): domain Bacteria; phylum Desulfobacterota; class Binatia; order UBA9968; family UBA9968; genus JAJPJQ01. The sequence continues at coordinate 4,864 of JBGQBP010000209.1, read as the reverse complement.
CAGCGCCTCGGCGGTCTCGCCGTAGCCGATGACGACTTGAAGCAGGTTTTCCGGAAAACCGGCTTTCCCGGCCAGCTCGGCGCCGAAAAGAGCCGACATCGGTGTCAACTCCGAAGGCTTGATGATCACGGCGTTTCCCGCCATGAGCGCGGGGATCGCCTCGCCGATGGTGAGCACCAGAGGAAAATTCCACGGGCTGATAATCCCGACCACGCCGAGCGGGCCGTGAGTCGAGACGACTTTCTTAATCCACAAAAGATGCGGCCGGATTTTCTCAGGCGCGAGATATTTGCCGGCGTTTTTCGCCCAGAAGCCGATGCCGTCGTACAGATAAAAAAGCTCGTTGCCGAAAACCTCTGCCCTGGGTTTGCCGGTTTCCGCCGTCACGAGATCGGCCATCTTCTCCTGATGGTCGATCAGCAGGTCGCGATAACGGTAGAGAACTTCCGCCCGCTCGCGAAAAGTTTTGTTTCCCCAAAGCGCCTGCGCCGCGCGCGCCTTGGTTACGGCCTGAGCGACGTCGCCGGCGGACGCCACGGGCAACGCGGCGATCTTCTCGCCGGTCGCCGGGCTGCGGACTTCGACCGTCTCGTTGTTCACGTGACAGCTCCGGAAGATTTCTGCGAGAATGGTTTGAAAGGCAAGGGATGAATGGCCTTGGTCCTGGAAGAGATCAAGAGTGTAAAAGATTAAGCCATGGTCTGGCCGCCGCAGATGTTGATCGCCTGCCCGGTGATTCCCGCAGCCTTGTCGGATGCCAGATAGAGCGCCAGCTCGGCCACTTCGTCCGCGTCGAGAAATCTTCCGATCGGCACCGCTTCGACCGCGCGTTTCTTGAACTCTACCGACGTGATCCCCTCGAACGCCGCGCTCTCTTCGATGCCCTGGCGCGCCATTTCCGTCTCCACCCAGCCGGGGCAGATCGCGTTGACCGTGATGCCGCGCCCGACCACTTCCAGCGCCAGCGCCCGGGTAAAACCGATCATGCCGTGCTTGGTCGCGCAATAGGCGCTGTAACCCGGGACGCCGAACTTACCCAGCACCGACGAGACGTTGACGATCCGGCCGTTGGCGTTATTTTTCATCGACCTCAGAACTTCTTTGGTCACGAGATAGGTTCCGACAAGATTGGTCTCCACGATGTCGCGCCACCGGCTGTCGTCCGCGTCGTCGATGCGCGTCAGTCCCGATATGCCGGCGTTGTTGACGAGGATGTCGATCGGCCCCCATTCTTCCACGATCTTCGCAATTTCTTTTTGCACCTGCGCTTTATTTTTGATGTCCATCTCGATCGGCAGCAGCGACCCGCCCTTTGCCGCGACGCCTTTCAGATGCGCCGGATTGCGCGAAGCGACGGCGACGCGGGCGCCGTTTTTAGCCAGGGCGTCGCCGATGGCTTTGCCGATGCCGGTTCCTCCTCCGGTAACCAAAGCTATTTTACCGGTGAAATTCATAGTGCGCACGCGCGATCGAGTTGAGGGTGTCCTATCGGCTTTTTCGGGAAAAGGCAAGAAATGGATTGAAGTAGGCGCGAGGCGACAGGCGATAGAATATGACGAGGAGATTTTTTATCTCGTTCCGACGAGTTTTTTTTCTACTCCCATTTCCGCGGTCATGAGCCAAAGCACGTCGCGAATCGTCGAATTTCCATACCGCTTCTCCCGGCAAGCGACGTTGATTCTCGTTTTGACCGCACGATAGTCGGTATTCGGCCACACTATGAGCGACAGTTCCGGCGGCGTTTTCAGAACGGATTTTATCGCGCTTGTGCCCAGGAAATAGCCGTAGATCAGATTGGCTTGTTCGGGGTCGGAAGTCGAAAGGTAATTTGCGCACCGAAGCCGGCTGGTTCCAAGAACCGTTCTCCATGCTTCTGAAGGACCGTCGTCAAGCGGCTGCCCGATGCGCGGAGAACCGTCGGTCCTGACGGCGATGCCGCTCAAAACATCGGCCAATTTTTTCTCCTCACCGGCGCTATATTTGCAAATTGCCGTGAGCGAGCTCTCGAGATTGTCGGCAGAAACCTCGCCTTCGGGCAGAACCCACCAGATCGGATGATCTCGATCTTCCGGCGGGACAAGCATGTCGCGCATTTCTTTGTCTAAGGCGGCTTGGACCCCCTCCAAGTAACCGGTGGCGAGGGCCGCTCTTGCCTTATCGGTCGAGCGAAGATAACTGCCGCATGTCCACGGGACGCCGGTCTCGCTGCCGGCATATGCCGGCGCACCGATGCCGATAAGAGTTATCAAGGAAAGGATTATGCGAAACCCATATCGCTTCGAGGTTGTCATGATTTCCTCCTGGTTTTTTTCGCGGGGAAGCCCGGCTAGGAGTTACTCTGTCTGCGCCTGAGTCTCGTAACGTTGAACGCGCTGACGGCACGAGCGAGTCCCTTCAGGTTTAGTTCGCCGATAGGCTCAGCATCCACCAGACTTTCAATCTCGCTGAGTGTCTTCTGATTGGTAAGGATTTGACCGCCCTTGGCTTGCTCGCAGAGGCGGGAGGCAAGATTCGTTACATTGCCGACGGCGCCGTAGTCCATTCTTCCTTCGAATCCGATGCTTCCAAGAGCGGCATAACCCGTGACCAGCCCTACCCCTAGATCCAGGTTCCAGTCTTTTTTCAGCCAATCCGGCCGGAGCCATTTCATTCTATCCTGCATTTCGAGAGCCATGCGCACCGCCCTTAGCCTGTGGTCGGCGCAGGGTATCGGATCGTTGAAGTAGGCCATGATTCCGTCTCCGGCAAAACGCTCGATGGTGCCATTGAACTTGAATATGAGTCTGCCCATCTCCCCGTGGTAGACCCTGAGGAGCTGGAGAACCTCTTCGGGCTCGGCGTTGTCGGAGAACGCCGTATAACCGCGCAGGTCCAAGAATACGACGGTAATCTCGCGCCGATGACTATCGAAAAAGTCGTTCTGCTCGCCTTTGAGAATGGCCTCGGCTATTTGTGGGGATAGATAGCGCTTCAGCCGGCTTACCCCGCTGATGTCATCCAGTTGCCGCCTGATCATTTGTCCTACAGTACGAGCCAAGTCTTTTAGGGACGGGTAGGGTTTCATCGGAAAGATATCCGTTCCTACATCTAGAGCTTCCATGGAAGGTTCCTCCGCCTTTGGGATAAAATACCGGTCGCCGGCTTGGGCTGTAACGTTCATTTTTTTGATCTCTCATCAAGTGATAGGCGCCGTTGATTCCCTATAATGAGCGCGCGCCCGAGGACGGCACAGAAGGAAAGAAGAAAAACTTGATTTTTTGATCCGTCGGAGCAGGAGAGTTGCTGCATGGACTAATCCCATAATCGCCTCGCCCCTTCCCACCGACATCAGGATGAATTGGAGATCTTCGTTGATGGCGTACTCCCGAGCCGCCCTTCTCCAGCACCCCTTGATCACCCAGCTTACGTCTACGCCCAACTTGAACGTCACTTTCATTCCCGGCTTGGCGACCTTCTGAAGGATTGGAATGATCTCTTGCATTCGGTCCCGCTTCTTCATCGCAATTAGAATTTGTTCCATGATTTCCCCCTATGCCAAATGTCCTGTTCGTCGATAGAGCAAGCCATATGCCAGCCCGACGAGACGAAGCGGAGGCGGACTAAGGCGCTGATTTTTCGGGAAATATTGCGGCAGTGAAACGTGGTCAGCTATCGGGCGAAGGTGAAATGATATCTTTTTAGATAGATCGAAGGGAAAAAATCATAGGGAGATGCGCAGCGTCTTGATCAGCCGGGAAAGATAGTTGGGTTCGAGGCCCAAAGCCTTGGCCGCGGCGGCGCGATTTCCCTTCGTCAACATGAGCGCGCGCAAAATTAACTGCCGTCTGTAGACCGTGACGTCGTTGCGATATGACAGCGAGGTAGAGCGTCCGCGCGGCTCGCCGGACAGGATGCGCGGCGGCAGGTCCTGCACGGTGAGATGTGGCCCCTGGCCGAGAACCACCGCGCGCTCGATCACGTTGGCAAGCTCGCGCACGTTGCCCGGCCAGTCGTGAGCGAGCAGCTTGTCCTCGGCCTCGCGGGTGATCTCATTAAAGCTCTTTTTCGTTTCCAGGGAAAATCGCTGCATGAAAAAGCGCGCCAGCTCGGGAATGTCGTCTTTTCTCTCTCTTAAGGGAGGGAGAGTGATCGGAATCACGTTTAGACGATAATAGAGATCCTCGCGGAAGCGGCCTTCCCCGACCGCCGCGTCCAGGTCGCGGTTGGTTGCCGCGACGATTCGTACGTCGACGTGGATCGGCTTGGTGCCGCCGACCCGCTCGAATTCCCGCTCCTGGAGAAATCTCAAGAACTTGGTCTGCAGCTCCGCCGAAATATCTCCAACTTCGTCGAGGAAGACCGTGCCGCCGTGCGCCAGTTCCATTTTGCCTTTCTTTAGCTCGTGCGCGCCGGTGAACGCGCCCTTTTCATGGCCGAACAGTTCGCTCTCGAGCAAATCCTTGGAGAGACCGACGCAGTTGATCGCGACGAACGGTTTGCCTTTCTGCTCTCCCCAGTTATGGATCGCGCGGGCGAAAATTTCTTTGCCAGTGCCGCTCTCGCCCAAAAGCAGAACGGTGGTTTTGCTGCCGGCTGCTTTCCTGGCGGTTTCTATGGCCTGGTTCATTTTGGCGCTGCCGCCCACGACCAGGCGATAGCGCTCGCCCACTTCCTCCGACAGAATCTCGACTTCCCGCTTGAGGCTCTCGCGCTCCAAAGCCTTGCGCACCGTCAGCGCGATGTGTTCCGGCTCGAAGGGCTTCGGGATAAAGTCGTAGGCGCCTTCTTTCATGGCTTGAACGGCGCGCTCGATCGTGCCGTAGGCGGTGATCATGACGACGGTGACGTCGATCTCTCTCAGGCGAATTTCTTTGAGCACGTCGAG
>JBGQBP010000208.1:0-7077 GCA_041494945.1 Binatia bacterium | reverse complement strand
CCTCGACCCAGGTGCTGCGCGGGATCAATCTCAAAGTGGAGCAGGGCGAGTTTCTGGGCGTCATCGGACTCTCCGGCTCCGGGAAATCGACGCTGCTGCGCTGCATCAACCGCCTCATCGATTCCACTTCGGGCGAGATTTACATGCCGCGCTCGGTGTTCGATCCGCAGGCGAACGGAACCAGGATAGATGTTCTCAAGCTGGGCCGCCGCGAGACGCGCCTGCTCCGGCGCAAGGTGGGCATGATTTTTCAGCAATTCAATATCGTCAAGCGCCTCACGGTGATCGAGAACGTCCTATCGGGCGCTCTCGGCTATCAATCGAGCCTGAAGAGCTGTTTCAGGCTGTTCTCAAAGGAAGACAAGCGCCGCGCCTTGACCAATCTCAAGCGCGTCGGCCTGCTCGAGCACGCCTACAAGCGCGCGGACGAGCTTTCCGGCGGCGAGCAGCAGCGTGTGGCGATCGCGCGCACGCTGATGCAGGGACCCGCCGTCATCCTCGCGGACGAGCCGGTCTCGAGCCTCGATCCGAGACTCTCACGCGTCGTGTTGGACATTTTGAAGCGCGTGTGCCGCGAGGACGGGATCACGGCGCTCGTCAGCCTTCACACGCTCGATCTCACGCGCGAGTATGCCGACCGCATCGTCGGGCTGAAACAAGGACGGATATTTTTCGACGGCGGCGCAAAAGATCTCACCGATTCGGTGGCGGAGAGCGTGTACCAGGACATAAAAGCCAAATCATGAATAGGTCGTGCCGGAAGGCGCTGCGCCAGTCGCAGTTGAAGACGATGAAAGAATTTTCCGAGCCGTTCTACTGGGCGGCGTATCAGTTGACGGGAGAGCCGTAGGTCGGCTATGCCAGTGTCGCGGTGGAATTCTAGGGGCGAACCGCCTAGGAGAAAATCATGAAAACGTTCCTCTTCGGCTTTCTCTTGCCGCTTTTTTTGCTCACCGCCTATGCCGTCGGCGAGTCTGCCCAAGGTAGAGAGGGCGACACGGGAGACAAGGGCTCGTCCAGCCGTGCCTCAGGAGACTCCACCAGGGAGCCAGCGGGTGAGGGCGAAGCGTCCGGTAACCTGAGCGCGCTTGAAGCGAAAGCGCAGGAGGCGGAAAGGAACAATAAGTGGGAAGAGGCCGCAGTTCTTTACAATCAGGCTTCAGCGGCGGCGTCAAGAAGCGGCCGGTACGAGCAGGCCATCTCGTACGGCAACAAAGCTTTCGAGACGGGAGAAAAAGGGAAAGCTCCCACTCGTCAGGTGCGCGCGATTTTGAACCTGAGTTATGCTTACCGGTTTGTGGGACAACCCGCCAAGGCCGGGGAGCTTTTGCAGAAAGGGAAAGAGATTGTAAAGCAGATTCCCTCCAGTTTAACCAAAGATTTCTTCCAGGCCGCTATCTATACGGAGTTGGGTCTAGGTTTTTTGCGTAACGGAGAAACACAAAAGGCCATCGAGAACATCTCCTATTCTTTTCAAGTCCTGGACTCGCTATTGTCTTCTATGATGCGCGCCCCTACCCGTTACCTTGAGGCTATTAAAACGACCAAGACCACGATGGTTACGACGCTCCAGCGCCTGGGCTGGGCCTACAAGGACGCAGGCAAGCCCGATGAAGCGATAAAAGCCTTCGAAAGGGCGCTTGGCATAATCAAAGATTCTGCGCTGGTTAGTCCGTGGGAGGGACGGATCTATCAGCAGCTGGGCGCGATTTATCTGGAACAAAAAGACTTTGCCCGGGCGTTGGAGAATCTCACCAAGGCGACAGAAGTCGGGTACGAACGCAAAACCGCAAATTTAACTCAAAATGCCAACAGCCAGATCGGAGATGTGCTGCGTCTGACCAATAAGTCGTCGGAGGCGATACCGTACTACAAAAAGGCGATCGACACGATCGAAACGACGCGTTCTCTGCTGGAGTCCGAGGAATTTCGCAGCTCTTTTTTCGATGACAAGAGGAAGACTTACTCCGGCATTATCCTGGCCTATTTGGGAGAAAAGAACTGGGACGAAGCCTTCAATTACAGCGAGCGGGCGCGCTCGCGGGCGTTCTTGGACATTCTGGGGAGCAAAGCGCAACTCTCCCATGGCGGGCTGCTTGAAGAAGAGCGTGCGCTGCAAGCCAGGATGAGCGCCTTGCGGGCGAAGATGCTGGTGGCGCAGGAGGGTGAGGCGGGGGGCCCGGGCCAAGCGCAGCTTCAGCGAGAGGTGGACGAGGCGCAGAGGGCCTACAACGACTTCCTTGCCAAGGTGAGGAAGGAGAACAAAGAGCAGGCTTCGCTGATGAACGTCGAGCCTCTCACTCTAAAGCAGCTCCAGGAGCTATTGGAGCCGGGCGTGACGGTGCTGGAGTATTTTGTCACGGTGCAGCAAGTTCTGCTTTGGATAGTGGAAAAGGACAGGCTGCAGTTTGTGACGGTTCCTATAGGCAGGAAAGAGCTGGTCTCCAAAGTGAGCGCGCTTCGTGAGAGTGTCTTGCAGCTTGGGGAGAAAGAGAAGTTTAGGGTTTCATCGCAGGAGCTTTACAAGCTTCTGATCGAGCCCGCGCTGCCGCACATTCGCGGCAAGGAGCTTCTCATCATTCCCCACGACGTGCTGCACTATCTGCCGTTTCAAGCGCTCATGTCGGCTCAGGGGAAGTATCTGGTGCAAGACTATCCCATCCATTATCTCTCCAGCGCGAGCTTGATGCAATTTACCAGGGAGAAGAAGAGAGCCGGCGGGGAGCAGGCGCTGGTGATGGGCAATCCTAGTTTGGGAGACGAGGCGTACAATCTGCGATTTGCCGAACGAGAGGCGAAAGAGGTGGCAAACGTTTATCCCAAGAGTGCGGTCTATTTGAGAGCCGAGGCCAGCAAGTCCAGGGCGATCTCGCTCAGTCCCAAGTACGACATGCTGCATTTTGCGGTGCACGCGGAGCTTAATGAAGAAGACCCGATGAGTTCGGCGCTTTTGCTGGCTCCGGAGGGAAGCGGCGACGGCAGGCTTAAGGTGGGTGAAATCTTCTCGTTAAATCTCAAGGCCGGCATGGTGGTTCTCTCGGCCTGCGAGACGGGGCTGGGGAAGCTAAGCAACGGCGATGATCTGGTCGGGCTCACGCGAGCATTCATCTACGCCGGGACGCCTTCGATCGTGACCACGCTCTGGAAGGTGAACGATCGCGCGAGTTACGAATTGATGAGGGAATTTTACCAGCACTTGAAGGGCGGCAAGAAGTCCGACGCGCTCCGCCAGGCGCAGCTCAAGACGATGAAAGAATTTCCCGAGCCTTTCTACTGGGCGGCGTATCAGTTGACGGGAGAGCCGTAAATCCCGGTCAGGTTGATTTGCTCATCGTTCTGAGTAAAATTACTCAGTACGTTGAGTAAATTGTAAGGGGCTCCCTCTCGGTGTATAAGCGGCCTATTTACCAGATTCTTCTGCAGCGGCTTCGTGAACCGCGGCGATTCATTCAAGTCCTATCCGGGCCGAGACAAGTGGGTAAGACAGTCTTGGCGCGGCAGGTCATGGAGGGCCTCGACATCCCCAGCCACTATGCCTCGGCCGATCAGCCCACTTTGCGCGAGCGGAGTTGGCTGGAGCAGCAATGGGATCTGGCGCGGCTAAAGATAGATCCTCGGAATGGAGCGAAAACCGCCCTCCTTATTTTGGATGAGGTTCAGAAAATTGCCGATTGGCCGGAGGTGGTCAAGCGCCTCTGGGACGAAGACAGCAGGGCTCGACGGCAACTCAAGATAGTCCTCTTGGGATCGGCGCCGCTCCTCATTCAGAAAGGTCTAACCGAGAGCTTGGCGGGCCGATTCGAAATTTTGCCGGCGGCGCACTGGTCCTATGCCGAGATGCGCGATGCCTTCAAATGGGACCTGGATCGCTATCTTTTCTACGGCGGTTATCCGGGCTCTGCGGAGCTGGTTTCAGATGAGCATCGCTGGCGGCGATATATTATCGACTCCCTAATCGAGACGACGATATCGCGGGACATTTTACTCTTGACCCGCGTCGACAAGCCCGCGTTGTTAAGACGGCTTTTTCACCTGGCCTGCGATTATTCCGGGCAAGTGGTTTCTTATCAAAAGATGCTCGGCCAGTTGCAGGATGCGGGCAATACGACGACCCTCGCCCATTATCTCGATTTGCTTGGCGGAGCGGGCATGATCGTGGGGCTACCGAAATATTCCGGCGGCCGTGCGCGGCAGCGCGGTTCCAGCCCCAAGCTCCAGGTCATGAACAACGCGTTGATGACGGCGCCTTCCGCTTTCTCCTTCGACGAGGCGCGCAAGGAGCGCGATTATTGGGGAAGGCTGGTGGAATCCGCCGCGGGAGCCCATCTCGTCAACGGCACGCGAGGCACGAGTATCGAAGTCTTTTATTGGCGGGAGCGCAGCCGGGAGGTAGATTTTGTTTTGCGGTCGGGCCGGTCGATTGTTGCCATTGAAGTGAAGAGCGGCCGCGCGAAAGAATCTCTTGCGGGAATGGAAGCGCTGACCAAGGAGGTTCGCCTCAAGCGCAAACTGCTCGTTGGCGGAGGCGGCATTTCTCTTGAGGAATTTCTGCTTAAGCCCGCCGAATATTGGCTGAGTTGATTGTCTCGGATCTGAGAGGGTTGGGTAGACCCTCGGATTCAGGCAAGCGCCGCTCAAGACAATGAAAGAATTTCCCGAGCCGTTTTACTGGGCGGCGTATCAACTCACCGGCGAGCCGTGACGGGCTGAACGCCGTAGAGTGTCTAACGGACCTAAACTTTCAGCAAAGAGAAATGCGGAACCTTCTGAAAATCTCGCGTATTGCGAGTTGCCAGTGTGCTGCCAGTGAACATCGTGGTAGCAGCAATGGCGCTGTCTGGAGTCTTGAGCCGGTATTGTCTTCGAATGAAAGCCGCAAGACGCGCAATGTGCGAATCGACCGGGATGACCGACACTGTACTTAGAAGTTTTTCGACCAGGCGCTCTTCGTCGGCGTCTAGATTTGGAGAAGCAAAAAGTTCAAGCTCGGTTATTGCGGAGACATACAAGGGAACATCTTGCGCAAAAATACCCCTTAAGACCGAAACAGCATCTGAATCGTCCTTTAAGTAATAGAGAATTGCATTGGTGTCGAGAGTGTACACCGCGCCGCTCAGTCACGACGGAACGGCTTTCTGATCCATTCATCACGAATCTTTTTCAATTCCCCGATAGGCTCGGGATTCCGACGTTTCCACATTCCACGAGCCTTCTCCCAGACCGCCAGTCGTTCTTGCGGGCTAATCAGAGGATAAGGTCGTGCCTTTGGTTCGGCTTGAGCACGCTTGGCCATATGGATGCATCATACAGCGGGCCGAGAGAAAATAAAAGACGAATCGCCGTGTGCAAGCGGCACCGATCCTCTCAGATCTCGCCTTACCCCTTACGGCGTTGAGCCGTCGCTCTTCACTTTTTTGCTCATTTGAACTATCGTCGTGCATCGTAGGAAGAAATGGCTATCCTCGAAATCCTCAAGAGACGCAAGCGGCGGTTTTATAAATCTCTTGTCCTTGGATTTTCCGTCAGCCTGATCACTTCTCTCGTTTCTTACATGGGCTTCCTTCAGGGATTCGAGTCGAAGGCGCTCGATTTTCTTCTCTGGATGCGCGGCCGAGTAAAGTCGCCGGAGATCGTTCTCGTCCAGATCGACGACCGGGCGTTTACCAACCTGGGAGAAAAGCAGCCTCTGCCGCGCTCGTATATCGCCGGGCTCATCGAAGTGCTGGGGAGGAGCGGCGCCAAAGTCATCGGCGTCGACGTCGAATTTAAAGTTAAGACGAATCCGCGCGAAGACGAGATGCTCGTGAAGGCGATTCACGCCGCCGCGGAGAACGGGCTCAGCAAAGTCGTGCCGGTCTTTGTGATCCGGCCGGACAAGGAAGTGAACGACGCGATGACCTACGCGCACTCGCCGTTTTTCAGTCCGAATCTTCCGGTCATCTCCGGGTTTGCCAATGCGCCGATCGACCCCGACGGTCTGGCGCGCCAGCTTCCGCTCGCCCTCCGCGGGAGCGACGGCAAGATCCTCCCTTCGCTCGCGCTCGCGGTGCTGGCGCGCTACGCCGGCTACGACGGCGCGCGGCTGGAAGAGGCGATGAACCGGGGCGACCAAGTGACGCTGCTGCTCCCTGAATGGGACAAGTTCGAGGGCAAGCTGCTGCCGAAACCCACCCCGCTCTCGTTCGCGATCGACGAGCAGTGGAAGATCAATTTTGCCGGCGCGCAGGGAAGCTTTGCGGCGATTCCGAGCGACCCCGTGTTCCAGCTCTCGAAGCTGAAGACTTCGCTCGCCGAGGACAATCCATTTCGCGGCAAGATCGTTCTGATCGGCGCCAGCTTCGGCGAGAGCCGCGATTTCTTTCCGACGCCGCGCGGCTTGATGCCCGGCGTGGAGATCCACGCGAACATTATTCATACCGTTCTCTCTCGCGCGCAGATCATGCCGGCCGCACACTGGGTGGGCGTGGCTCTCTCGCTCGTCTTCGCTCTCGTCATGAGCGTGCTGCTGACTTTCTTCCGCCCGATGGTGGCGACCATCGTTTCGGTCACCGCCATCCCGCTCGCACTCATCCCGGCGAGCTATCTCGCCTTTGCGCGCCTCGGCATCTGGGTGGACTTCGTCACGCCGCTGCTGGCGATGCGCTGGGGCGCGACCATCGCCGACTATTTGGAGGCGCGCCACGTCCGCCGCTCGCTCGGGCAATTGGTGGACCGGGAGGTGGCGAACCAGATCGTCGATCAGGATGAGACACTTAGCGGGCAGACCCGCGAAGCGACCATCTTTTTCACCGATGTGAGAAATTACACCACGCTATGCGAGGGCAAGACGCCGGAGGAGGTGGTCTCGATCCTGAATGAATTGTTCGCCATGATGGGCCGAGTGATCGCCCGCCACCAGGGCTGCATCGTAGACTTCATCGGCGACGCGGTGCTGGCCGCGTTTGGCGCGCACAAGGACAATCCCAACCACGCGGCGGACGCGGTCGCGACAGCGCTGGAAGCGCAGGCCGAGCTTGACATCCTCAACGTGGCTTGGCAAAAGAGAGGCATTCCACGCCTCCAAATAGGAGTGGGAAT
>JBGQBP010000207.1:0-7120 GCA_041494945.1 Binatia bacterium | reverse complement strand
TTGGTCCGGACGTTGCCGGAGAAGAGAAACACATCCTGCAGCACGACGCCGATGTGTCTTCGGAGCGCCTGCAAGTCCCACTCGCGCACGTCGACGCCGCTGACTTTGATCGAGCCGCGCTGGATGTCGTAGAAGCGGCTCAGCAGCTTGATCGTCGTGGTTTTTCCCGAGCCCGTCGCGCCGACGACCGCCACCCGCTCTCCCGGAGCGATGCAAAACGAGACGCCCTTCAGCACCGGATCGCTCTCTTTGTAGCCGAACCAGACGTCTTCAAAGCGGACCTCGCCGCTGAACGGCTTGGGAACGACCGCGTTGGCGGGGCTCGCGATCGTGACCGGCGTGTCGAGCAGGTGAAAGATGCGCTCGGCCGAAGACATGGCCGACTGCATCACGGTGTATTTCTGGCTGAAATCGCGCAGCGGACCGAAGAAGCGGTTGATGTACTCTTTGAAAGCCACCAGCGTTCCGATGCCGATCGCCCCGTTGAGCGCTTCGCCGCCGCCGTACCAGAGCAGGAGGCCGACGCTGATCGAGCCCGCCGCCTCGACCATGGAATGGAGCGACGCCTCGTAAATGTTGGACATCTGATTGGCGTCGCGATGGGCGGCGTTGAGGTCGTCGAAATCCCGGAAGCTTTTTTCCTCGCGCACGAAGAGCTGGATCACGGCCATGCCCGAGATCGCCTCTCCGAGATAGGCGTTAATGCGCGCGATCCGCTCGCGGATCAAGCGGTAGGTCTGGCGCGCCTTGTGGCGGAAAAAATTAATCGCCAGCGCCATCGGCGGGATCAACGCCAGCGAGACCAGCGCCAGCTTCACGTCCATGTAAAACATGATCGCGACGATCCAGCTCAACATGACGAAGTCCGAGATCAGCGTCATCGCCCCGGCCGCGAACATCTCCTGGAGGACGTCCACGTCGCTGGTCATGCGCGTCACCAGACGGCCGACCGGATTGCGGTCGAAATAGCTCATGGGAAGTTTCTGCACGTGGGAGAAGATCGCCACGCGCATGTCGGCCAGCGCTCGCTGCGCGACCAGCATCGTCATGTAATAGTGAAAGTAAGAGACCGCGGTCTCCCCGGCGACCGCGACAAGGAACAACAACGCTACTCCCTGGAGTCCCCACACGTCGCCGCCGGAGATGTAGCGATCGATCGCCACCTTCATCAGATAGGGCTGGGCAAGTCCGAAAATCTGCAAGAACGGCAGCATGAGCATCGCCGTCCAGAAGAGGCGTTTGTAGGGCCCGACGAATTGCCACAGCCGCCGCAGCAGGCGGACGTCGTAGGCTTTGCCGAAAACTTCTTCCTGGTGCGCGGCGACCAACGCCGGCGAATCGGCCTGCGCTCCCCTGCCGCCGTTCGACGCGTTGCCCGGTGTTTTCGGTTCGGCCATTTTCTTCAGTTTTGAATTCTTACCGTTGAATTTTGAATTGAATTCAAAATTCAAAATTCATAATTCAAAATTATTTTCAAATCTGCTCCAGCTCTTCCGAGAGCTGCTGCTGGCGATAGAGGTCCGCGTAGACGCCGCCCTTCAGAACCAGCTCCCGGTGCGTGCCGCGCTCGATGATCCGGCCCTCGTCGAGCACCAGAATCTCGTCCGCTTCTTTGACCGCCGAGATCCTGTGCGAGATGATCACGCAACTCTTCTCCTTGAAAACCGACTTGAGCCGTTTAAGAATTTGGTCTTCGGTCTCGGCGTCCACGCTAGAGAGACAATCGTCGAGAATGAGAAACGGCGCGTCGAGCAGCAGCGCGCGTGCCAGAGTGGCGCGCTGCTTTTGCCCGCCTGAAAGCATGATCCCGCGCTCGCCGACGATCGTCGCCATTCCTTCGGGAAAGATCGCCACGTCCCGGTCCAACCGCGTAAGACGGACGGCGTTTTCGACCTCCTCGTCGGAGATTTCGTCCCGGCCGAATCCCAGGTTGCGCTTGAGCGAACTGGAAAAGAGAAAAGGATCCTGCGGCACGTAGGCCATCGTCCGGCGCAGCTCGGCGAGCGAGATCGCGCGGATGTCCCGGCCGCCGAAGCGGATTTCTCCCGACGACACGTCGTAGAGGCGGGGAATGAGCTGCGCCAGCGTGCTCTTGCCGGCGCCGGTCCGGCCCACGATCGCGACCGTGCGGCCGCGGGGCACGGCGAAATTAATATCTTTCAACGTCGCCTGGCCGTTGGTCCTTGTGTCGTAGGCAAACGAGACGTTCAAAAACTCGACGCCGCCGTTTGCATCCGCCGGCTGAAGCGGCCGATCCGGAGTGACGATCTCCGGCTGCACTTTGAAAATCTCTTCCAGCCGCTCCATGGCGGCGCGGCCCCTTTCGATGAGCGAGATCATCCAGCCGAAGGCCGCGGTCGGCCAGGCCAGCACTTGCAGATAAGCGATAAACGCTACGATGTCGGCGATCAGCATATCTCCGCGCATGACGCGAACTCCGCCGTAGGCCAACACCAACAGGACCGTGAGGCCGCTCATCGCCTGCATGAACGGACCGATCAAACCCCGGAGCCTGGCCAGCTCCATGCTTCTTTCCTGGAACTCGCGGTTGATCTCGACGAACTGGCCGATCTGGTGCTCCTCCTGCGTATAGGCTTTCACCACGTGCATTCCGCTCAAATTTTCCTGAATGTGGCTGGAGAGCTCCGCCATCTGCTGCTGCACCTTGAGCGAGCTTTTCATGATCCTGCCGCGAAACCTGCGCACCGCGTAGACCAGCAGCGGGCCCGGCACGAGGGCCACGAGCGTCATGCGCGCGTCCATCGAGAACATGAGCACGATCGCGTAGACGAAATAAACCGGCGCGTTGAAAAAATTGAGAATGCCGGGGCCGAGAAGCGTGCGCACCGCGGAGATGTCGTTGATCACGCGCGACATCAAGTCGCCGGTCCGCTGCGAATGATAAAATTTGATGGGCAGCCGCTGCAGGTGGGCGAAGAGGTCGTTGCGCAGATCGTACTCGATGTCGCGGCCGGCGTTGAAGATGAACGCCCGTGAAAAAGTGCGGACGATTCCCTGGACAAAGCCCGCGCCGGCGATCAGCAGCGCGTAGTAACGAACGTCCGCCAGCGAGCCGCCGCTCTCGATGATCTTGACGGCCGCACGGAGCCACAACGGGATCCACATCACCAGGGTCACCGAGCCCAAGAGACAAATGGAGCCCACGACGTACCTCCGCCAGTAGCGCAGCACGTAGCCCTTGAGCCGTCCCATTCCGCCCATAAAAGAAATTTATACGCTACGGGCAAATCGTTCGCAAGGAAAGCGCCGAAAAAGCGCGAAACCAACGGCTGCTTGATTTGAACGTTTTTACTGAGTAGTTTGCCCACGTGGTAAACGACGAGAACGACCGGCACCGTCGCATCCAGCGCGCGCTGCTCGATTGGTACGATCGGACGCGGCGCGATCTGCCGTGGCGCCGCACGCGCGATCCTTACGCCAAATGGATCGCCGAGACGATGCTCCAGCAGACGCAGGTCCGAACCGTTCTCCCCTACTATCGCCGCTTCCTGAAAGCCTTTCCCTCCATCGGCGCTCTCGACCGCGCGCGACGCGACCGGGTGCTCGCGCTCTGGTCCGGCCTGGGCTACTACCGCCGCGCCCTTAACCTGAAACGGGCGGCGGGGACGATCGTCAATATCCACGGCGGAAAAATTCCGCGCGACTTCCGGGCGCTCCGCGCCCTGCCGGGAATCGGCGACTACACCGCCGGCGCATTGATGAGCATGGCCTTCGGCGAGCCGTATCCCGCCGTCGATGGAAACGCCCGGCGCGTGCTCGCGCGGCTCTTTGACGCCGCGACGGAAAAATCGGTGCGCGAGATCGCGGCGCGCCTCGTTGCGATTTCCCGCCCGGGAGATTTCAACCAGGCGCTGATGGATCTGGGCGCGACGGTTTGCCTCCCGCGCGAGCCGCGCTGCCCGCAATGTCCCCTCGCTTCGCGTTGCGCGGCGCAAAAACGTGGGAACATTCAAAACCGCCTCGCGCCGAAGCCCGCCGTTCGAAAGATCGACTGGCCCTTAGCGCTCATCGAAAAGGATGGTAAGATTCTGCTGCGCCGCCGTCCGCGCGGCGGGATCTTGCCGGGACTCTGGGAACTTCCGGGCGGAGAAAAGAAAAAAACCGAGAGCGCTCGAGCGGCGCTCGAACGCCACCTCGACGGCGCGGGCGACCGGGTAAAACTTGAAAACGTCATGGGCGTGATTCGCCACAGCATAACCAACCGTAGAATCCGTGCGCCCGTCTATCGCTGCGTCGCGGCGGGCGATGCGTCTCTTCCGGCCCGCGGATGGCGTTGGTTCCGGCTTTCTTCTCTCGGCCGATATCCGCTCTCGTCATTGAGCCTCAAGGCGGCAAGGCTCGCCACCCCGTCGTGAAAGGCATTTTCTTCAAGAGCTTTCTCGTGTCTCTCGTTCTAGGCCTCGCGGTCTACGAGTACGCGAGCCTTCCCGACGTTGCGCCGCTCAGGAAAACCAATCCGCGCTCCACGGCGCTGATGGAGCTGCGCGAACAGGAATATCGCAGCCGGAGAATTCGACCGGGACACCAGCAGATCTGGGTTTCGTACGACGCGATCTCCGAGCACCTCAAGAAGGCGATCGTCATCAGCGAGGACGCCTCGTTTTTCAGCCACCATGGAATTGACTTCTACGAGCTGAAAGAGGCTTTCAGGAAAGACTGGGAGACGGGACAGTTGAAGCGCGGCGCCAGCACGATCACGATGCAGCTCGCGCGCAATCTCTATCTGAGTCCGTCCAAAAACCCGCTGCGAAAAGTGCGCGAAGTGGCGATCGCCTTGCAGCTCGAACGTGCGCTGTCGAAAAGAAGGATCTTCGAGCTGTATTTGAACGTCGTCGAATGGGGCCGCGGGATTTACGGCGCCGAGGCGGCGGCGCGCCATTATCTCGGCAAATCGGCCGCTGCGCTTAATCCCGCGGACGCGGCCACGCTGGCCGGCCTGCTACCGAGCCCGCGCAGCCCCGGGGAAAAGAGTCTCCTCTACAGGAGAAATTTGATCTTGTCGCGAATGGCGAGCATCGGCTATATCAGCGCCGCCGACGCGGAGCGCGAAAAGCAGCGGCCGCTGTTCTATCGAGGAGAATAGAGGCCGGACGGGCGCGAAGAATCTATTAACCAACGTAACCTTCGTGGGCCCCGCCTTGTTGTTGCTTCCATTCAACGGCGTAATATAGACTGTTCTCACATACTCAGGAAAGGCAGCATGAAGAAGGATGAGTTCTCTCAACTACCGCCACAATCCGATCACCCGCGTGAGCCACTGGATCAATACGCTGGCGCTCACGATTCTTTTCATGAGCGGGCTCATGATCTTCAACGCCTATCCGCATCTCCACTGGGGCAGCAAGGCGGAGCCGGACGAAGCGTTTTTCTCCATTTACGCCGTCAACGAAGAAGGCGATATCCGCGCCTATACCGAGCTATACGGACTGCGAGTTGAGACGACCGGCGTCCTGGGATTGCAGAACACCGAGATGGGTCCGGCGCCGCGCGCTTTTCCGAGCTGGATCACCGTCCCCGGTTTTTATTGCCTTTCGTGCGGAAGACGGTGGCATTTCTTCTTCGGTTGGCTTTTCGCGCTGAACGGGCTGCTCTATCTCGTCTACAACTCGATCAACGGCCACATTGGAAAATTCTTTCTAACGCCGCGCGACCTGCACAAAATTCTTCCCATGGCGCTCTACTATCTCCGCATCCGTAAAACGTCGCCGCAGGACGGCGAGTACAACCCGCTGCAGAAAGTCGCCTACACGAGCGTCTTTTTTATCCTGACGCCGCTCATCATCGCTTCGGGACTCGCCATGTCGCCGCAGATGGACACCGGCTTCAAGTGGCTGCCGGCCATTTTCGGCGGGCGGCAATCCGCCCGTAGCTTCCATTTCCTGACGACTTTCTTCTTCGCGTTCTTCACCTTCGGCCACGTCTTCATGGTCACGACCACGGGCGCGCTCAACAACATGCGCTCGATGATCACGGGGTGGTACAGAGACAAAGTCGCGCCGGCCGAGGCCGTCGAAGCTAAAGCCGTCGAAGCCGCGCCGGAAACGCCCATGGAACCCGCGGTTGAAATGCCCGCCGCAGAAGCCAAAGAGGAGGACCGCGCCGATGGAGAAAAATAGCCCTGCCGTTTCGCGGCGAAAGCTCCTCCTCGGCGCGCTCGGAGGCGCCGGCGTTTTTCTCCTCGCCGGATGCGAAAAATTTTTCAACGGCATGCAGCAGAATAAAAAAGTTCTCTCGGTCCTGGAATCCGCCGAGAGACTGAACCGCCGCCTGCAGCGTTTGTTGAGCGGCAGAAGCCGGCTCGCGCAGGAGTTCGGCGACAGGGAAATCTCCCGCTACTTCAAACCCAACGGCAACCCGCCGCCGTTCACGATCGAGTACATGACCGACGCGAAGAGCGGCTGGTCGAGCTGGAAACTGGAAGTCGCGGGGCTCGTGGGCAAACCGGCAAGCTTCACGCTGGACGAGTTGAAGGCGATGCCGGCGCGGACGCAGATCACGCGCCACGACTGCGTCGAAGGCTGGAGCGCGATCGCCAAATGGAAAGGCGTGCCGCTGGCGGAGATCATGAAAATGGTCGAGCCTCAATCGACGTCGCGGTACGTCGTCTTTCATTGCATCGACACCGACGACGACGGAAACTCTTTCTACGAGAGCATCGATCGGCGCGACGCCGCGCATCCGCAAACGATCCTCGCCTACGAGATGAACGGCCGGTCGCTGCCGGTCGAGCACGGCGCGCCGCTGCGCCTCAGAGTGGAAACTCAACTCGGCTACAAAATGGCCAAATACATCCGGCGCATCGAATTCGTCGCGGACTTCAAAAAAATCGCGCAAGGGAAAGGCGGCTACTGGGAAGACCGCGGCTACGAGTGGTACGCGGGGATTTAGTGAGTAAGAAAGCCTCAGAAGCGAAAGGAAAATACCCGGACCCTCGACGCCCAAACACCGAGAGCGCTGCAAACCCAGTTTCCCATCGCGACCTGCTCTGGACGGCCACGCTGCTCGCCGTCACCGTCTTCATCGCCTATTTTCCCGCGCTGCATGGAAAGTTTCTCTGGGACGATGACGCGCACGTGACGCAAGCGCTTTTGCGCTCGCT
>JBGQBP010000206.1:0-7130 GCA_041494945.1 Binatia bacterium | reverse complement strand
GGTCGTCGTGCCGGTGACGAGCAGCGAGTCAACCCCCTTACTCAGCAGGTACGTGATCAGGTGCGTGCCGAAGAAAGCGCTGGCGCGCGCCTTGCGCACGATGAACTCGCCCTCGACCGGCTTGATCATCTCGGGAAACTGCATCGGTAAGTTTTCGTAGTCGCCTTTTCCGACGGCCCGTTTCGTTGCGTTGCCGAGAGCGGCCTTGAAATCGGGGTCGCTGGTCGAATAGGCGACGGGGATCTCCGCCTGCCGGCAGGCGTGGAGCAGCTTCTGAATTTTCGGCAGCGCTTCCCACGCCACCTTGCCGCAGCTCGTGGGAAATTCGTCGATCGCGTCCATGATTTCCATCGGTTTGGTGCCGGTGAAGCCCAGGATGACGTCGATAATCAGCAGCGCCGGATTGCGGCCGAAGCTCTGCTTGCCCTTGTAGCCGGCCTTTTCGTAAATCTTCCGTTCTTCTTCGGGAAAAAACTTTTGCCACTCTTTCATGACGAACCTCCCCATTTCTCTAACGAATCCCCAACGCGTCATTATGCAATTTGGTGATCTCGCGCAGATTTTTATAGTTTTCGGGGGCGATCACGCGGCGGCGAAAGCCTTCGAACAGTTTCGGCGGATCGGGCTTGACATCTTTGCGCGGGCCGATTCGGCGAAACGTCTTCAGAAATTCCTGGCCGTCTTTGGAAATCAGATAATCGACAAAAAGTTTCGCCGCGTTGGGATGCGGCGCCTTAGCCGAGACCATCGAGACGTTGACCTCCACGTTGACCGGTTCCAGAGGAATCCAATCGACCGGAGCGCCCGTCTGTTTCATGCGCTCGATCACCTGCGCGTAAACGAAGGTGAGCGACCGTTCGCCGGCGCTCACCATGTTGGCGCGATTGGTGTTGCCGCGCAAGAAAACGGGTTCTTGCTTTGCCAGTCCTTTAAAATAGGCGACGGCTTTTTCCTGGCCCCATTCCTGACCGAGACCGACGAACACGTCGTGGTTCTCGATGTCGATGATGAAGTTTTGTTTGTATTGGGGTTTGAGCAGATCTTCGTAAGTTTTCGGCAGGTCGTTACGTGAAATGATCTTGGTATTGTAACCGAGGACGAGGGTGTTCAGATAAACGGTCGCCCAGTAGCCCTTGGGCTCATAGAGATCGTTATAAAGGTTGGGAAACTCCGGCGACATATACGGCGCGATAAGGTTTTTTTCTCTCATCGGAACATAGGACGGGGAAATCCCCACCGCGACATCGAACCTGTTCCCACCCGCTTGCGCCTCAGTCATGATCCGGCTTACCATCGCCGTGCCGCCAAGCCGCACCAGGTCGCCCTTGATGAACGGATATTTCTGCATGAAGACATCGAGGAGCGGCTTGCTGTTTTGAATATCCATCGTCGTATAGAAGACCAGCGCGCCTTCTTTCTTTGCGCCTTCGATCACGGCGGGCTCGGCCGCGACAGCGCAGGAAATAAAAAACGAATAAAGGCACGACGCGAATATCAGCAACAACTTCATCGTAGCTCCCTTCCGTCCAACACGCCCTTATCGAGAAGAATAGTAAAATCTCATGGTGAGTAAGCCTTCGCGCCGCGCCGCGTCATGAAAAGCTCCAGCGGCAGCTCGGCGCCGATGCCTTTCTCTTTCGCCTTTTCGTAAACCAAACGCGCCGTCGCCGCAAATTGGATCCCCATGCCGGTATTGTTCTTGAAAAGCGTGATCTCCCTGTCGTCCTTTCGGCCGCGGCATTTTCCCGTGACGAGCGCGCCCAGCTCGTGCAGATCTTCGACTTTAATCATGCCGCGCTCCAGACGATCGGCGAACTCCGCCTGCTTGTCGATCAGAATTTGCGGCTTGTAGCCGACGACGATCAATCCAGCTCTCCGAATCGTCTCGTCATCCAGTTCGCGCCGCTTGAGATAACCGTCGCCGCCGACGATGCTGTTGACGTGCGTTCCTTCTTTCAGCCACCGTCCTTCAATGACAGGCTCCACGGTATTCGTCGCGGCGGTGACGATGTCGCTGCCGCGAACCGCGTCTTCCGCCGAAGCGACCGGCACGACTTCGATGCCGCACTCTGTGCTCATCTCACGCGTGAAGCGCTCGCGGTTTTCCCGCGTGGGACTGTAGACCTTTACTTGTTTCAATGGCCGCACCACGAGCGCGGCTGTCAATTGTGTGCGCGCCTGCTCGCCGGAGCCGAGAAGTCCCATGATGGAGGCATTTTTTCTGGCAAGATATTTGGTCGCTACGCCGCTCGTCGCACCGACGCGGAGGGTCGAGATCACGTGATCGTCCATAATGGCAAGCAGCTCGCACGTGTCCATGTCGAACAGAAAGACGAGCCCGACGAAATCGCCCGGATAAACTCTCCGGCTGGCGCCGCCGACTTTTACTTCGGTTGAAAAACTCGAATCGATGCGCAGCGCCATCGACTTCATGCCGGGAACCAGCCCCATGATGTTGTTGAAGTAGTACTGACCTCCGGGTTCCTTCCACGGAACGCGGAGTCTCGCCCGCGGCGCGTTCATGGCGACGCCTTCGCCCAGTTCGCGGAAGGCCTGCTCGATGACTTCAATCTCCTCGTCCATGGGCACGAGACCGTCGATCTGGTCGTTTTTCAGCACGAGCACCATGGAGGCACCTTAGTCCAAGGACCGACGGCCGCGCAAGGCGAACAGCCTGAAAACAAAAAAGGCGCCACCGATTTTTCGATGGCGCCCTTTTTGTCAGAGAAAAGAGTTAAAGCAAAATTATTTTTTTCGGTTCTTGAACCAGTCGGCGTCTATCTGAATATATTGTTTCCACTTCTCCGGCGTCGCCGCCTCCTCGAAGATCGCCTCGACGGGGCACACGGGCTCGCACGCGCCGCAGTCGATGCACTCCTCGGGATCGATATAGAGCTTCTGCTCCTTTGCAAACTCTTCGGTCTCGGTCTTGGTCGGGTGAATGCAATCCACCGGGCAGACATCCACGCAAGCGGTGTCTTTCACGTTGATGCAAGGCTCAGCAATTATGTAGGTCATCGAATCCTCCCAGCAACAAAGTCCTTTTTTTCCTATCAAATCGAATGGTCGAAGTCAAATATTGTGCGCGGCTTTGGTAATGGGCCATTTTTAGCTTGCGCACAAATGAAAGGCACAAACCGAGATTCTTCGCTACGCTCAGAATGACACTTGCGAAAAATGTCATCCTGAACGAAGTGAAGGATCTCTCCCCAAATGACCGACTACCTCTCCTTTCACTCGCGGCCCGGCTCTTCGTCGCGCTGGATGATCAGGGGCAGGATTGCGTTGCGGATCGCCTTCTCGCTGACTTCGCCGAATTTTTCTTTGAAGCGCTCGACCGGGATGACCGCCTTCGCCATGGCGCGATGGCCGCCCGCGCTGCCGATGTCGTCGAACAGCCGCTTCATGATATCGCCCGCGCTCTTCACATAACCGACGTTCCGCGCCGCGATCACGACGCGATCGCCCGAAAGACCGGAGACGATGCCCCACTCCACGCCCTCGATCTGAAGCGAGAACTCCGCCATCTGCGGAATGACGTCCTCGCGCTTGACCTCTCCCATGTGAATGACAGCCACGCCGTCGCTCAACCGGAGCCGGCTTAGCGCGCGGCCCAGAGCTGCGAGGTCTTCGTGCGGCAAGGCGGGACGCTCCATTTTTGTGATCAGGGCGCGATTGGCGAATGGGTAGAGAAAGCTGAAGGCTTCGACGTCCACCATGTGGCTGCCGCGCTCCAAAAACAGCGTGTCGGTTTTGATGCCGTAGAGCAGCGCGGTGGCGAGCCTCTGCGACGGCTCCATGCCCGCGGCGCGCAGATAGTCGGTGAAGATCGTCGAGGTCGCGCCGTAATTGGTCCTCAGGTCTGAGAAACGAGCGGAAAACGCCGTGCGCTTGGGGTGGTGGTCCACCACCAGATCGACCCGGCCGAGAGGCTTTTTGAAATAGGGCGGCTGCACGTCCACCATGGCGAGCCGGGCGCCGTCCTGATGCAGGTCTTCGTACGTGATTCTGTCGATCTGAATTTCGAGCAGACGAATCATGGCGAGATTTTCCGGTCGCGTCACCTCGCCGAAAGTAACGATCGGAGTCGTGGCCCGGTTCCGGCCTAAAAGCTCGCGCAGCGCGAGCGCGCTGCCGATCGCGTCCGGGTCGGGGTCGTGCTGCAAGAGGATGTGGATCTTGTCCTTTTCCCTAAACAGTGAGCGGATTTTTTCCACCCTGCGCCGGTTGATGGCATCGAGGAGCTGAGGCGCGCAAAACTCTTCGAAGATGTCCTCCAACGGAATCTGGCTCAGCAGCGGGTCCTTGTGATTGCCCGCCGATCTTTTTCCGGAAGAGAGCGAGAGGATGGGGAGCTCCGGCTTGAGCGTCCTCAACTGCATGTAAACCCGCTCCCATAGCGGCCGGCTTCTGATAAAAAGAATGACCTGGTCGACCCGCTCCAGATGGGATTTCTCATAGATCGCCTCTTTATCGAGATCGCCCCACTGGCTGCTGCCGCCGCGCCGGCGAATACGCCGCGCCGCTTCCGAGTCCCCCACCAGGAAGAGGACCTCGCTCCGCTTGGTCGCCAGCTTGCGCATGAATTGGAACAAGAGATCGTCTTCACAGATGGCGAGGTATTTCATCGGGTCATCCCTTGAGAGGGACAATGGAAGCGCTGATGGAGATCTAAAGACGGGTAAAAGGCAACGCCCAAAACCTTAGCACCTTCAATCCCGTTTTTCCACCGGGCTTGAACCCTTCCGCTGGAGCCTATAAGGGATGAAGAAATGGCGGAAACGGAGGCATCCGAACGATGATCAACAGCGGCGAGAGAGGGTTCGGCCTGCCGAAATTCAGCGCCAACGAGCGCGACAGGCGGTGGGGATAAGGTGAGGGAGCTGATGCGCGCGGCGGGACTCGACGCGATCATCGGCTTTCCCAATCAAAGCCACTGGGAGCAGTTTCAGGCCGACATCCGCTATCTCACGCATATCGGCGGACATCAGTACGAAATCGCCGTGGTCTTTCCGCTGTCCGGAGAAGTGACCGCGTTTGTCCGCGGCGCTAACGAAGTCGAGTGGTGGTCGATCGCCCAGGATTGGGTCAAAGATATCCGCGCGACGCGGAGAACCTGGGGCGAGCCGGTGATCGAGCGGATGAAGGAGCTCAAACTCGACGGCGCGCGCATCGGCGTCAGCGGCCTCAGCGGCCTGCTCCGGGCGCCCGAAGGCACCGTCGTAACGGGTATGTTGGAGAAAGTCAAAAAGGCATTTCCCAAGGCGCGCATCGAGAACGCAACGGAGATTTTGCAGGACGCGCGCTCGGTTAAAGGCGAGGAAGAGGTCGCGTTTATCGAGCGGTCCGCGGAAATTTTGGATCGCGTCGTCGAGGCGTCGGTCGCAAAGGCGCGGCCCGGTGTCATGGAGAACGAAGTTGTCGCTACGATCTGGCAGACGATCATCTCGAACGGCGGCGACTACCCGTCGATGACGCACTGGGGCGCGGGGAAAGGCGTGCCGTGGGCGTCCCGAATCGCGCCGCACCGAAAGCTCAAGGCCGGCGACATGATCAACACGGAGCTCGAGGCCAAATACGGCGGCTACATCGCGCAAACGGTTTAGGCCGCCTGTCTCGGAAAAATTCCGCAAGAGCTCCGGCGCGCGTTCGAGGTCAGCGTCGCGATCTTCGACGATCTCGTCGCTTTCATGAAGCCGGGTGTCACGTATCGCGAAGTCATCGGGCGTTATCAAAACTTGGTTCGCGAATCGGGCCACATTCCTAAAGGTATGCTGCTTCACGGGCGCGGCATCGGCGAGGACCGGCCTCAAGTGACGGGCGAGGCGGACGTGGGTTACAACACGGCCCAATATACCATGCACCTCGATATTCCGCTCGTGGTAGGAAACGTGATGGTCTTGAAACCGGGGGCGATGCCGGCGGAGGCGCCGGATTCGATTCGCTGCGGCGATACGGTTGCCGTCACGGCGACCGGCGCGCGCCGGTTGGGAAAAAGAAAATTCACTTTTCCGGAGATTCTTAAAATGTGATCAACGTCCTGGTAAAAAGAACCTAGACTCATCGATCAAAAACTTTATGGGAGGGCGACCATGGAGAAACTCACCACTATAAAGTCTCTCGATGCCGTCAAAGAGGCCCGTTGGGATAGGGCCACCGGACGAAACTATGTCCGCATATCCGGGACGGATCGCTGCCACATCGCGATCAACTGCTACGAGCCCGGCGTCAACGACGAGATGCATTGCCATCCGGGCTCGGACCACACTTTCTTCGTCGTCGAAGGCGAGTGCACGATCAAGGGGCTCAAAGACGGCGAGGAGCACAAGCTGACCCAGCACCAGGGCGTCCACATCGCCGCGGGATATTTTTATCAGTTGAACAATACCGGCCCGGGGCGGTTGATTCTCTATCAGGTGAGCACCGAGGCCAATCCGCGGCCGAAAAAGACCAAGGTCGTTTACGGCATCGACACGAGCTTGAAGGAACACCTTCTCGGCCGGCTGAGCGAGCAGCAGCCATGACGGTGATAGAAGTACGCGAGTGGTGCCGCGCGATTCGGATCGACGCGCGCGGTTTCGTCCGCGGCGGCGAATTTTTTCTCCGTCACGGCGAAGACGGCTCCTCCACGGCGCCTTCGGGAGAAATTCTTCACTGGCAACTGACCATCGATGGCCGGAACTATCCAACGAGCACTTCGGATTTGGGGCGTTTGATGACGGGAAAAATCGGGCTTGAGGATTTCGCCAAGGCGATGGCCCCGCGTCCCGGCCGGTCGGCTGAATAGCTCTTGACCTTTTTCCCTCAGCGCTGTGGCGATGCGGCCATTGAGAAAGTAAGTGGCGGGTTATCCTCAAATATTTTCCTTCCATGATGTCTCGGTTGCCGAAAAATTTCCCGGGACATCTGTTAAGCCATTGACTCATTTGACCGTCTCATACATTGATTTGTCTCGCGTGATAATAGCATGAACCCATCGACAAGCTGGTCGACCGCGGACATCCTGGCCACGGTGCGCCGTTACTGGGGATTCTCCGGCCTGCGCCCGCTGCAAGAGCAGGCGATCCGGGCGGGTCTCGAACGCCGCGACTCGCTGGTCGTCATGCCGACCGGCGGCGGCAAGTCGCTGT
>JBGQBP010000205.1:0-7160 GCA_041494945.1 Binatia bacterium | reverse complement strand
GTCTTGCGCTTCCCCTTGAGCTGCATCCGGTAGGTGCCGACGTTTCTGACGCCGGTCTCGGGGTCCCGGCCGATGACGTAGGGAGACGTGAAGTAGGGCGCGGGGTCGTGCGGAACGGTCCAGATAGGAACGGGGAGCCGCATAAGATCCACTTCATCGCCGCGTTGAACGACTTCCTGACAGAGGCCGTTCTCCACAAGAACCGGCGGCACGGGCGCTGCTTGCGCCTTACTCCAGCGCCGAAAAATCTCCTCGAAATTTAATTCGGTCTCCAGCGCAAGCGCATAAACCTCACGGGAAGCGCCCAGAACTCCCGTTACGACGGGAAGCGAAAATCCTTTCACCCTCTCGAACATGAGAGCCGGCCTGCGCTCGTCGGGAATTTTGCGGAACACCAGCTTGGCGACCGCGGAGAGTTCCCAATCCTTGTCGACTTCCTTGGATATGCGGAAGAGTTTTCCTTTCTCCTCCAAAACCTTGAGGTAGTGTCTCAAATCGTTGTATGGCATCGGAACTCTCCTAACACGCAGGCTCAGCGAAATTTCTGCGTAAAACCCTCTCTCTCCAGTTCATCGAGAATCTGCTCGCGGATAAAATCCGAGGGCTTGCGGGCGGCTACGCCGGGCCGTTCTGTTTCCTGGCTCAGGATCTCCTGGATTCCTTCGAGATTCGTACGCAGATTCGGAGACATCATCGGGGCGAAGTAGTCGTAAGTTTCCTCGAGAGTCTCTTTGTCCCCCGTGCGCATGTAGCGGCTGAGGACTTTGAGACTTTCCGCTTTGTTGGTACGGAGCCAGTGAACGCCCTCCATGTAGGCTTTCAAGAAGCTCTTCACCGTTTGAGGCGACCGTTCCAAGAAATTTTCCCGCACCGCGATCGTCGACTGGGGATAATAGATCGGCAAAGCTTTGAGGTCGGCGAGCATCGTCATCTTTAGGCTTCTCGCCTTGAGAGTGTGAGGAGGAGCGAGCACCGTCGCGTCCAGAGTCCCGGCGCTGAGCGCGATCAGCCGGCTGGCAGCCTCCCCCATCTGCATGAAGATCACCGATTTGGGATTGATGCCCCACAGCGCGAAGGCTTTTCTCAAGGCCGACTCGTTGGACCCGCCCAAGCGGACGACGCCCACTTTCTTTCCGACAAGATCGGCCGGGGTCTTGATCTCCGGGCGTGCCACTACGGAAAACGGATATTTGTTGATCGACGCCGCGATGATGACGACGTCGGATCCGCCGAGGCGAGAATGCATGGGCGCCGCCGCCGAGGATTGTGAAAACCGCGTGCCGCCCGAGATCAGCGCCTGCATGCTCTGCGTGCCCCCGGGGATCATGACGAGGTCGATGTCGAGTCCGTACTTGGCGAAAAAGCCGCCTTCCTTCGCGGCCCAGATCGGAGATTGAAATCCGGAGGTTCCGCCGTAGTCGGCGATGAATTTTTCCCCCGACAGCGCTGCGGAATGCGCGCCGAAGAAGACGCAGCTCAATAACAGAATCGAGAGTAACTTTCTTCGTTCCATCGCTGCTACAAGAACTCGCGCGGGTCGGCGATGAATCCTTTAATTGCAGTCGCCGCCGCCACCGCGGGACTTCCCAAATAGATCTCCGCTTTATAGCTCCCCATGCGTCCTTGAAAGTTGCGGTTCGCGGTCGAGAGCGTGACCTCGCCGTCGGCCATCACGCCGCCGTCTCCCGCGCAGGCGCTGCAGCCCGGGTTGGTGATCAGCGCGCCCGCTTCGAGCAGAATGGAATAGATACCGTCCTTGACGATGCGCGCCACAATCTCTTTGGACGCCGGGCTCACGAGCAGCCTGACGCCGCTGGCGATCTTCCGCCCTTTGAGGATCTTCGCCGCCTCGGCCAGGTCTTCGTACTTGGCGTTCGCGCACGAGCCGATGAAGACCTGATTCACCTTTGTGCCTACGACCTGATCGATCGGCTTCACGTTGTCCACTGTATGAGGGCAGGCGATCTGCGGCGCGAGCGTGCGCCCGTCGATCGTTGCGCTTTTGGCGTAGACCGCATCGGCGTCGGGGTGAATTTCGCTGTACCGGTCCGGAGCCACGCCGCGCTCGGCCAGATAGCTTCTGGTGATCTCGTCCGGACGAACAAAGCCGTTTTTGGCGCCGAGCTCCATGGCGAGGTTACAGAGCGTCATGCGATCGGAGACAGAGAGTCCCTCGCTGTAGCTGCCGTGAAACTCGACCGAACAGTAGGTGGCGCCGTCGGCGGTGAGGTCGCCGATCAGTTTGAGCATGACATCTTTCGAGCTGACGCCGCGTGCCAGCGGCCCCTCGATAACGACCTTCACGGAGAGCGGCACTTTCATCCAGAGCTTGCCGGTGACCCAGGCGGCCGTGAGTTCGCTGAACCCGACGCCGGTGCCGAACGCGCCGAGCGCGCCGTAGATCGTCGTGTGTGAGTCGGTCCCGATAATGACCATGCCGGGACGAATGAAACCTTCCTCGGTCAGCACAACGTGCGCGATGCCGGCGTTGACGTCATAAAACTTCTTGATCCCATTGCGCGCGGCGAATTCCCGGCACAGCCGCTGGTCATCCGCAGTCTTGGCGGTCTGGGCCGGCGAAATGTGATCCATGACCATGGCGATACGGTCAACGTCGTAGATCTTATCTGTTCCCAGCTTCTCCATTGTGCGGATGCAGCGCCAGCTTGCCATGTGGCTCATGTACAGATCGGGGTAAACGTCCACGATCTCGCCCGGACGGACTTCCGCGACGCCGGCGGCTCTTGCAAGCGCTTTTTCAGCGAAAGTTTTTCCCATCGTGCTTCACCTTCGGCTAAGCTCAGGTCAGGACCTCTTCAGCGCCTGCTGCTGAGGCAAAACATACTTGGCCAGATAAGAAATCAAGCCGCCGGCATCGAGGATCTGCTTGAGGCTCTGGGGATAGGGGGCGAAGCGGAAGCTTTTTCCCTGCGCCTCGACGATCCCGCCTTCGAGGTCGATCCAAAGCTCGCCGCCGTCCGCCACAGCCTCCGCCGCCTCGGCGCATTCGATCGCCGGCAGTCCGGTGTTGATGCAGTTGCGAAAGAAAACTCGGGAAAAAGATTTTGCCACGACCGCTTTGATCCCGGCGCCGATGAGGCAGCTCGCCGCCTGCTCGCGCGCGCTGCCGCAGCCAAGATTGCTGCCGGCAACCACGACTTGAGAGGACCAGAGGCGCTTTTGCACTTCCGGCCCCAACGGCTCGAAGGCATGCTTGCCGAGCTCCTGCGGATCGATGCTGACGAGATAGCGCCCGGGAATAATCACGTCGGTATCCACGCTGTTCCCGAACTTGATGACCTTGCCGCCGATTTTTTCGCTCACGGCGTCGTCTCCTCGAGAAACCATTCGGTCGGCACCACGCGCCCCAATCCTTTCGCGCTTGCGCGCGCGAGCACCCGCGCGCCGACGGCGGCGAACTGAAGTCCCATCCCTGTGTTGTTGCCGAAGACGGTGATCTGCTCTCTGTGGCTCCGCTTGGGAAAGCGGCCGACCAGGACGTCCCCGAGCTCGCCGATCTCGTCCCAGGTTTTCAAGCCGCGCTTCACCGGCTCCATGAGATCGACCTGGTTGTCGTACTCGATCTGCTCTTTCGAGAGGACGACGAGAATATCGGCGCGCTCGAGGGTCGTGCTGTCCAGCTCGCGGCGCACGGTCGTGCGGTCGGGGGAAGTGATCGCGGTGACATGCGTGCCAGGCTCCAACCAGTTGCCGTCGAAGCAAGGCTCCATCGTGGCGGTCGCGCAGGTCACGATCTGACAACCCTCGACCGCATCTTTGGGATGATCCACGGCGATGATCCGCCTCCCGAGTTTGTCGCTCCACTCCTTGGCAAATATTTTGCGGTGCGCCGGCGTTGGGCTATAGACTCGCACCTCTTCGATTTGCGGGTGCACCATGAAAAGATAGCGGAGGTGAGCCTCGGCCTGCCAGCCGGATCCGAAGAGCCCCGAAACCCTCGCGTCGGGATTGGCGAGTTCACGGATTCCCATCGCCGACGTAGCGCCAACCCTGAGCTTCTGGATGTAGCTATCGTGCAAAACTGCGAGCGGTTCCAGCGTCTCGAGACTGTAGAGGGTAATAAGTCCAACATAGGTATTACCGGGGGCCGCCGGGATAAGCCGACGCCGCTTAGTACCGTCGGCAAGTGTCTCCACACCCGCCATATCCGAGGTTATGCGCAAGGCCCAGACCCCTGAGGACAGACTCCCGCCCTCCTGGGATTTGAACCTGAAGCGAAATCCCGGGTAGCGTCTGTCTTCCACGGGAAACATGGTGTGATTGCGCGGCCGGTTCGCGCTCTTTCCCAATGCGTGCTCTTTGTACGCGACCTCCAAAACTTCCATACAGTCCTCGAGCGTGAGGACCTGTTCGATTTCGCTGTTGTTAAGAATGCGCACCGCAGCTCCGATTACGCCTCAATAAGGATCATCCTTCGCCCGCAATCCGGTCCGCCATCGCGATCAGCCCGCCCGCTTTGAGCATTTCGAGAAGGAACGGCGGCGTAGGGACGGCCTGAAATACGCGCCCGGTCGTCTCGTTGACGATCTTTCCGCTTTCGATATCGACGCTGAGAGTATCGCCGTCGCTCACATGTTCCGTGATGCCGGGGCATTCCAGTATCGGCAATCCGATCTCAAAGCCGTTGCGATAAAAGGTGCGGGCGAATCCCTCGGCTATGATGCAACCGATCTTCGTGTGCTTCATCGCCTTGGCGGCGATCGCTCGGCCGGAGGATTGGCCGAAGTGCTTCCCCGTGACGACGATGTCGCCCGGCTTTACATTGGCCGGGAACTCAGGGTTGCAGCCCTCCAGAACATGCTTCAGGATCTCCGGCCAGGGTTTAAAAATCATATCCGTTCGGACGATCCTGTCGGTCGGGATGTTGTCGCCGAATTTCCAGCAGCGGCCTCGCGCCTGCATGAGTTTTCTCCTTGCGCTATTGGAGGAACTGCCTTGGGTCCGCAATCCGGCCGGCGACGGCCGAGGCGGCCACGGTCAACGCCGACGCAAGATACATTTTCGCCTCGGCGCTTCCGTTGCGGCCGGGAAAATTTCGCGCGTGAGTGGAAATCATCGCCTCGTCGGCGGTCATCGCGCCCATGTTGTACGCCTGGTTCGATCCCGTGCTCGGCGGGAACCAGGTGGCGCCGGCCTCGTGCAACATCCCCACTAATCCCTCGCGCACGGCTTGTGTGAAGACGGCGCGGCTGGACGGGACCAGATTGAACCGGCTGTCGCGGTGCACATGGCGTCCCTTGAGAATCTGAGCGGCGAGGCGGAAGTCTTCGATCCGTCCGCCGCCATGACCGCCAAGCTCCGCCCACTGCACCGGGGCGCCTGCGACCTCGCTCACGGTTTTGACGTTTCCCACCGTCGGCGGGCAGGCCACTTGCGGTTCGAGCGCGCTGAAGTCCCATTCCCAGGTCGCCTCGAATTTACGATCCGCATCGCCGCGTACGGCGTCGAAGGGTTTGTCCGTGACGGTGCGCACGAAAGCGAGGGTTTTCTCGTCGGGCTCGATGTAGCCGCACTTGGCCCCCAGGTCGACGACGATATGCGGGAAGAGCCAGCGGTCCCAGAAATCAAGCTGTTCGATATACGGTCCGGTAAACTCCAGCGATTTATAGATCGCGCCGCCTTCGCCGATCTGGCCGGTGAGCCAAAGCGCCGCGTCGCGCGCTGTGACTCCCGGTTTGTGCGTGCCGCTGAGCCGAACCCGAATCGCGTCAGGGACCTTGAACCAGGCTTTGCCGAAGGGCATGACGGTTCCGGCGTGGGAATCGTTGCCGATGCCGGTGGCAAAGCAGCCGAGGGTGCCATGTATCGGCGTGTGGCTGTCCGAGCCGACGACCACGGTGCCGGGCCTAATGAAGCCGTTCCGAACCGCGACATGGTGCGTGTTTCCACTCCCGCAGTCGAAAAGATTGATCCCGTGGCGCCGCGCGAAAGCCCGGTTCTCTTGCAAGACCAAAGCTCCCTCTTCGCTCGGCGGACAAAAGTGATGATCGAAGATCATCACCACGCGCTCGGGGTAGCGCATGGGCCGCCGCACTTCTTGCTCGAAAACGCGGCCCGTGAGGTAGCCGCTCAGGTCGTGCAAGAGCAGGCAATCCACATTGGCGACCACCACTTCGCCCGGCGTGACCGCCTTGCGACCGCTGGCCCGCGCCAGAATCTTTTCGATCATGTTCATTGAAATCGCCGGCTCACACGCCAACGGCGTCGGGAATCAACTTCGCTCCGCTCTCTGATCGCCCGCCGCATAGGTTTTCAGCGGCGGCATTTCCTTGCGTTGTTTGATTTGCTCCAGAACCGCTTCCTTTCCGGCCTGGACATGTTCCCTGATCTGCTCCCGGGCCTCGTTGAGATCGCGGTTTTTAATCGCGGTAAAGATCTTCAAGTGGCGCCGGTACGACTCCAATCCGCTCAGCGCCGAGATTCCCTCCAACGTGCGCTTCATGATGATCTTCTCGAAAATCGTCGTCAGCATTCGCTTCAGAGCGGAACCGCCTCCGATGTCGGCGATCTTCAGATGAAAATTCTGGTCCACCAGGAACATCCGGCGCGAGACTCCCTGGAAAACGGCGCCCCGATAAAAGTCGAGGATGGCTCGAAGTTCTTCGAGATCTTTGGCTGTCGATCGCTTGATCGCCCGCTCGATGCTGTATAATTCCAGGCACTCGCGCAGTTCGAACAGCTCCCGCGCCTCCTCTTCGGTAATCTCGGGAACAAAATAACCCCTGTGCGGAACGCGACTGACGAAACCTTCCTCGGTCAGCCGTCCCAGTGCTTCACGCACCGGCGTCCGGCTCACTCCCAGACGGTCGCTAAGCGCCTGATGTTCGAGCTTTTGCCCTGGTCGAAGATCATAGTTCAGGATCATCTGCTTGATTTGGCCACACGCCTCTCCGGTAAGATCTCTAGCTTTGGACTTCATCTCTGATCGCAGGCAAAACTTTCACGCGCTCTATTTCGTGATGAGCCGTTAACGACATCAAAAAAATAATTTGCATGCAAATTATCGCAATTGTTATGCCACGCGGGAATGCACTTCTATCTGCTGGGAAACAGTCAGTAAGACCATGGAGAGTCTGTGGAATCCTAGTGGGGCCTGGGACTCACACGTTGTTGGAAGTAAGAAAAATCGTCCCGGTTTT
>JBGQBP010000204.1:0-7168 GCA_041494945.1 Binatia bacterium | reverse complement strand
TTGATCTTTGCCGACGGTCACATTCGAGCCGGAGAGATTGAGCAGCACCGTCGCTCCCGCCAACGCCGCCATGCACGACGGCGGGGCCGGCACCCACAGGTCCTCGCAGATTTCCACGAAGAAAGTGAAATGGCGCGGCTCCTCGTCGCGGAAGAGCAGCCGTTCGCCGAAGGGAATTCCATCCTGGCCGAGCAAGCCGACGGCGGTACTGCGCGCGGCGGCCGCCGGAGCGAACTGCCTCAGCTCATAAAACTCGCGGTAATTCGGCAGGAAGGTTTTCGGGACGATGCCCAAGATTTTGCCCCGGAGGATCGCGACCGCGCAGTTGAACAACATCTCATCGACCCGCAAAGGCATTCCCACCACCGCGACGAGACTCAATTTCTCGGACGCCTTCAACACCGTCCGCAGCGCCTCAACCGAGCCGTCCAGCAGCGCCTGTTGGTGGAAGAGATCCTCGCACGAGTAGGCCGAGAGCCCCAGTTCTGGAAACAACGCCAGAACAGCGTCGCCCTCAACGGCTTTCTCCATGAGCTCGATGGTCCGGGCGGCGTTGAACGCCGGGTCGGCAACCTGAACCTCCGGAATGCCGACGGCAACGCGGACGAATCCGTGATTGTAGAGGTTGAAAAATTTTTGGCCTTGCTTCATGCGCCTGTTCCGTTAGTCTTTAGGCTCGGCCGGAAGCTTGCGCAAGTAGTCAAGGATTTTTCGCACCTCGCCGCCGTCCAATTCGGCGCCGAAATGTGGCATCGTAGAATGATCCGCCTCGTACATGTGCCGGACCCATAGGCGCAGCCTGATTTCGGAATGGGTGCGAAAGTACTCCTCGTCAAAAACTACTCTGATGAGATTCGCGCGCGGAAATGGCGGAACCCCAACGATCTCGTCGGGCGTATCGATCGGCGGGTAACCATCCATGCCATGACACCGGGCGCAGAAGCTCTCGTACAGTTCGTAGCCGGGAGAAAGCACACGCGCGTACGCGATCACCCAGCGAATATCTTCGCGGCTCAACACGTCCTTCACCCCGGGCATGTTTCCCTTTCCTTCGGACACGACCCGAAGCAGCTCATCATCGCTTGTCTTTAGTTGAAATGACGGGGAGCTGAGATCGCGGGGCGGACTCGCTTGCGCGGACGCCAGAATTCCATCGCCCCGGCCGTAGGCGCCGTGACAGTATGCGCACAGCGAGTCATAATTCTCTCGGCCCTTGTCCACCTCCTCCCAGTCGATCTGCGGCAATCGCTTGATATGCCCCACAAGAGCTGAAATGTCGGCTTCCGTGGATGCAACCTTGGCCGGGTCGGGTAGAGTCAACAACGAATCGCCTAAAAGTATCCAGGCGGTCAGCTCGGCCTCGTTATCGCGATTCTTGAATTGCGGGCCTCTCAATCTCGGGGGATGGACTCCAAGTATCCGCGCCATCGGGCCGTCTCCGCGTCCTTCCCATCCGTGGCAACCGGAACAATAACGTAGATATAGCGCCTCGCCTTCGGTAAGCCGTCGCGGCTGCGTCAGACCGGCGACCGCCCCCGCCTGCGCCGGTTTGATATTTTCTCGGCCGGCACAGCCTGCGGCCAGGATTAGAAGCATTATCAGCATCCGCTGCATAAGATCCCAGTGACTTTGACGAACCGCACTCTTTGCAAATCTTCTACGCAAATTTCTTACCATATCGATAAAGGCGTTCGAAGACGGCGTATTGGATGAGAGTTCTATTAGGATTGACAACCGAAGCGAATGGCAATTCGCAAAGCTGACAAAAGACGCAACCGTTTCATCATGTTATCGCGCCGCGATTAAACTGGCACGGTTTGTGCGCTTTGGAATTGCCGCAGAATGAACAAGATAAAAAATATTCTTGCGCTGACCGATCTCTCTGAATTCTCACAGGAGGGCGTGCGTTACGCTCTCCAATTGGCCAGGACCCTGGGCGCCGAGGTCACTGTTTATCACGTGGTGAATTGCTACGAGCTCGGGTCAGGGTGCTGCGAGAACGGCGAGAACGCTCGGATCGACGTCGCCTCTCCGCAGTATGAGCGGCTCAAAAGAAAGTATCAGCTTGACCTCGCCCGCTTCCTCAACCAGCACTTTTCGGATCTCATTCCCTGGATGAAGATACGCGAAAAGATCGAGATCGGCGTGCCTGAAAAAAACATTGTCGAGTGGGCAAAGAGAGAAAGCGCGGATCTCGTCGTGATCTCGACCCACGCAACCAGCGACCTGTGCCGCGGATTTGTCGGGAGCCTGGCGGAAAAGATTGTCGTCGGCGTTCCCTGCCCGGTGCTTTGCATTCATGCCGAGGCCGAAGGACAGGCGCGCCAAGAGGTCGCCGCAGCCGGGTAGCTGAGTCCCGGAACCAGGCGCGCC
The DNA here is from genome assembly GCA_041494945.1 of Binatia bacterium. Classification (GTDB taxonomy): domain Bacteria; phylum Desulfobacterota; class Binatia; order UBA9968; family UBA9968; genus JAJPJQ01. The sequence goes on along the minus strand of JBGQBP010000204.1, from coordinate 4,795 downwards.
GAGAATGCGCCCGGGGCTGCGCTATACGGCGCATTCCCGGCAGTCGGGCCGCGTTCCTTCGTCGATCAGCGAGAGAGTTTGCCCCGGGCGCGAGCCATAACGATACACGGTAATGCCCTTCAGCCGGAGCCGGCGAGCCAGCAAGAACACGCGACGGACCGCTTCGGGCGGCGCGTCGTGCGGCAGGTTCACGGTCTTGGACACTCCCGCGTCCACGTGCGCCTGAAAAGCCGCCTGCATGCGCACGTGAATCTCCGGAGCGATGTCCAGCGATATCGGGAAACGGGCGCGTATGGCCGCGGGCAAATCTGGAATTTTGCGGATCGAGCCATGCTCCCGCATCGCCCGAAGCGCCGCCTCACCCGCCGCGCCGAGCGGCGCGAGCGCTTCGACGATCAGCGGATTGATCTCGGTGAGGGTGCGGCCGTCAAGCACGCGCCGGACCATAGCCAGAGAGAAGAACGGCTCGATGCCGCTGGACGTGCCCGCGATCAAGCTGATGGTTCCGGTCGGCGCGACGCAAGTTACAGCGGCGTTGCGCAGGGCGGGAACGGCCCGTTTGGGCCAAACGCTGTCGTGAAAGGCGGGAAACGATCCGCGCCGTTGCCCGAGATCCGCGGAAGCGGCCCGCGCCTCGATTTGCAGAAACGAGGCGATGCTTTCTCCGAGTTGCAAGCCTTCCTCCGAATCGTACGGCACTCCGCTGCGGGCCAATGACTCGGCCAGGCCCATGACCCCGAGACCGATCTTTCGCGTCCTGCGGGTCGCCGCCTCGATCTCCGGCAGCGGATAGCAGTTGGCTTCGATGACGTTGTCGAGGAAAATCACCGCGTCGCGGATGACGCTGCTAAATCTTTGCCAATCGATGCCGGCGTCGCTGGACAGCGCCGCCAAGTTGATCGATCCGAGAGTGCAGGACTCGTAAGGCAACAGAGGCTGTTCTCCGCAAGGATTGGTCGCTTCAATCGCGCCCAATGACGGGGTGGGATTGTGCTCGTTGATATTATCGAGGAACAATAACCCCGGGTCTCCCGTTTCCCAGGCCGCCTTCACAATCCGCTCGAACAGGCTCACGGCATCGACCGTCCGGATCATGCGGCCGCTTCGGGGGTTGCACAGGCCGAAAGCGGCATCGTTATCGACCGCAGCAACAAAGCGTTCGGTGATTCCCACCGAAAGATTGAAATTCTCCAGCCGCCCGGCCGTCCGTTTGGCTTCGATGAAGGCTTCGATATCCGGATGGTCGACGCGGAGCACGGCCATATTGGCGCCGCGCCGGCGGCCTCCCTGGCGAATGACGGCCGTGGTGTGGTCGAAGAGGTCCATGAATGAAAGGGGCCCCGAGGCAACGCCGCCGGTCGAGCGGACGCGATCTTTGGCCGGCCTCAGAGAGCTGAACGAAAAGCCGGTGCCGCCGCCGCTCTGGTGGATGCGCGCCGCATGGTTGAGCGTGGTGAAAATCGAATCGAGATTGTCCTCCACGGGCAAAACGAAGCAGGCGGCGAGCTGCCCGCCGGGAAGACCCGCGTTCATAAGCGTGGGGGAATTGGGCAGAAACTCAAGCCGCTTCTGCCGCTCGAAAAAACGCTCTTCCCAGTACGGAACGTCATCGCCGAAGATTTTGCCCGGCGCCGCGACGGCCGACGCGACGCGCTCCAGCATTTCCGCCGGACTCTCGACAAGATCGCCCGCTTCGTCCCGCCTGAGATAGCGCTCTTGCAAAACTGTGAGCGCGTTTTCCGAAAAAACCGGGTGCGAAGAGCCGGAATCGACCTTCCACATCGGAATCATGCTTTTTTCGGCTGCGCCCGAATCACCAGGACCGGACCGCCTGAATGGCGAACCACCCGGTCTGCGACGCTCCCGAGCACGAGGCGGCCGACGCCGGATCGGCCATGCGTGCACAGGGCCACGAGGTTTTCAGGGGTCTCCTTCGCTATGTCGATGATGCTTCGCGCGGCATCGCCTTGGATCAAAAGAGTGGAAACCCGACGGAGACCTTCCGCTTCCAGCCGCTGTTGCAGCTCGTCCAGATACTCCTGCGCGTTTTCCCGGACTACGCGCGCCAGATCGCCCCAGTCGGGCATATACATGTCCGATTCATAATAGCTGGCGGCCGGCAACTCATAGGCGCGCAGCAGGACGATCTTGATATCCATGCTCTTGGCCAGAGCCTCGGCATGCGGCAAGATCTTCTCGGCAAGCCCCGAGCCGTCCAGCGGGACTACGATCTCTTTCAAAGGCGCCACGCCCGTGTTCTCAAGTTTTTCGCTCGGGCGCACGAGGAGAAGAGGGTTGGCCGTCGTGAGCAAAACCTTGTGGGCGACGCTGCCCAACAACCAGCGCTGAACTTCCAACCGCCCGTGCGTCGCCATCGCAATCAAAGTATCGGGATCAGCCGCTGCTCGTTGCACGATCGTCTCCGCCGGCTTGCCTATCGTTGCGGAACAGCTCACCGTCATCGGCGCCGGAAAAGAGCCGGCGACCGGGTCAAGATATTGTATACCCTCTTGCTTCATGCCGGCTTCGACATCGTCGAGATAACGGCCCGCGGTGGGATTGACGAAAACCGAGACGACCTCGGGATCGACCGTGTGCAAAAGCTCTACGGGTAGTTTGAGCGCCTTCGCGATAGAGCGGGCATACGGGAGAACGCTCTCGGATAGTTTGGATCCATCCAGCGGCACAAGGATTCTGCTGTACATCGATCTCCTCCCCAGCCTCGGTCCGGCTGCCGCTAACTTTCTTTATTTGACTTCAACGTCGATCTCGTCTGTGGTCGAACGGACCGGAAAGCAAAAATTTTGCGATCATCAGCGCGACGATAACCAGCACAAGAACAAACACCTCGAACGCTCTATCGTATAGCGTCATAAATCACTCTTATCCCTCTATGAATCTTGATAACAAAAGATGTGCCACATTCATGCCGCCGAAAACAGCGCTCATGCGTGCTACATGCAGATAAACAGGAAGGCAGATTCTTATTTCCAAAGAAGACTGCGGCAGTTATTCGCAGAAATGCGAAACGAGTAAAGAAAGAACTTTCTATGATTCAGGCGGAAGCCGCCGCAGATAGCCGATGATTTTCCGAATGTCGTCGCCGTTTAGCTCGAAACTGAAGTAAGGCATCGAGGAATGCTTCGCTCTATACGTGTGGCGAACCCATAGAGGCAGCGCTCACCAAAAATATTGCGCAAAGGTACTGCCATATTTCCTTCCGTGAAATCTTGCGTATTTAATAGGCCGCAAGCAGTGCTGCGCAATTCGCATTTCTCAATTCCGCGAATTAAATGTACGCGAATTAAATGTTGGTTGACTGATGCATCGAATGAGATATACCGTGGAATCGACATTTAATGTCCCGCTAACCGCAACTCCTGCGCTCGAACAGACGGAGGGCATCGTGAAAAAAGATGTCAGGAGTGAGAACACCTCAGTCAAGACGCCGCGGAAAACCTCAAGCAGTCGCCTCCTAGAACCCATATTGACAGTCGCAAAAACTAGCCAGGTCCTCGAAACGTCCCGGGGGACTCGGGAAAAAAGTCTGCGGGAGCAGAACGCGATCCTGGCGCAAACGAACCGGGCGCTCCACACAGAGATCGTCGCGCGACAGAGAGCGGAAAAGCAAACGCGCCTCCTGCTGAAAATTATTCAGGCCATCGGCGAGACTCACGATTTTCCCTCATCTGTCGGTTTGGCATTGCAAATGATATGCGATGCCAGCGGTTGGGACTACGCGGAAGCATGGACACCGCGGGCCGACGGAGCGGCTTTGGAATGCAGCCCTGCCTGCTATCAGCGCAGTAAAGGTCTGGAGACATTCAGGAGCCTCAGCAAGGGCTTCATATTCGCGCCGAATATTGGCCTGCCCGGCCGGGTCTGGGCATCGAAGCGGCCGGAGTGGGTGGAGGATATGTCGATAGACCCGCTCGAAAAATGCCCGCGCGCCGAGATCGCGCTGCAGGCCGGCCTTAAAGCCGCCTTTGGAGTGCCCATTCTTGCGGGAGAGCAGGTGCTGGCCGTCCTGATATTTTTTACTTCTGAATCCCGCAAGGAGAACGAGAGGCAGGTTGAGTTGGCTCTTGCGGTCGCGTCTCAACTCGGCTCGATGCTGCAACGCAAGCAAGTGGAGCAAGACCTGCGGCAAGCTCGCGAGGAACTGGAGGTCCGTGTTCGGGAGCGGACCGCTGAATTGACAGAGGCCAACGAGACCTTGCAGGTCGAGATCGCCGAGCGCAAAAAAGCCGGGGCCTGGCTTTACAGTCTGATCGAGACGACGCAGGACGCGGTCATTTCCATCGACCGGCAAGGGCGAGTGGTTTCGTTCAATCCGGCGGCCGAGCGGATTTTCGGCTACAGCAAAAGTGAAATCCAAGGAAAAAAAGTGAACGTTCTGATGGCCCAGGCATACGCGACCGAGCTTGATTCTTATATCGAGCGCTACGAAAAAACCGGAGAGCCGCGCGCCATCGGTCGCATCCGGACCGTAGCGGCAAGGCGCAAGAACGGCGAAGTGTTCCCGATCGAACTCTCCGTCGCGGAGGTTACCAGCGCTGAAAGCGAAGAGGTCCGCTGCGCCGCCTTTATTCGCGATATCTCTGACAAGGCCAGACTCCAGGAACAGCTCGTCGAGAGCGAGCGCCTGGCCGCGATCGGTACGACGATGTCCGTCTTTGCGCACGAAGTCGGAAATCCCATCAACGCTATGTTCGTGACCGCGCAGCTTTTAGAGCGCTACATTTCAAGGGCGGAAGACAAAATAGATGGGGCAGCGATGTCTGCGATAAAGAGA
>JBGQBP010000203.1:0-7169 GCA_041494945.1 Binatia bacterium | reverse complement strand
CGTCGGTTCCGATGGCGACAAATACGCCGTCTTTGATCGCCACGCCGCCTTTGAACGTCTCTTCCGGCGTCACCACCGTGCCGTTTTTGATCACCACATCCGCGCTCATCGAAATTTCCTCCTTTATTTCAGTCCCAACAAAAAATGGAGGCCGATGATGCCGCCTCCACCTCTTGCATTCTGTTTTCGTAACGTATAAAAATGCCGATTCGAAAGGACCCTATCCGATTGTCCGCCCCTTGTCAAGAAAAGTGAGCGGACCTTGCGCAGGGGGGCGGGTTCGTGAAAATATTATCCTGCTGAGAAATTCTTCTAATCGAAAGATACTGAATACGTTTTGTTTTAGGAGGTTCTATGGCGAATACTAAGTTACAATCGATTGGCCTGCGAATGGAATACTACCAGCCGCGGACCGGCGGCAGGCTGCTGGCGTTGGAGAATGTCAACCTGAACGTCGAGGAAGGGGAGTTCGTCACGATCGTGGGACCTTCCGGCTGCGGCAAGACGACCTTCATCAATATCGTCGACGGCTTGCTCAAGCCGACCGGAGGCAAGATTCTTTTAGACGGCAAAGAAGTGACGGGTCCGGGCACGGACCGCGCGATGGTGTTTCAGGACGCTTGTCTCTTGCCGTGGCGGACGGTGATCAAGAACGTCACGTTCGGCCTGGAATGCCGGGGACATCGCAACGGCGCGGTGGAACAGGAGCGCGCGATGAAGTTCATCAAGCTGGTGGGGCTGGGTGGCTTTGAAGACCATTACCCGCACGAGCTTTCCGGCGGCATGCAGCAGCGGTGCAATCTCGCCCGCGCCCTCACGGTGGACCCCGAGGTGCTGATCATGGACGAGCCCTTTGCCGCGCTGGATGCGCAGACCCGGGAAATCATGCAGCTCGAGCTGCTGCGGATCTGGAATGAGGCCAAAAAAACGGTTCTCTTTATAACTCACCAGATCAACGAGGCGATCTACCTGGCGGATCGGGTTATCATCTTTGGCGCTCGGCCGGGCAAGGTAAAGGACGTGTTGAAGATAGATCTGCCGCGTCCCCGGCCATTGGCGGTAAAACGGAGTAAGCAGTTTTTGGAGTATGAGGATCATCTGTGGGTCCGGATAGAAGAAGAGGTCCGCAAGACGATGGCGGCGGACCAGTTGGTGCACGATATCAATACAGTGGGCTAAGCCTTAGCTCTCAAGAACATAATGGGGCGATTCGTAAATTCCCAGAGCTTGATCCTCATAGGCTGCTCGCTGTTCGTCCTGTATTTGGCCGGCGTCCCGCTGGTCATGCTGCTTTACGGCAGCATTCGCAGCGCCCCGATCGGCGAGCCGGGAGCGGCCTACACCCTCGATAACTACGTCAAAGCGTATTTCGACCGGGAGTTTTATCTTCTTTTCTGGAATTCTCTGAAGTACGCCTTCGGTACTTGCGCGATTTCCTTTTTGATCGGCACCTATCTCGCCTGGATCAACGAGCGCACCAATACTCCGTTCAAAAAAGTTTTCGTCGTGATGGCGCTGATTCCCTTCATCATTCCGGGAATCTTGAGCACCATCGCCTGGATTCTCCTGCTCAGCCCCAAGATCGGGCTCATCAACCTGGTCGTGAAAGCGGCCCTGGGATTGGAGGCGGCGCCTTTCAACATCTATTCCATGGGGGGGATGGTCTGGGCGGAGGCGATCCATCTTTATCCTTTGGTCTTTCTCCTGATGTCGGCATCTTTTCGCAACATGGACACGTCCTTGGAAGAGGCGGCGCTGACCGCCGGGTCGAGCACGTTCACGACTTTCTGGAAGGTCACGCTTCCGCTCATGCGGCCGGCGATGTTCGGCGTGCTGTTGGTCATGTTCATCCGGGGAATGGAGGCTTTCGAGGTGCCGGCCCTGGTCGGGGTTCCGGCAAAGATCTCCGTCTTTACCACCAAGATATTTCTCGCCATCCATCAGTTCCCGTCGGATTTCGGCCTTGCCGGCGCCTACGCCGTAACCTTGCTCCTGATCAGCGCCACCGGGGTGCTCATTTATCAAAGGGTCACGCGGAAAGAAGAGCGTTTTGCCACTGTGACGGGCAAGGGCTACCGCCCGCGCGTGATCGACCTTGGGCCGTGGAAATACGCGACCTGCGCCACGGCTTTTTTTATCTTCCTCCTGGCGGTCATTTTTCCGATTTTCATCCTTCTATGGTCTTCGTTCATCCCGTACTACGGAATCCCGTCGATGGAGCTCGTGGCCAAGCTCACTCTCGCCAACTATCAGTATGTCTTGACGTACCCGCTGGCGCTGACCGCTTTCAAAAACAGCTTCTATCTATCGGTAGGCTCGGCGACGCTCGTGATGGTGCTCACTTCGGTAATCGCCTGGATCACCGTCAAGTCGAAGCTGCCCGGCCGGGTTTTCCTCGACAATATGACTTTTATTCCCATCGCGATGCCGGGAATCGTTTTGGGAGTGAGCCTTATATGGGTTTATCTGACCTTGCCGATTCCGATCTACGGGACGATCTGGGTCTTGCTGCTCGCGTACATCACCAAGTTCATGCCCTATGGAATTCGCGCGTCCTCGGCGTCGATGATCCAGATCAACAAGGAGCTCGAAGAGGCGTCTCTGACCAGCGGCGGCACCTGGCTTCAGACTTTCACGAAGATCTTACTCCCTCTGCTCATGCCCGGCTTCGTGGCGGGATGGATTTACATCAGCATTATTTCATTGAGGGAGCTCTCCACGTCGATCTTGCTCTACTCGTATAACAGCACCGTCCTGTCGATCATGGCTTTTGACCTTTGGGAAGGGGGCCAGTACACTTACGTCTGCGCTCTCGGAGTTTTGATGGTTCTTTTGTTGGTCGTAATGGCGTTTATCGCGCGCAAGCTCGGCGCCAAAGTGGGCATAGCGGAATGATTTCGTTATTGGTTGACTGGTTACTGGTTGACTCGATAAAAAGATCGAGCATGTGCTGGACTACGGACGAATAACCAGTAACAAGTGTCGGAGGCGTAATGGCAGAAAAGAACTACATGGTGAGGATTCAGAATCTCGAGAAGTACTTCGGCGAAGATAAAGAGCGGGTCCACGTTCTAAAAGGGGTGTCGCTCGACATTCCCGAGGGCTCTCTCTACACCTTTCTGGGACCCTCCGGATGCGGCAAGACGACGACGCTCAGGTGCGTGGCCGGACTGGAGCGACCCGACGTCGGAAGCGTCAGCATCGACGGCAAGACGGTGTTTTCCAACACGGAGCGCGTTTATGTGCCTACCAATAAACGGCCCATCGGCATGGTGTTCCAGTCCTACGCGATCTGGCCGCACATGACCGTGTTCGAGAACGTCGCCTATCCTCTAACGATCCAGCACAAAAGCAAAGCCGAAATCAAGAAGCGAGTGGCGGATGTGTTGAAGGTCGTCGGTCTCCAGGGCTTGGAAGACCGGCCCGCGCCCAAGCTTTCCGGCGGCCAGCAGCAGCGCGTCGCGTTTGCGCGCGCGTTGATCAACGAGCCGAAGGTGATGCTGCTGGACGAGCCTTTGAGCAATCTCGACGCCAAGCTCCGCGAGCAGATGCGCTTCGAGATCAAGGCATTGCAAAGACGAGTCAACATCACGACGATCTACGTCACTCACGATCAGGCGGAGGCGCTCGCCATCTCGGACCAAATCGCCGTGATGCACGCGGGGAAGTTGATCGAAGTCGGCTCGCCGCATCAGCTCTATTCGCGGCCGAAGAGAAGATTTACCGCGACGTTTCTTGGCCTCACCAATCTCATCGAAGGACGGGTCGTCGAAATAGGCGGCGACTCGCAACCGGGCAAGATCGAAACTAAAAGAGGAATTTTCTCCTTTATTCCCGCCCCCGGCCTGGCCAAAGGGCAGGCCGCGATCCTCTCGGTCCGTCCGGAGCACATCGAAGTCATGAAGCAGAAGCCGCAAGTGACGCAGAACGTGCTGGAAGGCACGGTTAAAGAAGCTATCTTCATGGGCGACGCCTATCACTGCCAGATCGCCGTGGGAGACACGCTGCTCCGGGTCCACACGCACCCATTCCTTAGCATGAGCCCCGGCGACAAGGTCTACCTCCATCTCGACCCGCAGAGTTGCAACGGCCTTCCCGCCGAAGATATCGAGGGAATGGACGAGTCGATCATGGGAATGTGAGTTAGTTACTGGTTGATTGGTTAATGGTATACTCGCAACAGGCAACCACCCAACCAATAACTAGTAACAAGTAACTAATAACTACTGGAGGTAATCATGACCGCGTTGGAAGCCAGAAAATTCGCCGAAGATGAGATCAAAGCCGGAAGGACGCCGACTTACAACGATCTGCGTGAGTGGCTGGAGATCGTCGAGAGCATGGGCGAGCTCAAGAAAGTCGACGGCGCGGATTGGAACCTGGAGATGGGAACGCTTGCCGAGCTTCTTGCGCATGAAAGCAAAGGGCCCGTGCCTGCGGTTCTGTTCGACAACGTCAAGGGCTATCCTAAAGGCTACCGCACGCTTTTCGCGCAGAACGCTTCCTTCAAGCGCATGGCGTTGAATCTGGGCCTGCCGCTCGATTTGAACGGTATGGATCTCGTCAAAGCTTTTCGCCAGAAGCTCTCCGAGCACAAGCCCATCCCCCACAAAGTTGTCAAGAAAGGCCCGATTCTAGAAAACGTTCTCAAGGGGAACGACGTCGATCTGCTCAAGTTTCCGGTTCCATTCATGCACGAGCTCGACGGCGGTCGCTTCATCGGCACCGCATGCCTGGTCATCACGAAAGATCCCGACGAAGGCTGGGTGAATTTCGGCGCGTACCGCGGCATGGTCCACGACAAAGGCAGCATGGGCCTCTATATTTCTCCCGGCAAGCACGGCTCGATCCAACGGCGCAAGTGGTTCGAGAAGGGTAAGCCCTGCCCCGTCATCATCTGCGTCGGTCAAGACCCGGTGCTTTTCATGGTCTCCGGCAACGAGATCGACTACGGCGTTTCCGAGTTCGACTACGCCGGCGGGCTCAAGGGCGCGCCGATAGAAGTTTGCGAGGGAGAAGTAACCGGACTACCATTTCCGGCTCAAGCTGAGATCGTCATCGAAGGCTTCATGAAGCCAGACGACGTGAAGACCGAAGGCCCGTTCGGTGAGTGGACCGGTTACTATGCCAGCTCGTCGCGACCCGAGCCGGTTCTCCGCGTCGAGAGAATTTATCATCGTAACGATCCGATTCTCTGCTGCGCCCGGCCCGGAAGGCCGCCTTCAGACTATTCCATCGCCAAATGCATGGTGAAGTCCGCGCTCATCTGGGAACAGGTCGAAAAAGCCGGCGTGCCGGACGTGCGCGGCGTGTGGTGCCACGAGGCCGGCGGCGGAAGACTGCTCAACATCATCTCCATCAAGCAGCGCTATCCCGGCCACGCGCGCCAGGCGATGCTCGTGGCCTCGCAAGTCCACGCCGGCGCCTATCTGGGCCGCTACGTGATCGTGGTCGACGACGATATCGATCCGACCAACACCTTCGACGTGTTGTGGGCGTTGTCCACCCGCTCCGACCCTGTTGAATCGATCGAGATCCTCCGGCGCTGCTGGAGCGGCCCGCTCGATCCGCGCATTCAGCCCGGCAAGAAAGGCTTCAATTCGCGCGCCGTCATCGACGCCTGCCGCCCGTTCGAATGGATGAAAGATTTCCCGCCCGTGGCCGAGTCCAGCCCGGAGCTGAAAGAAAAAATCCGCACGAAGTGGAAGAAGCTGCTCGAAGGCGGCAAATAGCGGCTGGCTGGAAACAAGCATGTTGATACTCAACGGCCTGGCGCCTCAACGGCGGCCGGGCCGTTTTTTTTCGTGGGTCGAGCGCCGAAAGCTACGGGCGAACGGGACGAGACTTGCCATTTTCCGTTCATGCCGAGCGTGTCGAAGCATGACAAGCTCTTTTTTAACCGTCCGTAGAAAGCCCGACGCCGCGACTCTCCACGTCACTCGTGAAACATATTCCACACCAGCGCGGCGATAAATCCCAAAATATACCAGAGGACGAAAACAACCAGGATCAGCATCGCCGCGGTTCCGAAATCGAAAGCGGAAATGGTGTAGGGCGGGGTGATAAAATGGAGCCTGAAGACGAAATCGATAAAAGTCTGCGCCCAACCGCCCCACACCAGAAACGACCAAATCACATGCCATACGGCGCCGACGATCCCGAACACCAGCCCCACGAGATATTTGTTTGTTTTCATGGCTCGCCTCCCGCTTGGGTTTGATATGGATTACCTATGCCTGCCAGACGAGGCGACAGCGAGCCTCAAGAGTCAGCCATGATGTCCGCGCGGCGGATGCCGAAGCTCGAAGACGCCCGGCTTTCCGGTTCTTCAATCCGCAATGCGATTGTAGATCCAGGCGAAGACCGCTCCTGCGACTGCGCCGTCGACCAGCGCGTACAGAGTCCCGACGATCACGCCGCCGTAGCCCCCCGCAGTATTATATCCGGGATAGACCGAGCGCATGACGTCGAGGAAGGAATTTCCGTAAGAAGGCGAGAGGAGATTGAAGACAGCGACGAAGAAAAAGGTCAGCGCCCAGAAAATACCCGCCGCCAGCGTCAATCCCTTGAGCGACAACTTCATGCTTGTACCCTCCTTTCACGAACCGGAAACCAAGGATCTGGCCTCTTTTTCCAACATTACCGTATTTTCGAAGTAAAGAACACGCGAGAGCGGTTCATTTGCGCCATGCTGGCTGGTTTGTTAGTTTGGCTTACGTATGCCAAAGAAACAACTCAAATACGTCGGGCAAAGCATCGCTAGAGTCGATGGCGTTGAAAAGGTGACCGGGAAGGCGAAGTTTACCGGGGATCTCGTGATTCCCGGTATGCTGCACGGAAAAATTCTTCGCAGTCCGTATGCTCACGCGCGCATCAAAAGCATCGACGCCGCGCGCGCCGAGACGCTTACCGGCGTCGTCGCGGTCCTCACCGCCGCCGATATCTCCAACACCAAACCCTACTACAGCGGCCGTCCGGTCATAGCGATCGACAAAGTCCGCTACGCCGGCGAGCCGGTGGCCGCGGTCGCGGCGGTGGATCTGCGTACCGCGGAGGAAGCGCTTGCGCTGATTCACGTCGATTACGAAGAGCTTCCCGCGGTTGTCGGTCTCGACGCGGCGCTCGGCAAAGGCGCGCCGCTCGTTCACGACGACGCGGCCGACAACATT
>JBGQBP010000202.1:0-7173 GCA_041494945.1 Binatia bacterium | reverse complement strand
AGCGAGCGGGCGACGGAGGCTTACGAAGGCGGGCGGATTAAGGCGCAGCGCTTCCTCAACGCCTCGAGCACTCGCGAGACCGTGTTTGTCCGGGGCACGACTGAGGGCATTAATCTCGTGGCCCAAAGCTATGGCAGAAGGTTCCTCAAGGAGGGAGACGAAATCATCATCACCGCGATGGAGCACCACTCGAATATCGTTCCCTGGCAGATCCTCTGCGAGCAGGTGGGGGCGCGGCTCCAGGTGGTGCCGATCAACCATGACGGCGAGCTGTTGGTGGACGAGTATCGGAGGCTGTTAAACGAGAGAACCAAATTGGTCTCGGTGGCTCATGTTTCCAACGCTCTCGGCACGATCAACCCGATCAAACAGATCATCGAGATGGCCCACTCCTACAACGTGCCGGTTGTGGTCGATGGCGCGCAGGCCGCGCCGCACATGAAGGTGGACGTCCAGGATCTCGATTGTGACTTCTACGTCTTTTCCGGCCACAAGCTTTACGGCCCGACCGGAATCGGTGTCCTCTATGGCAAGGAAGCCTTGCTGGAGGCCATGCCGCCTTATCAAGGGGGCGGCGACATGATCAGCCTCGTTACTTTCGAAAAAACCCATTACAATGTCTTGCCGTTCAAATTTGAGGCCGGAACGCCCCATATCGCGGGCGGCATCGGTTTGGGGGCGGCCATCGATTATGTGAATCGGATCGGTCTGGACGCGGCGGGGGCTCACGAACAAAACCTCTTGGCGTATGCGACTCGCGCGCTCTCAGCGATCGATCGTCTAAGGATCATCGGAACGGCGAAAGAGAAAGCCAGCGTGCTTTCTTTTGTGCTCGAGGGAGTGCATCCGCACGACATCGGCACTATCCTGGACCGGGAGGGAATCGCCATTCGTGCGGGGCACCATTGCGCCATGCCGCTGATGCAGCGCTTCGGAGTCCCGGCTACGGCCAGGGCATCCTTTGCGTTTTATAATACTAAGGAGGAAGTGGATGCTCTTGTGAAGGCCATGGACAAGGTTATTGAGGTGTTCGGCTCATGACGGATCTGACCGATCTCTACCAGGAGGTGATCCTCGATCACAATCGGAGTCCTCGGAACTTTAAGAAATTAGAGGATGCCAACCGGACTGCCGATGGTTATAATCCACTTTGTGGGGATCACTTCACCCTGTACATCAAGCTCGAGGACGGCGTGATTCGCGACATCGGTTTCCAAGGCGCGGGCTGCGCAATTTCCAAGGCCTCTACCTCGATCATGACCGCGAACTTGATAGGGAAATCCGTCGCCGATGCGGAGGCGCTATTCGACCGGGTCCACAAGATGCTTACCGGCGGGTCGAGTGCGGCGGCGGATGCTGAGGAACTGGGAAAGCTTGCCGTGCTTTCGGGGGTCGCTAATTTTCCGGCCCGCGTGAAGTGCGCGAGCCTCTCGTGGCACACGTTGCGCGCCGCCCTCAAAGACGAGCAGGGAGTGACATCCACGGAGTGATCGGTTCGGAGGCGCTGCCATGCAGAAAAGCGATCAACCCATAGCCCTTTTTCGCGATTGCGAAGCGGTGCTGATTCCCAGCGGAGAAAGGTTAAAGCTTGTCGCCGGCGCCCGGATACAAGTCACGCAATCACTGGGCGGCAGCTTTACGATATTGACGGACCGGGGTTATATGGCGCGCATCTCCGGTAAAGACGCCGATGCGCTCGGACTTGAGAGGTCGCCGGAATCCCCGATGATTTCCACCTCGGCTCCGGGAGTTCCTGGGGCCGTCGAGAAGCTGGTGTGGGATCAGCTCAAGAGCTGCTTCGACCCCGAGATTCCCGTCGATATTGTCGATCTGGGGCTCATTTACCGGTGCGAGGTAACGCCTCTTCCGCAAGGCGGTTCCAGGGTGGAGATCAGATTCACCCTGACCGCGCCGGGATGCGGCATGGGACAGGTGCTCAGAGAGGATATAAAAACTAGAGTTTCGAGCGTCCCGGGCGTGGGAGAAGTCGATGTGCAATTAGTGTGGGATCCGCCCTGGAACCAGAATCGGATGTCTCGCGAGGCAAAGAACGAATTGGGGATAGAGTAGAATTATGGCGAATGATGAGAAGCAAACAAATTCGATACCCGCGTTGGTGATCGAGGCCGAAGTGACCGAGGCCCTGCGTAATTGCTTCGATCCGGAGATCCCGGTCAATATTTACGAGCTCGGTCTGATTTACGAGGTCAAGGTAGAGCCCACGGGCGCGGTGGCGGTTCGCATGACGCTTACCTCGCCGAGCTGCCCCGCGGCGCAATCGCTGCCGGGAGAGGTGCAGGAGAGGATCAAAGCGATTCCAGGAGTGACCGACGTTTCGGTGGACGTCGTCTGGGACCCGCCCTGGGACCCGAGCCGGATGACGGAGGCGGCGAAGCTTCAGCTTGGAATGTTGTGAGCGGATTTAAGGGGGAAAAAATGGAAAGAGAGTTTCCACTCGATGAAAATGAGGAGAAGACGCCGGCGGAAGCTTCGCCGAGCGAAACCAGCCGGATCGAGCCGGCGGACATCGACGAATTGGAGGAAGCCGGCGAATTGCTGGCATCCGAAGAAGCCGAGGAGGAGAAAGAGGAGGCCGAGGCGGAGTTGGAGGGAGTGCAGAAATCGAGCGATCCCATCGCTCTCTATCTCCGCGAGATCGGCTCGGTTCCCCTGTTGAAGCGGGAACAGGAAGTATCGCTGGCCAAAGAGATCGAAGAGGGAGAGCAGAAAGTGCTGGAGGCCGCGCTCTCCTCTCCGGCGGCGCTTCGCGCCGTTCTGGCGAGATCCAAAGAAGTGCAAACCGGCCAGGTCAGCATTTCAGAGGTTCTTCTCAACGACGAAGGAGGCGAGAGTCCTGCCGGCGGCGGCCATTCGGAGAAGCAGTTTCTCAAGGCCGTTAAAAAGATTCGTCCACTTGCGCGGGTCCGTGACCGCGTCGTGCGGGAGCTGTCGAGAAAACGGCTCGCGCAGCGGAGGAGGACGCGGCTGGAAACTCTATTGAAGAAGAAAAATGCCGAGGTTCTGGCCGCGCTGAAGGAGCTTCGCCTGGGGAAGTATTTTATCGAAGAGCTGGCCGACCGGCTCAAGAAATCCGGCGCCCGTTTGGCCCAACTCGAATCGAATCTGGCGACGGCCAGGGGAAATGTGAAGAAACAAATTCTCGCCGAGATCGCCCGGATCGAGGAAGCGACGGAGATGCCCTCCGCCGAAATCAACCAAAGAGTCGCAGCCGTCCAGGCGGGCGAGGAGAAAGCCAATCACGCAAAAAAAGTTCTGACCGAATCGAATCTCCGGCTGGTGATCACGATCGCCAAAAAGTATGCCAATCGCGGTCTGCCGTTTCTGGACATGGTCCAGGAGGGAAATATCGGCCTCATGCGGGCGGTGGAGAAGTTCGATTACCGGCTGGGATATCGCTTTTCCACCTATGCGACCTGGTGGATCCGGCAGTCGATCACGCGCGACATTCATAACTCCGCGCGGACCATTCGTCTTCCGGTCCACGTGATCGAAGACAGAAACCGCCTGCTGCGCACGGTGCATTACCTGCTGCGCAAGTTAGGCCGCGAGCCGCGCCCGGAAGAGATTGCGGGCGAGATGGGGTTGGAGCCGGACGATGTCAAGCGGATGCTTGGGCTCGTAGGCGAGCCGGTTTCCTTGAACACGCCCATCGGCGATGACGGCGAAAGCCGCCTCGAAGATCTGGTTGAAGACAAACACTCCCCCAAGCCGGTGGATCAGGCGATGGACGCGCACTTGCACGCGCAGATCCGCAAGGCGCTCGCGACCTTGCCGCCGCGGCAGGAAAAAGTCATTCGCATGCGTTTCGGAGTCGGGGAGTCGCGCGACTACACGCTGGAGGAACTGGGCGACAAGTTCTCCGTCACGCGCGAGCGTATCCGCCAGATCGAAGCGACGGCGCTCAGGAGACTGCGCTCGCCGGGCCGGGTGGTGAAGAGCTAATGAATCGTAAAGTCGGCGGCGCTGGTGTCGCAGATCCCGGGATACTCCACGCTGCAAATTCGAATCCGCGCGGTCGTGGTTGCGGACCCCGTTACTTTCCAAGCTGTCGTCCCGGTGGCGACGGTCACGCTTTGAACGATAGTTTTCCAGACGATTGGAGTTGCCGTGCTGTCGCGAGTAAGGTCGATCCTCACGTGACTGCCGGGGTTGTTGGATGTCCATGTGATATTCGTTGTAGCGCCGATGGTCAAGGTCTCGCCGCCGTTTGGCGCCGTGACGGTAATGGAAGGCGAGGGGCCTGGAAAAAGCGTCATATTGAGTAGTACGGAGACTTTGCCGTTGACCACCGCCAGATCGGGCTTGGTGTCGCCATCGAAGTCGCCGTTCGTAATGGCGAACTGACCCGCAACGGTCTTGAACGTTTTCGGCTTGCCGAACGTTCCATCGCCGTTGCCCAAAATCACGGAGAGCTGTTTGTCGGGAAAATGCGCCGCCGCGAGATCGAGCGCGCCGTCGCCGTTGAAGTCCGCCACTGTCAGAGAGACCGGTATTTTAACCAGGTTAAAGTTTTTTGCGGCCTTAAAAAGACCGCCCGTAGTGACTGCGTTGCCCAAAAGAATGGAAACGTTTTTCGTAACCTCGTTGGCAACCGCCAAGTCATCAAATCCGTCATTATTGAAATCTCCCGTGACGATCGAGACCGGCTCGGTGCCCACGACGCAGGTCGGGGACGGTCCCGCCGTCGTCGAGTCACAGTCCGCTGGTTCGAAAAAGGTGCCGTCCCCGTTGCCTAAAAGAATCGAAACAGTGTTGTCGACAAAATTCGCCACGGCCAGATCGGGATTTAAGTCGACGTCGCTATTGAAATTCCCGACCGCTATGGAGACCGGCTGATTACCGACCTGAGTAGTGGGCGTGACCGCCGTAAAACCACCGCTTCCATCGCCTAGTAGTATCGACACGTCATGGCTGCCGTGATTGGCCACAGCGAGATCCAGAACCCCGCCGGCGTCAAAATATCCTACCGCGATGGAGATGGGCCCGGTGCCGACGGTAATCGGAGATCCGGCGGCTTGTGTAAAAGTCCCATCGCCGATGCCCAATAGAATCGAGACGTTGCCCGGAATGGGAGGTTTAGCATTCGGGTTGCCGAAATTCGCCACCGCGAGATCCAGATTTCCATCCACGTCGAAATCCCCGACCGCCGCGCCGAGCGGGCTCCTGCCGACCGGGAACGAAGCAAAAGGTTGAGTAAAGCCCCCGACGCCGTCTCCTAACATAATTGAAACCTGATTGGTGATGTTGTTGACTATGGCCAGATCGACTTTGCCATCGTTGTTAAAGTCGCCCGCGACGGCAAAGACCGGATTGGTTCCGACGGTGTAGTTTGTGGCCTTCCCGAATAAAAGCGCTTGAGCGAGACCGGCGGCATCCGGAACAAAGCCGTAGGCGGCGAGAAAAACGGCAACAGCGGCGGCACGCGCGTGTTTTTGGGATAAGATTTTCATTCTACCTCTCAAACCGGACTTGGGGGCGAAGGCGGTATCGCAGCCCGGAAAATTAGTTGCAGTTTATACGAGTAGCGGCGGCGATTCAATCATCGAGCAAAATTTTCTCATGGCCGAACGCTCCCAACCTCGCTGCGGCTGAATTGAATTTGCCGATCCGTGAGTGTATCGTGAGTTTCGAGGTTGATCGTGACACAGACGCTTTTCGCGCAACTCGGGGGCGAGCCGAGGCTCAGAGAGATCATCGACGCGTTCATCGACCGGGTGTTTGCCGATCCAATGATCGGTTTTTTTTTCCGCAACGCCGATAAAAAAAGAATCAAGGAGATGGAATATCAGTTGACGGCCGAGTTTCTCGGCGCGGACGTTCACTATCGGGGAAGACCCCTGGACCAGGCGCACGCGAAGCATCCCATTATGGGCGGACAGTTCGCCCGCAGATTGCAAATTCTCAAAGAAACGCTGGAGGATTTTCACGTGCCGCAGCCGATCCGCGACGCCTGGATCGAACACAACGAGAGCCTGCGATCGCTGATCACTCCCAACTCGGGGTCCGATTGCGATCCCGTTGAGGCGCGGAAAAAGTCCGAAGCGTTTCCCAAGGGAGTATGAGAGCCGTGTCCGGCCCGTCGAGATTGCCGCGGTGAAGCTCAGAGAATTATACGCCCGGCCGGGCCCGACCTTTTCCGTCGAGTTCTTTCCGCCGAAAACAGAAAAAGGCGACGAGAGTCTGTTCGCCGAGATCGATTCTCTCAAGAGTCTCCATCCCGCCTTTTGCTCGGTGACTTATGGCGCCGGCGGCAGCACGAGAACGAGAACGGTCGATCTCGTGGATCGGATTCACAGGGAATGCGGTCTCGAAGTGATGTGCCACCTGACCGTCGTCGGCCAGTCGAAGGACGAGGTGCGCTCGGTATTGCGCAGATTGAAGGAAAGGGAAATCGAAAATATCATCGCGCTCGGCGGCGACCCGCCGCAGGGGACGACGGACTGGAAGCCGCATCCGGACGGTTTTCACCACTCGATCGAGCTCGTCAGGGAAGCGGTCTCTCACGGTTCGTTTTCCATCGCCGTGGCGGGGTTTCCGGAACTCCATCCGCGCGCCGAGAGCCGAGAATCCGATCTCAAGTATCTCAAGGCGAAGGTGGATGCCGGCGCCGACGTCGTGATCACGCAACTTTTTTTCGACAACGACGATTACTACAGGTACGTCGAAGATCTGAGAAAGCTCGGCCTCGGCGCGCCGGTTGTGCCGGGCGTGCTCCCGGTTCTTTCGGCGGCGCAGGTGCGCCGCTTCACCGCCCTGTGCGGCGCAAGGATTCCGGCGCGGCTAGAGCGCCGGCTCGCGCTGGTGGAAAACGACGAAGAGGCTGCGGCAAGATTGGGAATCGACTACGCCACCGAGCAATGCGCCGGGCTGCTTGCCTTCGGCGCGCCGGGAATACATTTCTACTCGCTGAATAAATCGCGCTCCATCAAGGCCATCTTCGCCAACCTCAATCTTTGATCCCCATCGCGACCCACGGTTAATTGAATTCGCAGTCATGCAATAGTAAGGTGATTTAATCTGTTCGGGTCAATTCCCCGCAGCTTGCTGCGTAATGGCGATTCCAAGTCTTCTCAAGGTCTGTCATTCCCGCATGCTTTTAGCGGGAATCCAGGCGAAACTCGGACTGGACCCCCGATAAAAACATTCGGGGGT
>JBGQBP010000201.1:0-7190 GCA_041494945.1 Binatia bacterium | reverse complement strand
CGGTTTTAATGAGCGCGCCGGGACCGCTGATTCTTCTCTCGGCCGTGATCGGTTTTGTCGGCACGGTGATCTATTCGGTCGCGCTCATTCTGCTGAATCACGTCTATCTGCCGCGCCATCTTCCCGCGGGCGCGCGTCCGGAAAAACTCAACCTGGCTTTTTTGATTGTCTCCTGCGTGGCCTACGGCGCGCTCGCCGTTGCCTATCCGCTCGCCGTCTTTAAACTGATTTAGCCGATTATTCACATAAGTAGCCCGAGAGTGCGAGCTCGAAGTGGCTCGCGCTTGAGGGCTGATCGCCGTGAACAATCCGTGCTAGAAGAGTCCGTCGTTGAAGCCGATGTCCCACCCGAGGAAAAGCCCGAAGGCTGCACTCGCCAGCCCCGCCACGAGGCGTATCCAGTGGTTGAGAACGGTGAATCTTTGAGCGGTGAGGATAAAGGGCAGGCCGATCACACTGCTCAGCACCAGCATGCTGCCGACCGAGCCGAAGCCGAAAATCACGATATAGAGCAGCCCGGCCATCGGCGATGGAATCGTCGTCAAGACCAGCAGCATCAACGCGGCGCTTCCCGCCAGGCCGTGGACCATGCCGACGAAAAACGGCTTGCGCATCGACTTGAAAGGATGAGGGTGGATGTGAGTTTCTTCCCGTTCGCCGTGGATGTGGAAGTGGGCGTGCGTCTCGGGGCTGTGGTTGTGCGCGTGCAGGTGGATTTTTTCGGAGCGAAAAGAGCGCCACAAGATGTTGACGCCGAGCGCCACCAGCATGACCGCCACCAAAAACTCCAGCCCCAATGCGAGGCGCGGCGGAATGGTCAGGCGGAGTCCGATGACGAGCACGCCCACGACAAAAAGGGTCGCCGTGTGGCCCAGGCCCCAGAAGGCGCCGATGAGAGAAGCCCATTTGAGATTTTTATGCTCGCTGACGATGGTGGAGACCGCGATCAGATGGTCGGCGTCCAGGGCGTGCTTGACGCCCAGGATCAAGCCAAGACTGAAGGCGGCGTAGAGAGATGGTTCCATAGCTTTAAACTTCTTGCAGGCCGATCAAAACGTCCCAGATGCGAGGCGCGCGAGAACCGACGAGCGGAGGCGTACTTTTTTCAGTACGTCGAGCGAGGCGGATCGAAGCGCGACGATCTTAACGCCCGCCACTGGCGGGCTATGGCAGGTGGACGCTTTCAGCGGCCTGCCAAAGGTTGGCCGGATTGCGTGCCAATCCACACCTCCCCTCCCTCGAATATTTCCTTTTTCCAGATCGGCACGGTTTTCTTGATTTCCTCGATCGCGAAGCGGCAGGCTTGAAAGGCGTCGTCGCGGTGCGCGGCGGAGACGGCGATGATCACGCTCGGTTCGGCGATCTGGACCGGACCGATCCGATGCGTGATCGCCATGCGCTCGATATTCCATTTTTTCTTGGCTTCTTCTCCGATCCGCGCCAACTCTTTTTCGGCCATTTCAGGATAAGCTTCGTAGTCGAGCGCGATGACCTTACGGCCTTCGTTGTTGTTTCTCGTGGTGCCGATGAACGTGGCGATGGCGCCGGCCGACGGGTCGGTCACGCATCGCACCAGCTCTTGAATATCGATCGGCTCTCGTGTGACGCGAAACATCTTTAGCCTCCGCTCACCGGCGGGATGAACACCACTTCATCTCTCTCTTTCAACGCGTAGTCCGGCTTCACGTAATTTTGGTTCACCGCGTAGAGAAGCCGCGTCGCCACCGGCGCCAGTCCGGGGTAATCTTTTTTCAGCGCTTCCCAGAGGTCGGCGACCGTGCTGCCTTCCTCGATCTCCTTGGTGATCGCGCCGGCGCCTGCGCGCTCGCGCAGAATGGCGAAGAATTTTACTTTGATCGTCATTTCCCCTCGAGCTGGGATATCATATGTCCCAGCTCGGGCAAGATCAGGCGGCGCATTGCGAGCTCGACCGCTCCCCGGGAGCCGGGAAGCGAGATCAGCACTTTTCCTTTGGCCGAGCCGGCGACGGCGCGGCTCATGATCGCCGCCGAGCCGATATCCTGATAGCTCAAAAAGCGAAAGATCTCTCCGAAGCCGTCGAGGCGTTTCTCCAAAAATCGATCGATCACCTCATACGTGCCGTCGCGCGGCGAGATGCCGGTGCCGCCGTTGACGATCACCGCCTCGATGTCGCCATCGGCCAGTGTCTGGTTGAGTAGAGATTCGATCTGAAGCGGCTCATCTTTCACGATCCGATATCCGGCCAGCCGGTGGCCATACTCGTCGAGGAGATTCTTAATCGTTTGACCGCTCTGGTCGGTGGACTCGTCGCGCGTGTCGCTCACGGTGAGCACGAAACAACCGACGCTTCTCTTGCCTTTTTCCTTGTGCTCGGCGACGGACACGAAAAAAACCTCTCTGGAAAAACAAAATGGACTATAACAGCGGGGAGTATTGAATTCAAATCAGCGTCTTTAACAGAAAACGAACGGTTGCAGAGCTTTTTCGGGAGAAATAAGATGGTGGTATGGGGTCAGACAAAGAGCCTTTCTCCCTCTACGTGCATATCCCGTACTGCGCGGCCAAATGCCCGTACTGCGATTTTAACGTTCACGTCGCGTCCAAAATCCCCGAGGCGGAATATTGTGAGGCGCTGCTGAAGGAGTTGCAGTTCTATTCGCAGTCGGACGATTGGCGCGGAAGAAAGCTCAAGAGCGTTTTCTTCGGCGGCGGAACGCCCTCGCTGTTCTCGTCCCAATCCATCGGCGGGATTCTCGACGCAGCGGCGGCGCTTTATCCGTTGATCGATAACGTTGAGATCACGCTCGAAGCGAATCCCGGAACGGAGGACCGGAAGAATTTTTCCGGCTATCGGTCGTGTGGCGTCAATCGGCTGAGCCTCGGCGTCCAGTCGTTTCAACCCCATCTGCTTAAATTTCTCGGCCGTCTCCATTCGGCCGACGAGACGCGCCAGGCTTTGAAAACCATCGAACAAGTTGGTTTTGAGAACTTCAGTATGGATCTGATCTACGCCGTTCCAGGAGAGTCGCTGGCCGATTTGCAAGCGGATCTGACCGAAGCCTTGGCCTGGCAGCCGCCGCATTTATCAGCCTACAATTTGACCATTGAAGAGCGAACTGTTTTTCATCATTGGTTCAAACATGGGGAAATCCGTCCTTTGCCTGAAGATGAAGAGATCTCGATGGCCGAGGTGATCGAGGTAACGCTTGCACAAGCGGGTCTGGAACGGTACGAAATCTCGAATTATGCGAAACCGGAACGGCAGTCGAGGCATAACAGCACGTACTGGCAGGGTGGCGATTACCTGGGAATCGGCGCCGGCGCGCACTCGTTTGTAAGCCGTGATGGAAACGGCGTACTCGGTCTTCGATGGCGCGAAGAGAGAAGTTCCGTCCGGTACATGGAAAAAGTAGCGCGCGATGGAACCGCGGTGGTTGAAAGCGAGAGCTTGAATCGTGAAAGAGCGGCGGCCGAATTCATGTTCATGGGTCTGAGAATGACGCGAGGCGTTTCCGTCGAAGATTTTTTCCGCCGCTTTGGCCAAAAGCCGGCGGAAATTTATCCGCAGATCGGCTCGTGGTTGGAAGAAGGGCTGATGGAATCCAAAGACGCCGGACTACGACTGACACGCCGCGGTCTGATGCTGGCCGACGAGATTTTTATCGCATTCGTTTAAATCCCATGCGAATACGACGCCGCGTAAAGATAGAAGCGCCCTCGGAGATGGTCTGGGAGGTCATCACCGATCTTGGCCGCGCCCGCGAATGGACGCCCGAGTTCGGCGATTACCCGTTCATTTCCCCGGAATGGCCGAGACCGGGAGCCAAAGCGACGTGGCGCTGTCACGCCGGCGCGCTGAAATTTGATTTTGAGCTCACAATCACAGAATCCGTTCGCGGAAGCGCGCTACAGATCGTCAACCGGAGCGTCTTCGGCGAAGGGCTTGAGGTGTACAGCTTCGCGATGTCGGGAAAGACGACCACCGTCTGGTACGACGCGAGCGATCAACCGAATTTTCTCGGACGCCTGGCGGCCCGGTTTTTCGAGAAAAAAATGATCGCGGCGATGGACAAAGCCATGGCGGGCTTGAAAGTCTACTGCGAACGCAGGGCCAAAGGCGTTCCGTGAAAGATCGCAACCACGCCAACGTCTATCGCTTTGAGGACCGTTGGCGCGTTCCATTCTCCGCTGAACAAGTTTGGGAAGTGCTGTCGCGGCCGGAAGATTATCCGCGCTGGTGGCGCGGCGTTTACTTGAGCGCGAAGCCGCTGGATAATAGCGGCAAGAGGGTGGCGGTCGTGGCCAAAGGCCGGCTGCCCTATAAGCTTCGGTTCACGATCGAAACTCTGCGCACGGAAAAACCCAGCCTGATCGAATTTCGAGCGACGGGAGATTTTGTCACCGACGTGTCGCGTTGGGTGCTGAAACCGGAAGGCGAGGGGACAGCGGTGACTCTCGAATGGGATCCCCGCGTCGAAAAGCCGCTGGTAAAATTTCTCTCTCCGATCTTGAAGCCGCTCTTCTATTGGAATCACGAATGGAGCATGAGGAGGGGAGAAGAAGAGATTATCGAACATTTGACCGCCCTACAGCGCGTAGTTGGCTAAAATAATGTCATAACTTTACCAAGTAGACCGGCATGCGGCGTCTACCGCGTGTGAGGTCAACCCATCTCTAAACGGAAAGTTGCAAGCGGGAGATGGACTCAGCCAGAAATGGCAGAGCGTACTCTGTTTCTACGCGAAGCGCTGATTAGAGGAGGTTAGTGCGAGCGCTGCGCTTGACTGATACGTCTGGCAGCGTCGAACCCTCGGCCTTCGACTTCGCAGTGCGCCAGAACGCGACCAACGGTTCGACAAATCCGGCAGGCGACTCTCTTAACCCTTCCACAAGACCTTCCAGCGCTAGCTTCAGGGGTTTTGTGAACGCTTGTTTGACGGTTTCCATTTAGCGATGCCTCGAGATATCCCAGATATGTCTCAGAGTCACAAGCATGCTCACAGCAATCCAACAGCCAAATACTATCACGTCAGCCGCGAAGAGCAAGTATTCCAAGCCTCCGAGAGTCTCTACAATCAACACTGGCATTCCCTGAGTAGCTACCCATTGGACAAAGTAATGCAGTAAAAGGGCCGCGCCTGCAACAAGAAAGAACAATGCCGTACCGCCAAATATATGACCTGCGAACTTGGCGATTGTTCTGATTAGCGCCTCTGCCGAATCTTCCATGTCTGTCATTCTGGTCGCCTCGCTGAACGATCTCTAAAGACCCTCTCTTTGGCCACCGCCCTTTGCGAGTATTGACCTACTGCGAAGGAGGTCCGGTAAAAAGAGCGGGTTGAGTTTCGCACAAGTGTTTAAAAGCTTCAAACGGTTAGCTTATGATTTTAACGGACGGCAGCCAAGCCGTGACGAAGCAACATCGGTGACTCTGGAATGGAATCCGAAAGTCGAAAAGCCGCTGGTAAAAATTCTCTCGCCGATCTTAAAGCCGGTGTTCCGCTGGAATCACGAATGGACCATGAAACACGGGCAGAGACAGATCGTGGAGTATTTGAAGAACGGTGGAGGCGGTTAGATCCGGCAAAACGGCAGGCTTCGTTATGCTGCGGTGTGGTCTGTCCCCCTGGTTGTCTTTGCGGTGTCGATCAGTCGCTCGCGCGCCGCGATAAGCGGATGGGCGAAGCCCAAGCGAGCGACCATTTCACGGAACCAAACTGTTTCGATCTCTCTGTGTTCGCTTCAATCATCCCTATCGTTTCAATTCTAGGCGTCGCGAGCGGTCCGCTTATCGTTTAAGATGAGCGGCGTCGACCCCGAACCGAACCGCGAAGCGCCCCGATGTCCCACGGCGTCCGCTCGAGGGCAATGTTGGGCGCCAACCACCTTAGCGCGAGAGAGCAGCAAGGCAAAGCCCCAACAACATAGCGGCCAGAAACGCAATGTCGGTGCTGTACGCAAAACGTCGCAGGCGCACACCAACAGTCGGGCCTGCTCCCAGACAAACGCGATACAGATAGAACGGAGTGCCTGCCCATAAGGAACGGGTCGGAACTCCGCGACGAAGCAGAATGAAGTAAACAACGGCATTACCAAGAACCGCATACAAAACGCTAAGCGCAAACATAGTTATTAAGAAAGTGCTCATAGCTCCGTAGTGTCTATGACGCCCAACGCAGATCTAAGCGGGCGGGCAACAGCAAGTGCAGCGCCGCCGTTGCCCGCTCCGCTTGAGCGCCGGGTTCGGCGGCCGGCCCGGATGGAACCGCGTCTTTCATTGCGTCCTCCTGCCACCCAAGCTCGCCACTCGCGCCCTGCCCTGGTTGGCCAGGGTGAATGCCACAGCTCACGGCCACCAACATACGCTGCAGGTTACTCCGATTCCTATGGAAAGCGCTGCAGCACATTTCGCACCGTGCGCGCGTATGCCCTGAGGTGAGGAAGATCAAGCTGAATCCTCTGTCCATCGAACTGTCCGCCACACGTGAGTTGAACGACCGCGCCACGAGTCAATACGTGTCTTCTACGCGGAGCAGCCGTGCCGAAGTATTCGTCGTCCGCCTCGCCGGCATAGTTGTGGGCGTAAAGATGGCGCAAGTCTTCCAACTCCGCCAAGCTCAAGCCTTCCGTTCCTTGGGTGCGCGAGGCGAAACGGGCTGGGATACAGTGCCTACCGCACGCTGAGCATGTAGGGTCAGGTAGCGCGGCCCGCTCTGAAAAACCGTCAAGCGCTGCCCAGAGTCCCACGATTCCGAGCCCGACCCAAAGAGGAATATCGAAGCCGAGAGCGCCAGGTGCACGCGGCATCGTAACGGGCACAGCCTGCTCGACGGCAGTCCGGACAGCCGGGTTCTCGATGAAGTCACACATCATCTCAACGCGATTGACCACGTTGAGAGCTCTCCCGGGATTCATGTCGGCCATCGAATAACCTCACCGGACGGCGTCGCCCTTCCGGTGTCCGCCGAACTATTAAGTGAGTAGATCAATCCATCCCAACCGACGATTTCAAAATTCGGGACAATTCTATAATCCTTTCGGCCCCTTAACAACAAAAACCCTGACCCGACAAACACTGCGCTATTGTCAGCCTTTGCCCTCTACAATCGGGTCCGAAACGATCCCGAGTTGGTCCGCTGGACTATGAAATCCCTTGCCGCCGCGATTCAAGACATGGGTATAGATCCGTCTCTCCGCAAATTCCGCGG
>JBGQBP010000200.1:0-7220 GCA_041494945.1 Binatia bacterium | reverse complement strand
GATCCTTTCGCGCAAAGCCGGCAAGCCGGTCAAGGTCATCAACACGCGCGAGGAAGAATTCCTTGCCGGCAGCCGTCCGCGCGTCTTTATGAAAATCTACGTCAAGATGGGATTTAAGAAAGACGGCCGGATCCGGGCCAAGCAGACGCGCGTCGTCGCCGACAACGGCGCGTACTCGGCGAAAGCCCCTGCGATCACAGGCGTCGCCGTTCTGCGCCACGACACCTGCTACAAGTACTCGGACGTCAAAA
This sequence comes from Binatia bacterium, assembly GCA_041494945.1. Taxonomy (GTDB): domain Bacteria; phylum Desulfobacterota; class Binatia; order UBA9968; family UBA9968; genus JAJPJQ01. The sequence continues at coordinate 6,969 of JBGQBP010000200.1, read as the reverse complement.
CACAAGCGTATCTCGTCTACACGAACAAAATTCCGACCGGCGCCTTTCGCGGCTTCGGTAATCCGTCGGCCGAGTGGGCCGTCGAGCAAGCGATCGACGAGGCCGCGCATGAGTTGGGAATCGATCCGCTCGAGATCGCGCGCATCAATGCGGCGGAGCCCGGCTACGTCTCGCCGCACGGCAACCGCGTCATCAGTTGCGAATTGAAGCAGTGCATCGACATGACCGAAAAGATGATGGACTGGAAGAAAAAGCGCGCCGCCAAAAAGCCCAACACCGGATTGGGATTGGCTTGCACGGTCCACGTCAGCGGCAAGCGTCACTTCGGCGACTACGACGGCAGCTCGGCGACGATCAAGATCAACGAAGACGGCAAGGCTCTCATCTTGAGCGGCGAGGGAGAAGCCGGCCAGGGATGCTATACCACCATGTGCGCGATTGCCGCCGAAGAGCTTGGCGTTCCGATCGAGGACGTGGAGGTTTCCCAAGCCGACACGGACCTCACCACTTTCTGTCTCGGCGCCTTCGCCAGCCGGCTCACCTATATAAGCGGCAACGCGGTGCGCGATGCCGCCGCGAAAGTAAAGCAGCAACTCTTCGAGCAGGCGGCGGAGATGCTTGAAGCCAACCCGGAAGATCTCGTCGCGCGCGACGGAAAGATTTTCGTCAAGGGCGCGGAGCAAAAGGCGTTGACGGTTGCCGACGTGGCGCGCGCCCGGCTGTTTCGCAACGGCGGCGCGCCGATCGTCGCCTCGGGAAAGTTCGACGCCGACTCGGTCTTACAGGATTCCACGCGCTACGGCAACGAATCCGGCGCGTATAATTACGGCTGCCAGGCGGTCCAGGTAGAAGTGGACCGCGAGACCGGCCAGGTGAAGATTCTCCAATACGTCGCGGCGTCGGACTGCGGCACGGTGATCAATCCGGTCGGCGCCGAGGGACAGGTCGAGGGCGCGGTGGCGCAAGGCATCGGCTACGCCTTGATCGAAGGGCTACGCTTCGACGAGGGCAGGCCGCTCAATCCGAATTTCTCCGACTACCGCATTCCGTCGATGCGCGACATGCCGCCGCTGAAACACGGCTTCGCCGATTCCTACGAGCCGACGGGTCCGTTCGGCGCGAAAGGATTGGGCGAGCTGGGCATGGACCCGACCGCGGCAGTGATCAGCAATGCGATCTTCGACGCCGTCGGCGTGCGCATCAAGACGTTGCCCATCACGCCGGAGAAGGTGCTGAAGGCGCTGAAAGAGAAAAAAGAAGAGTAAGCAGTAGACAGCCTTTGTGCGGGTTACCGAGGAGAGACAAATTTCCGTCATGCCCGCGGAAGCGGGCATCCAGGGTCGTAGCACGGTCGAAGATCAAAGACTGGATTCCCGCGTGTGCGGGAATGACGCAGAGTGAATGAATAGATAGATGGTCAAGTTCGATTACATCGAGCCGGAGAGCGTTCAAGATGCCTGCGCTCTCCTGGAGCGCCACGGCGACGAAGCAAAGCTCATCGCGGGCGGCACGGCGCTGCTGATATGGATGCGCATGAAGCTATTGAATCCTCGCGTCGTTATCAGCCTGGCTAAAATTCCCGGCTTCGACGTAATCCGCTTCGATTCTAAGAACGGTTTGACGATCGGGGCCGGCGCGCGGCATAGGGACATCGAGCTTCATCCGGCGGTGCGGGAGCACTATCCCCTGCTCCACGAAACGTTTCGCAAGGTCGCGCAGCCGCGCATCCGCAACATGGCGACCATCGGCGGCAATCTCTGCCAGGGCGATCCGCTGACCGATCCGGGCGCAAGCCTTCTCGCGCTCGACGCGGAAGTTGTGCTCCTCTCTTCAAAGGGAAAGAGAACCGTCGCGCTGGACGAATTCTTTGTCGATTACTATCAGACGGCTATCGAAGGCGGCGAGATTCTCACCGAAATCCGCGTCCCGCCGCCCGTGAGCGGTTTTCGCTGGTCGCACATCAAGTTCCTGCCGCGGAGCCAGGAGGACTTTGCCACCGTCGGAGTCGCGCTCGCGCTCCGGCTGCGAGGCGACACGTGCGATGAGGTTCGTCTCGCGCTGAACTCCGTCGCGCCAACAATCCTACGCGCGAAGAACGCCGAGCAGATCCTGCGCAAGCAAAAGATCACAGATAAACTGATTTCCGAAATGGCCGAGGTCGCCTCGTCTGAAACCGATCCGATCGACGACAACCGCGGCTCGGCGGAGTACAAATGCGAGATGGTCAAGGTCCTCGTGCGCCGCGCGGCCAAAGAAGCGCTACAGAGAATATAACTCCGCTTGGGGTAAGAGGCTTTTAAGTTAACGCAAAGCTCAGCCGGAGCTTTGAGCTAGCGGCTGAAGCGTCAAGTTAGGTGTCGAACGTCTGGAATAAAAAAAGCCGATGATTCCGGCTAACACAATCAAAGACCAGGTGATGTTGATAACCAAGAGAAAGATCGTGGGTCCGTCGGCTGTCGATTGCCACCGATGCGGAAAAACGTACCAAAAAGGATTCACAATATTACCCAAGGCCCAGTAAAGCATCGCAAGACAAAATCCAGTCCATCGCCCCTTGAGCAAAAGGGGTCCGATGAATAATATTGCGAGACCAGCGACTGGCACCATGATGATGTGGTGCAAAGCCCACCCGTACGACCCCATTCGGTAAAATGAAAGAATGGCCTCGATCTCAACAAAGAAGCGACCAGTCCAGTAGTACAAAAAGGTTTCTAGGACAAACCAGCAGAGAAGAAACTTTCCAAATAGCGCCATGGTCCAGAGCCAATTATCTTTGGTCATGGTTCTGACACCTAACTATGAATATCTTGTTCCGTGTAGTACCGCCTTACTTCCGTATAGTACGGTTTGGATACGTGCGCGTGTGACGATTTCTATAATGGTTACGCTGCATTGTAAAGAGCCGCTCACTTGTGGATAACGACAACGGCTGAAAGCTACTTCCGCATATTACCTCTTGCCGGATTCGGCAGGCGCAGCACGCGCTGCAAGCTTGACGCGCCCGATGGCGAAAGCTATTCTCCGATTTCATGAAGCAGACGATCAACGTGACGATCAACGGCCGGCGTTATCAAGAGGACGCAGAGCCGCGTTTGCTGCTCTCTCACTTTCTGCGCGAGGTGACCGGCCTCACGGGGACGCACGTCGGCTGCGTTATCGGCGAGTGCGGCGCCTGCACGATTCTTCTCGACGGGAAGCTGGTGAAGTCGTGTCTGCTCTTCGCGGTGCAGGTAAATGGAAGAGATATCACCACCATCGAAGGACTCGCAAAAAACGGCACGCTCCATCCGGTGCAGGAGGCGTTCGTCGAAAAATACGGATTCCAGTGCGGCTACTGCACGCCGGGAATGGTTCTGGCCGCGTATGCGCTTTTGAAAAGAAATCCAAATCCTAACGAAGAAGAGATTCGCGGCGCCCTGGCGGGGAATCTCTGCATGTGCACGGGCTATGCGCAGATAATTGAATCCGTCAAAGAAGCGGCCAGCAAAATGAGCCGCAAGTGAGGCGTAACATAAGGATGTGCTCTTTCTCCGTCATTCCCGTGAAAACGGGAATCCAGGGCGCGATGAATCGCGCCCCTACAAAGCCTAGACTCCCGCTTCCGCGGGAGTGACGGGAGAAACACGGTCTTCGCACCATGCCTGACACAAAATACATAGGTAAATCCACCCGCAGCAAAGAGGGACCGCGCCACGTCACTGGCCGCGGTAACTTTACGGACGACATCATCCTGCCCGGCATGTTGCAGGCGGTGATACTCAGGAGCCCGTACGCTCACGCGCGCATCGTCGGCGCGGATGCGAGCGAAGCTCTGAAACTTCCCGGAGTCGCCACCGCCGTAACTCCTTCGGACTTCGTTGCACTGACCAAACCATTCAAGCCCGGCCGCTACGCCGCAGGGCTCCGCAAACCGATTCCCGAATACGCGACGGCCGTCGACAAAGTCCGCTACCTGGGCGAACCGGTCGCGGCGGTGGCCGCGCGCGACCGCGGAACGGCGGAGGACGCGTTGGAGCTGATCTCGATGGAGTATGACGCTCTTCCTCCGGTCGTCGATACCGCCGACGCGATGCGCGCCGGCTCGGCCTTGCTCTTCGACGAGTTGGAGTCGAACGTCGCCTGGAAAGGGCAGCTCACCTACGGCGACATCGAAGGCGCGTTCAAATCCGCGGACAAAATTGTCAAAGAGAATCTCAAGATCCACCGCTACAGCTCGACTCCGCTCGAGCCCTTCGCTTGTATCGCTTCTTTCGACTCCGCCAGCAAAAAACTGACCGTCTGGGTCAACGCCCAGGTGCCGGAGGTGATCTACGACGCGCTGCGCGAGGCGCTGGAGCTGGAAGACATTCGGGTCATCATCCCGGATATCGGCGGCGGCTTCGGCCAAAAGATCCATCTGATTCGAAAATACGTCGTGATCACGAGCCTGCTGGCGATCCGGAGCGGACGGCCGGTCAAGTGGATCGAAGACCGCAGCGAGCACATGATGGCCGCAGGCCACTCCTGCGCGCAGGAGTTTGCAGTCGAAGCGGCAGTAAAAAAAGACGGAACGGTTCTCGGACTGAGATTCAAAGAGATCGACGACGTGGGCGGCTCCACCAGCACGCTCACGATCCATTTCACCAATAAGCTCAACAACCTCGTTAACACGTATAAAGTCAAAAATATCTCGATGGAAGGCTGGTCCGTCGTCACCAACAAGTGCCCGGTGATTCCCAATCGCGGCATCGGCAAGCCCGGCATGTGCTACATCTGGGAACGGATCATGGACCGGATCGCCGAAGAGCTGGAGCTGAGCCCAATCGCGGTGCGTGAAATCAATCTGATCCAGCCGAACGAAATGCCTTACACGACGCCCAGCGGAAATATTTACGACAGCGGCGACTATCCGGCGCTGCTCGCCAGAGCGGTGGAAAAGATCGGTTACGACAAGCTTCGAGAAGAACAAAAACGCGGGCGCGAGAAAGGCCGGCTGCTCGGCATCGGCGTCGTCATCGGCGTCGAGCCCGGCGGCCGCAACGCCGCGCGCGACATGGCGATCTTCCCCGAGATGAAGGAAAGCCCCGGCGCGGGCGGAGTGAACGGCGCCACCATCAAGCTGGAGAGGAACGGCACGATCGCGCTTTATCTCGGCTCGCCCAACTGCGGCCAGGCCCACGAGACCACGACCGCGCAAGTTGCAGCGGAGGTTCTGGGCATTCCACCGGAGAAAATCAGCATCAGCACCCCGTTCGACAGCGACCTCGCTCCGTGGGGAGTCTCCGCGGCGAACAGCGGCAACAACTTTCACCTCTACGATATCGGCGCGGTGCATGGCGCGGCGACCAAGCTCAAGGAAAAAATCCTCGCTATTGCCGCCCACGTCCTCAACGCAAATCCGGCGGAGCTTACAATCGCCGGCGGCGCCGTTCAGGCCTCGGGATCACCGATAAAAAAAATCACGTTGGCCGAGCTGGGAAAAATCGTCTACGGAAATCAGGCGCTGCTGCCGAAAGGCGCCGAGGCGGGACTGCAAGCCACGCTCTATTACACGTTTCCGCACGGCGAGCCGAATCTGGTTCCCGGGGCCGACCGTAAGGTGCGCGCGCAGTTTACCTTTTCCGCCGCCGCGCACGCCGCCGTCGTCGAGGTGGATAAAGATACCGGCAAGGTCCACGTGCTGCGTTATCTCATCGTCGGCGACAACGGCACCGTGATTCATCCTCAGGTCGTCGACGGGCAGATCTACGGCTCGGCGGCGCACGGCATCTCCGTCGCCCTGGGCGAAGGATTTATTTACAACTCGGAGGGCCAGCTGTTGACGCTGACGCTGACGGACTATGGAAAGTCCTCGACGCTGGAAACGCCGCGCGTCGAGATCGAGCACCATCCCGTGCCGTCGCCGTTCACGACCCTGGGGCAGAAGGCCGCCGGCGAAGGCGCGGCCATCCCCTCGCCCGCTGCGATCGCGAGCGCGGTGGAAGACGCGCTCAGGCCATTGGGTGTAAAGGTCAGAGATCTCCCTCTCTCGCCGGAGCGAGTTTGGAACCTTATCCAGGAATCTAAAATCCAAAATCTAAAACCTGAAATCGTATGATTCCGTCGTCCTTCGAATATTTTGCCCCGACATCGCTGAACGAAGCGCTCAAGCTGCTTTCGACGTATAAGGACGACGCCAAGATTCTCGCCGGCGGCCAGAGCCTCGTCCCGTTAATGAAGCTTCGCCTTGCGAAGCCGACGCATGTGATCGATCTCAATAGGATTCCTGACCTAAATTATGTCCGCGCCGATGGCGACAGAATCCGCATCGGCGCGCTTACGACTCACGCTGAGATCGAAAACTCCGACATAGTAAGAAGAGACTGCCCGCTTCTCACGCAAGTGGCCGCGACCATCGGCGACGTTCAAGTGCGCAATCAGGGAACGCTCGGCGGCAGTCTCGCCCACGCCGATCCTACGGCGGACATGCCGGCTGCAATTCTCGCGCTCGACGCCGAGATCAAGGCGACGGGTCCCGACGGCGAGAGATGGATCAAAGCGGAAGATTTCTTCGTCGGCTTTCTCACCAGTAACCTGGAACCCGACGAAATATTGACCGAGATCAAAGTCCCGGTGTGGCGTGAGAGCAAGACGGCGTATCTCAAAGCCGCGCAGAGGTCCTCGGGGTTTGCCGTCGTCGGCGTGGCGGTCCGGTTGGAGCTTGAGCAGAATGGAATTTGCCAGGACATCGCGATCGGAATGACCGGCGTCGGCGACAAACCTTATCGGGCCGGAGAAGTGGAGAAGCTTTTAAAAGGGAAAAAACTCGAGATCGGACTGCTGGAGCGGGCGGCGTCTAAAGTCACCTCAGGCGTCGATCCGCTCGAAGACATCAACGGCTCGAAGGAGTATCGAACGCATCTCGCGCAGGTGTACACCGTGCGCGCTATTCAGGCCGCGCTAGCTTCCTGAGTTTTCTCTGCCCAGAGTGACGGACAAACCTGGCTTCTC
>JBGQBP010000199.1:0-7272 GCA_041494945.1 Binatia bacterium | reverse complement strand
CTACCGCGCGTACTATTTCATGAAGGAAGCGACCTCGTGGTTTTTCGCCGGCGCCCTCGGCGTCGGCATCTTGCAGATAACCGGGCTGCTCGCCGTCTGGCAGGATCTGCTCGCGCCGCTTACCACCGGCTGGCTGCAACTTCCGCGCGAGAGCGCGCGCGCGTTCGTCATGGGGATGGTGCGGAGAGATTTCGGCGCTGCCGGGCTTTACCAGCTTGCGCTCACGCCGAATCAGACCGTCGTCGCTCTGGTGACGATCACTCTTTTCACGCCCTGCATCGCCTCGTTGATGGTCATGCTGAAAGAGCGCGGCTTCAAGGAGGCTGCCATCGTCTGGACGGGGACGTGGGTGGCGGCATTCGCCGTCGCGGGGCTGTTGTCGCAGATACTCATATGACGACGCTGGAAAACAGATTGCGCTCGGAGGCGCGGACCTGTCCGTGCTGTAATTATCGGATCGTCACTCCTTTTACAGAACGGTGCCCGCGCTGCCTGACGGAGCTTCCCGAGATGAAACGGGACTGCGCGACATGCGCCTACAACTGCGGCTGTCCGGTTTCGACTGAGCCAAAATTCCAGTAGATCGAAATAGAGGCTACGAATCCGCCGCAGCGGCGTTCGCCGTGGGATCGACGTAGATTCGGATGGAATCGTCCGGGATCCGGTAGCCGGAGGTAATCAGCCCCACGATGCTGCGGACGTTGCGGCTCACGTCCTCGATGCCGGTCGCGGGAAAACCGTCTTCCAGGAACCTGCCGATCAGCTTGTCTTCGCCGACGGTTATGATCTGGAGCGACTCGGGCTTGTCCTCTTTGAAGTAATGCTCGGTGCCACGAGCGAAATTATCCAGTTCTCTTTGCAGCTTCGACGAGATCTTTATGCCGACGAACAGCCGCTTGTCTCCCTCGTTCATGTCCTGTCTCCTCTTTTCATGGTCTATTCCGAGCCGGACGGCACAAGCCCTCAACGCGAAGCTTTGGCGCTGAATGAGCAGGATGCCGCAAGATCGCGATCCCGTGGTAAGTCATGCCGGTAATAGGAGGACGATCCGCCGGTTCCCCGCTCGGCCGCAAATACGCTTCCGTGATTCGATGACTGCACCGAATCATGATTTATACTACAGGCGTCCGAGCGCGTAAAGATTTAAGTTGACACTTTCGGCTAATCGGTCTACCGTCGCTGATATCGTTCGGGTATAGGGTTCCTTCCAAGGTTACCTGAAATTCTTCAAGTAAGCCTAGCTTGACCCTCTAGCAATCCGATCAAGCTTGTCGCGCCCGTGGAGATGGATCACAATCATCGCATCGCTCCGGAAAATGCCGGGCTGCTCCTGGATGAGCCGGAAGGCTCGCTCGATCTCGAGTTACGAGAGCCGGCCCATGAGAACGAAGAGGGCGTCGAACCTCCGCGGGACCCGAAAAGCCGGGCAGAGGATACGCCGGATGAGGAAGACGCCCGCGCCGATTTTACGAGCGATACGGCAGGCAAGCCGGCCGATCCGATCTTACTTTATCTCCGCGATCTCGGGGCCTTCCCTCTCCTCAGCCGCGAACAAGAAGTAAAACTGGCTCAGAAAATCGAGGAGCTCGAGGCGCAGATCGCAACGGAGATCCTCTCTTCGCCTCTGGCGCTTCATTGGACGCTCGACCTGGGCAAAAAGGTCGCGGCCCGCGCAGTCAACATACGCGATGTCGTCGGCGATATGGAAGAGACTTTGCCGGGCGGCGGGCCGGGGAAACTCGCGGTCGAAGAGAGAATTCTCAAGGCCCGCTTTGGCCGGCAAACGCGAAAGCTCCGGCTGCTTGCCGGCAGTTACGAACGTATAGCGGACCAGCTCGACAAGCGACTGACCGCGAGGCGGCGCCGGCAGCTCCAGGCGCGACTCGCGCGCCAAAAAGAAAGATTCTCCGCGGCCATAAAAGGCCTAAAACTCAGCCGCGGCCAGATCGAGCTGATCGCCGAGAGTCATCAAGAAACTTATAAGAGACTCAAAGAGCTGGAACAGAAGGTTCCCGGAAGAAGGGAAAAAACGGAGATTCGCGCGATCGAGAAGGAGATGGGAATGGCCGCCCACGAAATCGGACGGATAGTCGGGGACCTCCTTCACAAAAAGGCCGAAGTCGCTGTGGCCAAGAATCAATTCGTCGAGGCCAATCTCCGCCTGGTCGTGGCCATCGCGAAAAAGTATTGCGGCCGGGGACTCCAATTTCTCGATTTGATCCAGGAAGGCAACCTGGGACTGATGAGGGCGGTCGGAAAGTTCGATCACCGGCTGGGATTCAGATTTTCGACTTACGCAACCTGGTGGATACGCCAGGCCATCACCCGGTCGCTCTCGGATCACTCTCGCACCATCCGCATTCCGGTCCACATGGTTGAGCTGGTAAAGAAATTCAACCAAACGACGCATTACTTGAACCGCCGGATGGGCCGCAGACCCGAGATCGACGAGATCGCCGCCGAAATGTCGCTCCCGGTGGAAAAAGTCCAGCTCATCGTCAACCTGGTGCAGGAGCCGGTTTCTCTGGAAGCCCCCATGGGAGAGGGCGAGGAGATTTGTATGGGAGACCTGGTGAGGGATGAACACTCCCCCGACCCCGAGAAAGCAGCGATGGAGCTCAACCTTCAAGAAGAGACGCAGAGGATCCTGACGACCCTCAGTCCCAGGGAGGAAAAAATCCTCCGCATGCGATTTGGGATCAGGGAAAAATCGGATTATACCCTGGAAGAGACGGGCAAAGTTTTTGGCATCACGCGCGAAAGAATTCGTCAAATCGAAGCCATCGCGCTGAGAAAGCTCCGCCACCCGGAGCGGATTGCCGCGTGTAAAGCGCTCAAGGCCGCCCGCACCTAAGAGGAACCCGCATCGGGCTGAGATATTTCATTGAAGCGCCTCCTCCACTGCCCGCCGACCGCTCAAAAGCCGTAAAGCATTCCGTAGACGATCACTCCCGTCACCGACACGTACAACCATAGCGGAAGCGTCCAGCGGGCGATGCGCTTGTGACGCTCGAAGCGGCTTCTGAGCGCGCGATAGAGCGTAATGAGAACCAGCGGCACGATCGTCACCGCCAAGCTCGTATGCGAGATGAGAATCGTGAAATAGAGCCGGCGTGTCCAACCCTGGCCGGTGAAGGGAACCGATCCGACGTGATAGTGATAAATGAGATACGAAGTCAGGAAGAGCGTCGAAGTCGCGAGCGCCGCGAGCATGCAGCGCCGGTGCGCGGCGATTTTGCCGCTGCGGATGAAAAGATAGCCGGCCGCGAGCAGCAGCGCGCTGGCGGAGTTTAGGGCCGCATTGAGCGCCGGCAGCGACGAGAGCGGAATCAAGGCAACCGCGAATTGAGCGGAATCATGGATGGATGTCGGGCAAGAGCATCAGGCTCAGAAACACGCAAAGGATCAACGGCGTGAGCGCAATCAAGGTTAGAGTGGAGCGTTCGAATTTAAGATGCATGAAGTAGAGGGCCACCATAGCGGCCTTGGTGAAAGCCATCCCTACCAGCAGGATGACCATGATGGGTTTTGGCATGTGCGTATAAGCAACCGTAACCTCTGCAATCGTCAAGGCCAGAAGCCACCAGAAGACGCCCATGTAGTTGGGCTGCGGATGAGCATGAGCCTGAGCCGTTGTCATCGTCCTTCCCCCATTGGCTGACTTAAATCAGATAAACGAAAGTGAAAATCAAAATCCAGACCAGATCGACGAAATGCCAGTACAGGCCGGCGATCTCGACGTGCTTGGCGCCGTAGCGCCCGCGGAGACACGCGGCCAGGACGCAAGAGTTGTATAGGACGCCGCCGGTCACGTGCATGCCGTGAAAGCCGGTGAGAACGAAAAACGTCGTGGCGAACAGATGCGAGCTAAAGGAGATGCCGATCTCCGGCAATCGTTCGGTCAGCAAATGGGTCCACTCGTAGGCCTGGCAGCCGAGAAATAAAAGCCCGCCCAGGATAGTCAGGAGGAGAAATTTTTTGAACCGGCGCATTTCGCCGTTCTGGATCGCCGAGAGCGAAAGCACCATCGTGACGCTGCTGACGATCAGCAGGAAAGTCATAAACGCCGTCAGATTGATGCCCAGCGTTTGCGCCGGCGGGGGCCAGTTCGCGCTGGCGTGGCGCAGCAGAGCGTACCCCACGATTAGACCGCCGAACGACATGGCGTCGGCAGCGAGGAAAACCCACATGCCGAGCTTTCCCCAGCTCTCCGGAGTCAGGGGCGATTCCGCGGCCTCGGCGGCGGCATCCATTGCAGCAGCTTCGCTCATCTTCCACTCTCCTTATGAATCCAGGCCAAGTGTAAAGGCGTCCCCTTTTCGGTCTCCCCGCGGGCCTTCTTCGCCGCGCGCCGGTAGCTGTAAAAGAAAAACCCGATCACCGAAAAGAGAATCGTGTACGGCATCGCCATGAGAAACAGAACGCTCCAGTTGAAGGCGTCGGTCAGCCGTTCGCCCCCGGCGCCGTTGAGGCACACCGCGCAGGCGTGCGCCATGCGATGTAAAAGGACCGGAGCGAGACCGATCAACACGCCGTATATCCGCATTCGCCGCTTCATAAATTTAAGTAGCCGAAAATTATCCTATCGCGTCAAAACTGTCAACCGAACTCGGTCAATAGAGGTAAACGAGACCGTAAAGTATCGGCCAAAGAGCGACGACAAAAGTCCAGTACATGCCGCAGAGTTGTACGCCGGCATAATCGTGCTCCGTGAACCGGCCCTTGCGCGCCTGCGCGAGAACGATGAGCAGCCACAGCGCCGCGCCGAGCACATGCGCGCCGTGACAGCCGATCAGCGTGTAAAACGTCGCGCCGTAAACCCCGCTCGAAAGCTTCAGGCCGTAGCGGATCAAGCGCAGCCATTCGTAGCCCTGAACGCAGAGAAATACGGTTCCCAGCGCTACCGTAATCGATAGCCGCTTTACGAGCAGCGCCGATTTTCCCGCACGCACGGCTCTGAGCGCGAGATGCGCGGAGAAGCCGGAGAGCAGCAGGATGACCGTGTTCACCGCGGTCACGCCGACGGGAAGGCGCGGCTGAAACGGCGGCGGCCACGCCTGGCTCGCGACGCGAAAGACGATGAACGCGCCGATCAAGCCGGAGAAAAACATCGTCTCCGCGGCGATCAACATCAACAGCGCCAGACGCGCGTTGGTGACGAGCGGTTGCGAGAGACCGGCCGGGCGATCGGGCGGCTCGCCGCCGCCGAAGGCGGGGAGCGCCGGTTCAACTACTTTGCGCGCTATCGCTTCGCTTGACATAAACACCAGGCATGAGGCACGTAGGGGCAGGCCTGTGTGCCTGCCCGTTTTGGGCGACCGGCCGGTCGCCCCTACAAATTTTTCGCGCTTCTCGCCTATCTGATTATCATGTACCCGATCAGCGCTCCCATGTAGAGCAACGTCGCCGCCAGCAGAATGAAGCCGACGCGCAGGTTATTCTTTCTCGGCGTTCCCGAAGCCATGCTGTCGTCACAACGCCGGCGGGATGCGGTCGAGCGCCATCGCGACGAGCAGCGCCGGCAGATAAATCAACGACGCGAACAAGAGCCGCCGCGCCGCCGCCGTAGTGGGCGCGAGCGCCAGGCGCACGCCGTAAGCCAAGAAGCCGGCGCCGAGAATGAGCGCCGCGGCGAAATAAAACGCGCCGGCTATTCCCACGAGCATCGGCAGCAAACTCACCGCGAGCAACGCCAAGCAATGCTCGATAATCTGGCGGCCGGTGCTGCGGCCGTCGGGCTCGACGATCGGCAAGAATCGGATGCCGGCGCGGCTGAAATCGTCGCGATAAATATACGCGATCGCCAGCGTGTGCGGGATTTGCCAGAGAAATAAAATAGCGAACAGCACGAGGGCGGGAATGCCGATCTCGCCGCGCGCCGCCGTCCAGCCGATGACCGGAGGCAGCGCTCCCGGCACCGCGCCGATAATGCCGCAGAGCGAGCTTCTTTGCTTGAGCGGGGTGTAAGCAAAAAGATAACTCGCGACGATCGTCGCCGTAACCAGAGCGCTCAGGAGGTTGACCGCGAGTCCGAGAATCGCCAAGCCGGCGGCGGCGAGCGCGATTCCAAAGAATAACGCCTCCGGCGGCTGAATCCTTCCGTCCGGCAGCGGACGGCGGCGCGTCCGCTCCATGAGCGCGTCCGAGCGTCGCTCCAAAAACTGATTGAGCGCGAGCGTGCCGCCGGAAGCAAGCCCCGTACCGATGAGCGCCGCGACGAGCCGCGAATAACCGGGAGAGGAGTCGGCGCCGAGATAGTAACCGACGAAGGTGGTGATCAACACCATCAACGTAACGCGCGGCTTGGTGAGCTCGATAAATTCCGCGGCGCGGCGGTAGCCGCTGCCGAGCGCGACTTCTACGGTTCCTTCAGTGAAGCTCATGCCGAAATTTCTCCCGCTCTGCGCGCGGTGCCCATGCCGATAAATTTCCGCTCCTGCGTCAAACCGCCGCGCGAGAACAGCTTAAACGATCTTAGAGCTAAAACGAGACTGGTTGCCAGCATGAGCGAGCCGACCACGACGTGACTCGTTCGCACCGTGATTGTGAGGATGTCCGGCAAAGCCATAACGAACTTTCCCATGTACGCGGCCACGCCGAGTATGATTTGCGCAAGCAACAGTCCGCTGAGCAATGAAATGGGACGCAGCAATTCGCGCCGGTCGGGATGGCGCTTGAAAATGCGCGCGCCGAGCAACACAACGTGCACGGCGACGATCGTTGCAAATATCAGATGCAGCGCCAGCATTTCGCCCGTGTGACGCAGCACCGCGCCGAAAATTACCTGTACGTAAACCAACCCGGTCGTGATCAGGCTCAGACGTTGAAGCCGGCCGGCATCGGAGGCGGCGAGCTTTGGAGAACTTTTCCGCCATTCGTCAGAGGTGAAAAGCGCCAGACTGACGGCCAGGGCGAAAAAAGCCTGCGCCAGACAGGCGTGGACGATCGCGAGGGTCTGCTCGAGCAGCACGACGCGGAGTCCGCCGACGACGCCTTGAGCGATCACGAGAGCGAGCGCCGCGGCGCCGAGCCGGCGCAGCCAGCGCTGTTTTTCGCCGAGCCAGAGCGCGACGGCCAGCATAACGGTCAACAAGCCCACCGCCGAGGCGACCAGCCGGTGGCTGTGCTCGTAAAAAATATTGCCGACCATCATCGACCAGGGATAGAGGAATGGATTGTAGCCGAAGGTCGTGGGCCAATCGGGCACGGCGAGCCCCGCGCCTTTGGTCGTGACCAGACCGCCGACGAAAAGGAGCGGAATCGTGCACAGGG
>JBGQBP010000198.1:0-7275 GCA_041494945.1 Binatia bacterium | reverse complement strand
CCTGGCGGCGATAGAGCCGGCCGATCGAAGCGGTATCGTCGTAAACCGAGAACCAGCGTTGCTTTAGCTCGGCGCAAAGTTTTTTCGCGGTCTCGACGATACGATCATTTTTTTTCAAGAGCGGCAGGACCGCGATCTTGATCGGCGCCAGCTCCGGATGAAACTGAAGCACGACGCGCTTTTCGCCCCTCACCTCTTCCTGGTGATACGCGTCGACGAGAAAGGCGAGCGTCGAGCGGTCGGCGCCCGCCGACGGCTCGATCACGTAAGGGACGATCTTTTGTTTGGTCTCCTCGTCGAAATACTCCAGCGCCTTGCCGCTGAACTGGGCGTGCTGCTTCAAGTCGAAGTCCGCGCGGTTCGCGACGCCTTCCAGCTCGCTCCATCCCATCGGAAAGAGATACTCGACATCCGCGCACCGCTTGGCGTAGTGCGCCAGCTCGTCCTTCTCGTGCTCGCGCAGCCGGATATTTTCTTTCCGCATCCCGTATTTCGGGTACCAGGCGAAGCGCTCGTCGATCCACCGCTGGTGCCACTCCTCATCCGTTCCCGGCATCACGAAATACTCGATCTCCATCTGCTCGAATTCGCGCGTGCGAAAAGTGAAATTTCCCGGCGTGATTTCGTTGCGGAAAGCCTTGCCGATTTGCGCGATGCCGAACGGCAGCTTGAGGCGCATGGATTGGAGCACGTTGTCGAAGTTGACGAAAATTCCCTGAGCCGTTTCGGGCCGGAGATACGTCACCGCCGCTTCGTCCTCGACCGGGCCCATGAACGTTTTGAACATGAGATTGAACTGTCGCGGCGGCGTGAGCTCTCCTTTGCCGCAAGCGGGGCAGAGCGTTCGCCGGGCACTGCAATGTTTGCAAGCTTCGCCGGCGGTGATTACAAACTTGTTGCCTTTGGTCGCCTCGCAGTAGTGAACCCACTCTTCTTCGTCGATCTTGTCGGCGCGGAAGCGGCGCTTGCACGCCCTGCAATCGACCATCGGATCGGTGAAGTGATCGATGTGGCCGCTCGCCTTCCACACCGTCGGATGCATAAGAATCGACGCGTCGAGGCCCACCATGTCGAAGCGGACCTGGACGTTGTCGCGCCACCACGCGCGCTTGACGTTATTCTTGAGTTCTACCCCCAGCGGACCGTAGTCCCAACAGGAGCCAGTGCCGCCATAAATCTCGCTCGACTGAAAAATAAATCCGCGCCGCTTGCACAGCGACACGATCGTGTCCATGTCGACCATGATTGATTGTTATCCGAGCCCCAGCACGTCCTGCATGCTGTACAGGCCCTTTTTCTGCTTGACCAGCCACTCGGCGGCGCGGAGCGCGCCGCGGGCGAACGTTTCGCGGCTCTGGGCGCGGTGGATGAACTCGATTCTTTCGCCGAGGCCGCCGAAGATCACCGTATGCTCGCCGACGATGTCGCCGGCGCGGACGGAGAGGATACCGATCTCCTGCTTGGTTCTCTCGCCGACGATTCCCTTGCGGCCGCAGACGCCGGCTTGATCGAGATCGCGCTTGAGCGCCGCGGCGATGGGTCGCGCCAGCGCCAACGCCGTGCCGCTTGGCGCGTCTTTTTTGAAACGGTGGTGCGCCTCGACGATCTCCACGTCATAATCGTCGCCCAAAATCGCCGCCACCTTGCCCATGAGACTCACTAGCAGGTTCACGCCCAGGCTCATGTTGGCCGAGATAAGGACGCGGGTCCGGCGCGAAAGTTTTTTGATCTCGTCCAACTGTTTCTGGTTGAGTCCGGTCGTACCGACGACGATCGGAATATTTTTTTTCGCGGCGATTTTCACGTGCTCCAGCGTAGCGTCCGGCGCGGTGAATTCGACGATGACGGCCTGCCCTTTCGACGGCGGCGCAAGCTCGGCGGCAATCGGGACGCCGATTTTGCCGACGCCGGCGACCTCACCGGCGTCTTTGCCGATTTGCGGATGGTTGGCCGACTCGACCGCGCCGGCGATTTTCATCGCGCGGCTTTCATGGATGAGACGCACCAGCGTGCTGCCCATCCGCCCCGCCGCGCCGCAAACGATAACGTTCAGCATTTCAGCCCCGGATGAGACCGAAATCGGTCATCGCCTGCCGGAGTTTGTTAAGATTGCTTTCCGCCATTGGCGTCAGGGGAAGACGCAAGTCGCCCCGGCACTTGCCCATGATCGAGAGCGCGGTCTTGATCGGAATGGGATTGGTCTCCAGAAAGACGGCGCGTATCAGCGGAACGAGCTTGAATTGTAGCTTTCTTCCCGTCTCCCAATCGCCTTTGAGACAGGCCTGCGTGAGATCCGACATTTCCATCGGCGCAATGTTCGCAACCGTTGAAATCACGCCCTTGCCGCCGAGCGCCATGAGCGAGTAGGTGAGAGAGTCTTCTCCTGAGTAGACCGCCAGCCGGTCGCCGCAAAGACGGAGCACGTCGATCGCCTGGTCCACCGAACCGGTCGCCTCTTTGACTCCGGCGACGTTTTTGATTTCGCTCAACCGCGCCAGCGTCTCCGGCTCGATCTTGGAGCCCGTGCGCGCCGGAATGTTGTAGATGATGAGCGGGATGCCGACCGACGAAGCGACTTTCTTGTAGTGCTGGTAGATTCCTTCTTGCGTGGGGCGATTATAATAGGGAGAAATCAAAAGCGCGCCGTCGGCGCCGGCCCGCTCCGCTCCGATCGTGAGATCGATCGCCTCCTGAGTCGAATTCGACCCCGTTCCCGCGATCACCGGCACGCGCTTTTTTACCGCCTTGACGACCGCCTTGATGACCTCGTGATGCTCGACGTGATCCAGCGTCGCGGACTCTCCCGTGGTCCCGCACGGGACGATGCCGTTCGTGCCGTTTTTAATGTGAAAATCGACGAGCCCTTCGAGACTCTGCCAATCGACGCCGCCGTCCTTGAACGGCGTCACCAGTGCGACCATTGAACCGGAAAACATGAGTTCCCCCTTGTCTAGATCTTCGCCGTTCCTTGAAAGACTTCTTCCGCCGCGCCCTTCATGTAGACGCGATTGTCGTCGCGCCAGTCGATCAGCAAATCGCCGCCCCGCAGATGAACGGTGACTTTTCTGCCGTGTCGTTTCGTCAAAGAGCCGGCCACCGCCGCGGCGCACGCGCCCGTGCCACAGGCCCACGTCTCACCCGCGCCGCGCTCCCAGACGCGCATGCGGATCTCTTCTGCGCCGAGCACCTTGATGAACTCGGTGTTGACGCGCTTCGGGAAGAACGGGTGGTGCTCGAAGCGCGGACCGATCTTTTCAAGATCGAGACGATCCAGGTCGTCGAGGTAAAGCACGCAGTGAGGATTACCCATCGACACGCAGGTAACGCGGTAATTCGTTCCATCGACCTCTAAGGGATAGTCGATAATTTTGCCGTCGGCGTTGACCGGAATTTTTCTTCCCTCGAGAATCGGCTCGCCCATGTCCACTTCGACCAGATCGCCAACGATGCGCGGCCGGATGATTCCGGCCAGGGTTTCCACCGCCAATTCTTTTTTTTGCGTGAGGCCGTGATCGCGCACATACTTGGCGAAGCAGCGAATGCCGTTACCGCACATCTCGACCTGCCCGCCGTCGGCGTTGTGGATCTCCATCTTGAAATCGGCGACTTTCGAAGGATGAATCGTCAGGAGCTGATCCGCACCGACGCCGAAGCGCCGGTCGCAGAGCTTCTTGGCAAGCTTATCCAGGTCGCGCTTCTCGCCGCCCAGGCAATCGATAAATATGAAATCGTTGCCGCAACCGTGCATCTTGGTAAAATGCAGCTCGCTCATCTTAACCCTTAAACTCCTGAACCCTTGAACCCTTCAACTATTTATTGTAGCGCCGGCGGGATCGTTTCTCCCCTGATGAGATCGTCCAGAGTCTCTCTCTGCCGGACGACGTAGAATTGATCGCCGTCCACGAGAACCTCCGGCGGCCGCGGGTGCGAGTTGTAGTTGGACGCCATGGTAAAACCATAGGCCCCGGCACTCATGACCGCAAGCAGGTCCCCAGGCTCGGGCCGTGGAACTTCGCGGTCCTTGGCGAAAAAATCTCCGCTCTCGCAGATGGGCCCCACGACGTCGGCCACGATCGTCCCGGCCTTTTTGTCGACCACGGGACAAATCGCCTGGTAGGAACCGTAAAGCGCGGGACGGATGAGATCGTTCATGCCGCCGTCGACGACGACGAATTTTTTCTCTTCGGTCTCCTTCAAATAAAGAACTTCGGTGACGAGAATCCCCGCGTTCCCAACGATCACCCGGCCCGGCTCGAGAATCAGCGTGACATCGAGCCCTTCCAGGCCTTGAATCAGCGCGGCGGCATACTCTTCCGGACGCGGCGGCTCTTCATCCTTATATTGGATGCCCAAACCTCCGCCGAGATCGAGATAGCGAATATTCGCGCCTTCCTTTCTCAAATATCCGACAAGCACGCGATCGAGGTATTCCCTCACGCGCGAAAGCGCATCGACAAAAGGTCCGACGGAAGTGAGCTGCGAGCCGATGTGGCAATCGACGCCGATCACTTCCAAGTTTTTGAGCGACAGGGCCTTCTTGTAAAGCTCGGCGGAGCGGGTGATCTCGATGCCGAATTTGCTCTTCTTCATTCCCGTCGAGATATACGGATGGGTCTTGGGGTCCACGTCGGGATTCACGCGCAAGCTGATCGGCGCGCGCTTTCCCAGGCCGCGGCCCACCTGATCGATAAAAGTCAGCTCCTGTTCGGACTCGATATTGAACATCAAAATTCCCGCGTTCAGCGCGTACTCGATTTCCTCTTTCTTTTTCCCGACGCCGGAAAAAACGATCTTCCTGGGATCTCCGCCCGCCTTGAGAGCGCGAAACAACTCGCCGCCGGAAACGATGTCGAAGCCGCCGCCTTCCTTGGCGAAGGTCCTCAGAACCGCCAGATTGGAGTTGGACTTGACCGAGAAACAGACCAGATGCGGAACCTTCGCGAAAGCCTGATCGAAGACGCGGTAGTGGCGTCTCAGCGTGGCCAGGCTATAGATGTACGCCGGCGTGCCGACCTCGCGGGCGATGCGCTTAACCGGAACTTGCTCGGCAAACAATTCTCCGTCGCGGTATTCGAAGTGGTTCATTCCGGCTTCCAGGCGGCCTCGGCTTCGTTGGAGGGGTCGCTCAGCGAGTCGTCCATGACCTTGGAAAAAACTCGATAGCGGTAAATCGCCTGCGGCTGAAGCTCCTGATCGACGAACCCGTACTGCTTTCGCTTCTGAAATTTCTGCTGGTCTTCCACGTTTACGATCGCCCGCTCCCGATACGGCACGGGACACTCCGGGCAGGTCTTGGAGATCTCTTTGCGAAAGATGATGAAGCCGGCAAGATCGCTCAGTTCCTTGCCGTCGATGTATTTCGCCGGCTTTGTCCAGGTGATGTCGATTCCTTGCTTGCCCGCCTTTGCCTTGAGATCTTTGATCGGTTCGGGAATAGCGCCCTCCGGCGCGCGCAACGGTCCCTTGCTGCCGCAACCGGCTAGAAGCAGGCAACAGGCAACAGGCACTAGGCAATAGGAGACAAATGCAAACCCGATCTTTCTGTTGCCTGTTGCCTGTCGCCTGTTGCCTTGTATTTTCATATCCCCATCTCCTTTAACCGGCGCCGCACGTTCGCCGACGCGGTTCCGCCTTCGGAGCGGCGCCGATCGACCGCCGCCTGTGGCGTCAGGTACGCATATACGTCCCGCTCGATTCGGGGCGAAAAATGCCGCAACTCTTTGAGCGGCAATTCTTCGATCTTGCAGCCGCGCTCGATGCAGGCGCGGACAATCTTTCCTACCAGGGCATGGGCCGACCGGAAAGGCATTCCCCGCGAGGCGAGGTAGTCCGCCAGATCGGTCGCGTTCATGAACCCGTCCCCGGCCGCCGCTGCCGCCATTTTTTCTTTTTTAACCTTGATCTCTCCGGTTAAACCGCGCATGACTTCGAGGCTCGCCTTGACCGTGTCCACCGTATCGAAGAGCGGCAGCTTATCTTCCTGAAGGTCCCGGTTGTACGCCAGCGGCAGGCCTTTCATGATCGTCAGCAGCGCCAGCAGGTGGCCGAATATCCGTCCGGCCTTGCCACGGACCAGCTCGGGGACATCGGGATTTTTTTTCTGCGGCATCATCGAGCTTCCCGTGCAATAGCGGTCCGGCAGCTCGATAAATCCAAATTCCGTACTAGACCATAAGACCCATTCCTCCGCAAGGCGGCTCAAATGGACGAAAAGAATCGCCGATGCCGAGATAAATTCCAACACGAAGTCCCGGTCGCTGACGGCGTCGATGCTGTTTTTGGCGACGCGCGGGAAGCCGAGCAGCCGAGCCACGTAACGCCGGTCGATCGGCAGCGTCGTCCCCGCGAGCGCCCCGGCGCCGAGCGGGAGGACTTTCACCCGCTCCAGGCAATCGCGCATGCGCTCGTGGTCGCGCTCCAACATCTCCACGTAGGCGAGCAGGTGATGCGCGAAGAGAACCGGCTGCGCGCGCTGCAAATGCGTGTACCCCGGCATGATGATCTTGAGATTCCGCTTGGCCAGCCGCGCCAGTTCGCGCTTGAGACCGTCGATCGCGGCAAGAATATTTTTCAGCTCGTCGCTAAGATAGAGGCGCATGTCGAGCGCGACCTGATCGTTGCGGCTCCGGGCGGTGTGGAGCTTCTCGCCCACCCGACCGATGCGCTGGATCAGCCGCCGCTCGATGTTCATATGAATGTCTTCGTCGGCCGCGGAAAAACGGAACTTCCCCTCCTCGATTTCTGTTTGAATCGCCTGCAGGCCGCGCACCATGCGCCGCGCTTCACGCGACGAGATGATCCGCCGGCGCGCGAGCATTCTCGCGTGCGCGATGCTCCCCGCGATGTCGTGGCGGTAAAGCCGCCGGTCCACGTCGATGGACGCGGTGAATGCCTCCACCGTTCCCGCCGTCCGGCCGGCGAACCGCCCACCCCAGAGCTTTCCCCACCCCCGTTTAGAAACTTTCATCCCAACCCCCAGGCATTAGGGAAAATAAAAAAAGCCGTTTTGCTTTTCTATTGCCTACTGCCTTTTGCCTGTTGCCTTCTTTATTCTTTGAGTTGCTGCAGCCGCCGGAGCCGCAGACGGAGCGCGTTCAGGCGGATGAAACCTTCGGCGTCGGCCTGATTGTATCCCTCGCCCTCTTCGAACGTCGCTATCTTCGGATCATAGAGCGACACGTTCGACTTTCTTCCCGCGACCGACGCGTTACCTTTATATAACTTGAGCCGCGCGTGGCCCGTTACGTTTTTCTGAGCGGCATCGACGGTCTGCTG
>JBGQBP010000197.1:0-7279 GCA_041494945.1 Binatia bacterium | reverse complement strand
CGAACAAGTCCCGCGGGACCTTCAGCAGCGCTTCGATCACCCTCGGGTCTTTGATTCCCCGGGCGATGACCTGCTCCTGAACCATCTTTTCCCTGGCCCGGTTGTAGATTTGCGGGACTCGGTCTGGAGTCATCAATTTGGCTGGAAAGAAATGGTCGGGGCGACCGGATTTGAACCGGTGACCTCACGCACCCCAAGCGTGCGCGCTACCAGGCTGCGCCACGCCCCGATCGAATTTGATAGGTCTTTGTAACATCGCAGGTGGGGGAAATCAATTAGATTTACGGAAACACCAACCGAGTAGTGGATCTTTAGAGTTTAACTTTACAAGTCGCGTGAAAGTCAGCGCTTTGCCTCCCTCACATGAGTCCATACCTCTCCTATTGAATGTGCTTCTGGAACTGCTCTTTGCAACGCGTATCCGGCAACCGTAAAAAACATGGCTGCCAACAGAGCCGGCACTAACGTCCGACGCACCGCTGCACGTAACCAATGCCTCTGCTCGATCCGTTTTACCCGCCGGTATAAACCCGCCACCAAAGCTCCATCAAGCAAAATCTCCGCGAGCAGCGAGGGAGCAATATAGACGATGTAAAAGGCGGCAACGATCCCGCCAATAAATGCAACGACGGCTATGACCAGCAGCCATCCTTCTTCCAAGTCCAAGTCGAAACTAATTGCATCCGAGAAAGAACTCCCGCTTGACACTGATGACGGAGATGAGGCGCCTCCTCCCCAAGTCCCACTCACCCCGCCTCCGCCAAAATTTCCACCTCCGCCGTGAAAGCTTCCTCCGTAACCGGAGGCTCCCGGGGTAGTGAAGTCTATGCCTGGCAGGTCCACATCTACATTCGAGATACGATCCTGATTTCGCTGTAAATAGAGCCAGAGACGCAGCAGCAGTAAAAAAACCCCATATGCGAGGAGTATGGCTATTGGGTAACGCAGCCACATCAAAGGAACGCCTAAATGTAAGAGCGAGAAAGAAGTGACGAGGCCGGCAATCCCGGTGAATGAAAGAATCAGCGACACCTGGAGTCGCGGGCTACTCCTCAGGAGCAGCCGCCGCTTTATTTTGTCGATTCTACGTTCTCTCGCTTGATTCAGATTAGGGAGCCTTGGCAGCATGATCGCCTAGTCCGACTTTTCCACAAATCGTCGCGCTGCTGCTTGCTTACGGGGTCGCGTTACACGGTCGGGTCTTGCATTACGACAATGTGTGATTGCAAAACCTGTCTCCGCCTTCCTTTGCCTTGCCGACGATCTCGTTGCTCATTTCGTCTGCGGCACCGGGATCTGCAGGAGCAATCCGCTGTTCGAGCCTTCGACCATCGGCCTCTTTCCGTCCCACTTCTCAACCGCTTTTTGAGTAATCTCCAGGCTGCGCCATTTTAGCAGTACGTCCGACAAAGATTTGGTTAGAATTTCGTTCGACTTGGCCTCGCCCTCCGCGGCGGCGATTCGTTTCTTCGCTTCCGCCTGCGCCTGCCGAAGCTCATTCTCGGCTCGAATCGCGTCCTGCGTGGCCTTGATCTTGGAGTTCAGCGCATCGACCACCCCCTGGGGCAGGCGGGGCGCGCCGACAAAACCGAACTGCTCGAGATGGACGCCGAAATCGCCGACCTCTTTGTTGATCCTTTCGCGTATGAGCTTTAGAAACTCTTCCTTTTTCGGCCCGTAGATATCGTCCACTGCGTACTGCGACCCGACCTCGTTAAAATGATCCCTGGCCACGTTGCGCAAAAAACCGTGCGTGAAAGTATCCAAATTGTCGCTCCGGAACTTGACGTAAAAGTGCGGCACCTTTTTCGGATCGAGCTGGTACGATAGCGATATGTCGGCGCCGATGATCAACCCCTCTTTCGAGTTGAACGTGATCTCCTCATTGACGGCTCTCCCCTCGTGCGGGCTCTGCGTCCAGACCGCCGTCTGAACAAACACCGGATAGTGAAAAACCCGAGTCGTCAATCGGTTGTAGACGACCATTCCGGTGACGAGAGGGAAATCTTCGACGCCCCTTTGAGAGCCGAAATAGTTCACCTTGATGCCCACTTCACCGGGGCCGATGATGCTGCATCCGAAGAAGCTGCCGGCGAGGATCAACGCGATCGCCACCGCGGCCGCCCTGAGTAATGCTTTCAAGTTCATGTGTCCCTCCGCGAATTTTTTGTCGTCTCCACGACGAATCGGATAAGAGGAATAACGATCAGGTCCACAAAAAGAACAAAAGAAAGCAGAAGTATTGCCGCGCCCATAGCGACGTACCACGTGTCCGGCCGGCTCACGAAGTCAGAACCGATCGACGTCAGCCACATGATTCCCAGGAAGTAGACGACTTCCTGGATGAATAGGAGAATCGGCTTAAAATGAATCATAGCAGCCTCAAAAGCTAACCAAGCCACACGGTAAATTTGGATCGCGGCCACGGATTATCCATCCACGACGTATCGGGAAGAGGGAGTTTCATTGCGTCCCGAACCGTAAGCCAGCCGGAAGGAATATCAAAACTGCCGGTTGTGCCGCGCTTGGTAATCCAGCGGAAGGCGCGTTCCTTTTCGCTGGCTACGGCGACATCTAAAGTGATTTTGCAATCCTGCGCCACATAATCCAGAACGCGGCCGTGTTGGCCGTCCTGCCAAAGCTGTGGCGCTATCGATCCGTCCATATCGGCCGTCTTACTCAACCCGATCGCTTTTGCCGCGGCGTTCAGTCCAACGCCAAATCCCCTGCCGCAGAAAACATGAAACATCATGTCGACGTGGCTAAGCGCGAGCTGCTTACAGTCGTCTTGCCGGCCGGATTCCTCCGCCAGCACATCGAAGTCAAAACCCAAACCGTTTAACGTCACGATGGTGTAACCCTCGGCAGCTCGGGCAAGCAGAAAATCGACAACCTTGGATAAGTCGTCTTTGCTCATCATGGGCGAAGGACTACCGTCGGTTTTCTTCGAATAAAACAACTGGGGTTTGGTTTGATCTGCCGCCAGCGTCGCCGTGCAACATATTCCCAATGGACGGTGCGCCAAAAGGTCCTCGACATCCTTCGGAAGAATTTTTGCCGTTTCGATATCGAACGCGATGTATTTACCGTTCATAACCAAATTCGCCTAACTTTGACCTCAGCCGGCGCTCTTGCCATCGGTCTGAAGCAACTGGTTAAGCCAACAATCAACAACTTAGGCCGGACACCGACCCTGGTCGATAATGAGATGCTGGGTAAGTGGCATCTGGCTGGAATCTCCTCGCTAATCAGGCAAGCCCTCGGAGTATGAAGTTCCAATACAGGAACGGCAGTCCCCACCGCTTGAGGTACCACATATCGCGGCGCTCCTTCTGGGTGTTGATCAGCGGAATTGTAGGGTGGGGCTTCATGGTATAGTCAAATTCCGCCAGCAGCATCTTATTGCGAGCGGTTGTAAAGGGGCAGGCGGCATACCCGTCGTATTTCTCTGAAGGATCTTGGCCGTTCATGACAGCAAGTAGATTCTTCGTGACGACCGGCGCCTGCTTGCGGATCGCAGCCCCGGTTTTTGAGTTCGGCGTGCTGCAAGCATCGCCTAGGGAGAACACGTTGGGCCAACGGACGTGCTGGTGCGTGTGTTTATCAACATCCACATAACCTGTGGGCTCTGCGGTGGCGAGCGGACTCTTCTTGATCCAGTCGGGAGCACTCTGCGGCGGTACGGTGTGCATCACGTCGTAGTGGACGCTTACCTTTTCGCCGGAACCCTCCCTCCGATTCACGAGGATGGCTTCCCTAGTTTCGGGGTTGACTTCGACGAGTTCATGCTCGAAGCGCACATCGATGCCATACCGCTCTACAACCTGCTCGAGCACCACGCAGAACTCGGGTACCCCGAACAATTTCTGGCCGGGGATCACCAGGATAACATGGATGTCGCCAAGGACACCTTGCTGCTGCCAATAGTGAGCCGCCAGGTAGGCGATCTTCTGAGCGGCGCCAGGGCACTTGAACGGCCCCGACGGCATCGTGAACACCGCGGTGCCGCGACGAAGGCCCTTCAGGAACTCCCACGTCTTGGGGGCGAGGTCGTAGTCGTAGTTGCTGGACACCCCGTCTTTTCCCAGCGTGCGGCTGAGCCCCGGGATCTTGTCCCAGTCCAGTTGGATTCCGGGCGAAACGACCAGGTAGTCGTAGCCGATCAGGTTGCCAGAACCGAGAGAGACAGTTTGGTTGTTGGGATCGATGTCGGTGGACCGCTCCTTGATCCAGTGGACGCCTTTGGGCATCACCTTGGCTTGGGCGCGTGCGGTTTCCTTCGCCGGGGCGCACCCTCCACCAACGAGCGTCCACAGGGGTTGGTAGTAGTGCGTGTCCGAGGGCTCGATAATCGCCACATCGTCTTGGCCTGCCCGACGCAGCCGGGCAGCGACCGATATGCCGGCATTACCGCCTCCGATGATAAGTATCCTGTGGTGGCTAGACTTTTCTTTCATAGTTTTGTCTATTCGGGGACATAATATCGGCATACGCGCTACGATCCTTGTCGCTGCTGAAGATGGGGATTGAGCGTACGCCCCTCTGCGTTACATGATGTGGATAACCAGGCGCCACGAGTCTGGAAATCCGAGCCATGGACGAAGCGTATTAGATTACCTGCGAAGCCGTCAAGAAGAATTTAGTATTGTGTCCCCGGAATCCGGAATCATCCGCCGATCACGGAATAGCGCATCCGGGCCGATTTCATATTTTTGCAGCCTGACTTCCACGGCTTCATCATGGTCGATACGCGAAGGTCGGCATCGCTGAATCGTTTTTCGACCGATCTTCTATCTGCCACCGCCGTAAAGCCGGTCGATAAATCCGGAACGATCCAACTCTTCTAAAAGGCTTAAGTCGAAAAGTTCTTTGGGTTTTAAATTTCTGACGCCGGGGGTGTCAGGCGCCATCATATCCAGAGTAGCATTCACGGCTTCCCAGTCGGGATACGGCTTACGACCGATTTGATGCTGTTGGTGGGAGCGATAGACGTACTCGAGCCAGCCCCTGTCGGTTACGCGATAGACGCGCGACAGTATGTCCAGCGTATCCTCCTTCCGAGTGAGGAAAAAATGGATTCCTTCCAAATAAGCCCGGAGAAAGCGATTGACAGTCGGTCGTTCCTCCTGGAGAAATTTCTTTCGTGTAATCAGAACGCCCTGAAAGAACGGAGCGTAGGGGACATCGATAGCCTTTAACCCCCCCCTTAGAGCCGTGTAAGCCTGCGGCGGCGACAACACCGTCGCATCGATCGCCCCGCTCTGGACGATGGCGACCCGAGCGGTCGAGGCCCCCACCTGCAATATGGCGAAATCTTTGACGGGCTCCAGCCCCAAGCGGCGAAAGAGATAGCGCACGAGGAGGTCCGTTTTCCCGCCGAATCGCACGATGCCAACCTTTTTTCCTCGGAGATCGTTTATACCGTTGATTTCAGGACGCGTCACGATGACGTAATCGAGGTAGTTCTGCGCCGTCGCGAGAAAGGTGAAGTCCAAGCCGTTGAGAATTCCCAGCATAGCATTCACGGGAGAGCGAACGTCGATGTCCACGTCGCCGTGACTCAAGGCGGTTGTAGACGGCGCCGCGCCGGCGATCGCGATCAACTCGACCTTCAACCCGTTCTTTTCGAACAACCCGGCGCGTTGTGTAACCGCCAACACCAGTTCCGTGGTGCCGTCGAAACTGGCGATGGAAACGTGCAACCGGTCCTTCGCCGCGGCCGACGATAAAAATGCCGATAAAAACAAAATCAGGAACCAGGTTGCGACGCCCAAGCGCATGCGAATGCCGGCTTCCTAAGTATGTAGGGTTTGGAGAAACCACTCAGTGGGGATTTTTTTCCCAGACCTCGCTGACAGGCAAGCTCGTAGAACTTTGCACCTGCCGCGGCGAACTGGATCCCCAGCCCGACGCTGTTCATAAAATAGGTGATTTCTTCGTCTGTTTGTCTGCCGGGAATTTTCCCTGCAACCACTTCAGCCAGAATTCGGAGTTTCGAAAGGCATTGTCTCTGGTGCGTAGACCAGCCGACGTCGGTATCGGGTGTTTTGCATCCTTCCATCGGATAGTAGAGTGGTTCCGCTTCGAACGAGTTCTTGATAACCCGGTCGAACCGGTCGAAACTCTCATCGTCGATCTCGATCGGCCTGACGCTGGTTACATGCATGCCGGGCCTCAGCCATTCAGGTCGGGTCAGCGGAACCATCGCGTTGGAGGCGGTAATCAGGATGTCCACGTCGCGGACGGCGTCTTCGGCGCTGCCGACCGCCTTCACCTGGACCTTGAGTTCTTTTTCCATCTCCACGGAAAAGGCATACCGATGGTCGCGGTTGGGACTGTACACTTTTATTTCGGCGATCTTTCTCACGCCGCACATCGCCATGAGCTGTGAGCCCGCTTGAAAACCCGAGCCGAGAATTCCCACGCGGGCAGCGTCCTTCCGTGCCATGTACTTGGCGCCGATTCCGCTGGTGGCTCCGACGCGCATCCGTTGCAGGTAGCCATCGGGGAAAACGCACAGAAGCTCGCCGTTGCTGATGCGATAGAGCATAATCAACCCGAGCCAGCGGTTTCCCGGCGCCGCCGGCATTTTTTCCTTGCGAAAGGTTCCTAGGACGGTGGGCCATGCGATCACGCTCGAGCTCAATCGCAGCGCGCAGATGTCGTAGCGCGGAACGGCGCCGCTCATGGTCTTGAACTCGTAGAAAAACTCTTCCTGAGGGTGGGGCGCCAGCATATCCGCGCGCGGGATATTGACGGCGTTGCCGCAGCCGTAATCCCGATAGGTTTCCTCGATCGCATCGAGACAGACGTCCATGGACAGAACATTTTTCACGTCGTCGTTGTCGAAAACAAACATGACCCGCCTCCGGCGCGTATGCTTCGAGGTCGTTCGCTAAAACGGAGTCGATCCTATTTCAGCTCACGCTTGAATTCAAGACGGCCTTATCTAGGGATTATTTCCGGGGACACAATACTAAATTCCGGGAAGCCCCCTTCGGTCGAGGTCCTCGCTTTCCTAAGCTGAGATGACGTGCAGTTAGCGTTTCAACCAAGTTTACAAACTGCTGACTTCCAGCTGGTCTACCTGAACGTATTGCTTTGACAAGCCTACGGTTGGCTTTCTCGTCATCTTGTCGAAGATATCCTTCCCAATTCTCTACTAGCCCCAGTTTGTCATCAAACACCACGCCAAAACCTCGACACCAAACCGATGCAACTGCTCGGCCATGATATCGGCATACGCGCTACGATCCTTGTCGCTGCTGAAGTTGGGGAT
>JBGQBP010000196.1:0-7332 GCA_041494945.1 Binatia bacterium | reverse complement strand
TTTGGGCCTGGAGCCGACGCGGGACAAAATCCTATTGATGGTCCTCGGCGACCAGTCGGTTCTCACGCAGGCGCTGGCGAGCGGCGGGATCGACGCGACCTACCTGAGTTACACCTACAGCGCCTCGCTCAAAGAAAAAGGCTACACCGTGCTGGTCGACATGGGCCAGGCGCCGATCGTGTATCAAGGTCTCGCGCTGGCCGCGCCGCGCTCTTATCTGAGGCAGAACTCCCAGCTCATAGACTCCATCATGCGCGGCGTCGTGGAATCGGTCGCCTTCATCCAAAGACCGTCGCAGAAAGAAGCCGCCGTCAAATCTCTCGTGAAGAACTTGAGGCTGAAAAACGCGCAGGACGCGGAGACCGGGTACCAGGCGCTGCAATGGCTTTATAATCTCGACATCCGCCCAAACTTGAAGGGAGTGCAAAATATGCACCGCCTGCTCGCGACGACCAATCCGAAGATGAAGAACATCAAGTCTGAAGACGTCATCGACGAAGCGCCGGTAGAGCGTCTCGAAAAGAGCGCCTTCTATCGCGACCTCGTGACGCAGGCGAAAAGGTAAAGGAGACAATCATGGATGCAAACGCCAAAAAAACCGCGCTCCGGATGATTCCTTACGGCTTATATGTTCTCACCGCCCAGGGGAAAGACGGCCGGGTCGCGGCGGCGACCGTGAACTGGGTCACGCAGACCGCTTTCGAGCCGCCGCTCGTCGTCGTCGGCGTCAAGGCCGATTCAAACGCTCACGGCATCATCAAAGAGTCCAAGTCGTTCGCATTGAATATTCTGGGCAACAATCACAAAGACATTGCATTCACATTTTTCAAGCCGCTCGAACGCGAAGGCAACACCATCGGCGGCCAGCCGTTTCGCTCCGGCAGCCTGGGCGCGCCGATTTTTGAAAACGTTCCGGCCTTCGTCGAGTGCGCGTTGGTGGAAACGATCGAGAGAGGCGATCATTCGGTCTTCGTGGGAGAGGTGAAGGACGCGGGTGTACTCGAACAGCCCTCCGGCCGGCCGGACGATCTCACGCTGACCCTGAGGGACCTTGGCGACAAAATTTTTTACGGCGGATAGTCCGTTTCCTCTCGACGGGCAACGGCCGGTTTATTTCGCCGGCCGGGTTACTTCCCGCCTAACCTGAATCCTTCGTAGGCAAGGTAGCCCGCGACGGCAAGCGCCACCGCGCTCACCCATTGAGGCACGCTCCATCCTTCAATGACGGCCTGCCACCCGAGAACAAGTCTCAGAAGATGCAGCGCCGCGATCACGAGGAATATGAAAGCGGCGGTTTTGAGATAGGCTTTGTGGGACATTTGACACGAAGCTACATCCGCGCACGGCGTCTTGTCAATCCATACGCCTCCGGCATAGAGTGAAGCCTGCCTGCGAACGAAAGCTCTTCGCACTGAGTAGACACGGCTTCGAGACTGGAATATTAGTAAACGCCGGGAGAGAGACTCCGATGCACTACTGCATGCCGCCGGATCCCAATACGAGAAAGCCCAGCTTCTCTCCCCCGGCCAACTCTTGCGATACCCATTTTCATATTTTCGGACCGCCGGAAGAGTTTCCTTTCGCGCCGACGCGCCAGTACACGCCGCCAGCGGCTCCGCTGGAACACTACCTCAACATGGCGGCGGTGATCGGGATCGAGCGCGGGGTCGTCGTCCAGCCAAGCGTTCACGGGCTCGATAACTCCGTCACGTTGGACGCGATAAAGAAATCCGGCGGCCGTTTTCGCGGCGTCGCGCGCATCGACGACCAAACGCCGGGGAGCGCAATTGAAAAATTACATGAAGGCGGCATACGCGGAGTCCGCTTCAATTTGTTGGACCGGCCGCGCGGCAACGTCGCGCTCGACGTCTTCGACCGGGCCGTGGAACGAATCGCCGAATTCGGCTGGTCCGTCGACCTGCACATCGATCCCAAGAGCCTGCTGGAGCAGGAGAAGCGCATCCGCGCATTGCCGATGGCGGTCGTGATCGATCATATGGCCCGAGTCAATCCGGCCGAAGGGCTGAATCAGCCCGCCTTTCAGCTTTTGCTGGATCTGTTGAAAAGCAATCGAGTCTGGGTGAAGGTGAGCGGCGCGGACAAGCTTTGTAAAATCGGAGTTCACTCCTACTTAGGGCTCCCCTACGTCGATGTGGTTCCCTTCGCCCGCGCGGCGATCGCCGCCGCTCCCGACCGGGTCATCTGGGGAACCGATTGGCCCCACTCGAACAACTTCGCTCCGGGCAAGACGCCCAACGACGGCGATCTCACGGACCTGCTGCTTCAATTCGCGCCGGATGAAAAATTCAGGAAAAAGATTCTCGTCGACAACCCCGCGGCGCTGTACGGATTTGCCAACTGAGGAGGCTCATGCAGATTATCGATGCCGACGGCCACGTGAACGACGGTGCCTGTGGCGATGAGATCGCCAGGTTTATGCCCCAGGGGAACCGGATGTCGCAAGTTTTCCCCGAATTCGACCATTTTCACTTCCGCTTTCTCAAGCTGAACCGCCGCCCGACGGGCAATCCCGGAGCGCAGGATTGGATCGAGTTCTTGGATAAGACGGAAATTCACTCGACCGTGCTTTATCCGACCTCCGGCCTCGCAGTCGGACGGATCATTTCGCCGGAGTGGGCGGTCGCCGCGTGCAAAGCGTATAACACGTGGCTCTACGAGCGGTTCCTGAAAGCCGGTCCGCGTCTCAAAGGCATGGCGCTCATCCCGATCCAGGACGTCGATGCCGCCGTCGCAGAGCTCGGCCGGGCCGTGAAAGAGCTGGGCCTGTTGGGCGGCATGCTGCCGTCGAACGGAGAAGGCATCAACGGCCACCTGGGGTCGAAGGTTTATTGGCCGATTTATGAAGAAGCGGAAAAGCTCGGCTGCGCGCTGGCGGTGCATGTCGGCTGCCTCCACCGTCTGGGTCTCGATGCCTTCAGCATTTACTATGCCGTCCACGCCTTGGGCCATCCGTTCGGGCTTATGATCCAGGCGGCGGCAATGCTTGCGCACGGCGTCTTCGACCGCTTTCCGAAACTGCGCGTAGCTTTTCTCGAAGGTGGAGCGACCTGGGTTCCGTTCTTCCTGGACCGGCTCGATCGCTCCTATCACGAAGGACATATTCAGACCGATCTCGAAGGGGAGCTTCTCGGCGGCCCCAAGAAAGGCGAAAAAGCGAGCGACTATTGCAAGCGGCAGCTTCGCGACGGACGGATCTTCGTGGGATTCGATTGCGACGATGACGGCCTCGACACCGCGATACAAAAAGCGGGCCGGGGCCCTTTTCTTTTCGGCAGCGATTTTCCGCACGAAGTCTTCGACGCCGAAAAATGCCGTCACGAGATCGACAAGCTGCTGGGGCGCGAGGACCTCTCAGAGGAAGACAAGGAGGCAGTTTTAGGCGGAAACGCGCTCCGGCTATACACCCCGTCGGGAAAACTTTAGCAGCGGCAGCCATGATCGATTTCGCAGGAAGAAAAATACCGATGGAGTTGGACGAGATCGTAGATCCCGCCCACACGGTTCTGCTCGTATGGGACATGCAGAACGATCAGGCCGGCGGCTCGTTCAATAAACCAGCGTTGATCGAGAACGCGCCGCCTCTGATCGCCGCGGCGCGCGACGCCAGGATCAAAACCGTTTATACGCGGCAAACTCCGTACTTGTGGAAAGACGAATCGCCCGCGTGGATTCGCCGCGCGCTGAAGGAACAAAAAGTCGATCATCCGGGGAAGTTGAAGCCGCGCCGTCTTCACGGAAGTTTCGGCTGGCAATTGATGGCGCCGTTTGCGCCGGCGGAAGGCGACCTCGTGATCGACAAGCGGCGCGGCACGATGTTCATCGGCAACGAGTTCGAGACGCTGCTGGGCAATCTCGGCGCGACGACGATCGTGATCGTCGGCTGCACCACCGACGGCGGCGTCGAGGCGACCGTGCGCGACGGTTTTTACCGCGGCTACTTCATGGTCGTGGCGCGGGATTGCGTCGGCACTTATACGGAAGAGGGGCACAACGCAGCGCTCAAACGAATGGAGCGCTTCGCCGACGTGGTCGATTCGAAAGAGCTGATTGGAATCTGGCGTGCTTCGACAGGCTCAGCATGAACGAGGGCTCATGGGCCGTTCGCCCTGAGCCTGTCGAAGGGAGTGAACGGACAGTCTCAAGGTTCCCTGGCAACGCTGAGAGGAGAAGTCTATGGCGAAATCGAGCGGGCAAAAAAACGCGCTCCACGTCGCGACGCTGTCGGGCTGGCATCGTTTCGAGCGCGATCGAGGAGAATGGAGAGAGACGCAGCACGCGCTGTCGTACTGGTCCCTTACCTGCTTATCCGTCGATCCGGAAAACCCGCGGCTGGTTTATGCCGGAACAGAGCACTCGGGTCTTTTTTTCACCGCCGACGGCGGAGAGAAATGGACCCGCGCCAATCCCAACGTCCCCAAAATGATGCTCTTCTCCGTCCTCGCGCTGCCGGGGACCGTAATGGTCGGAACGATACCGTCGGCGGTTTACAAAAAGAATGGGCAGGGCTGGGAAGAGTTGGAAGGCGTGCGCGCCGCCAGCCAGAGTGCGACTTTTCCGCCGAGTCCGGAGCTTCAATCGCGGACGCGCTATCTCGCCGCGGACCCGGCAAATCCGTCGTGGCTCTACGCCGGCATCGAAGTCGGCGGTCTGCTCGTTTCCGACAATGAGGGGAAGAGCTGGAAAGCTGCAAACGAAGGTCTCACCGATCCCGACGTGCACGAAATTCTTCCTTCGGAAAAAACCGCCGGGCTGGTCTTCGCCGCCTGCGGCGACAAAGCCTTTCGCAGCTTCGATCGCGCCGCGCATTGGGAAGAGATCACGCCGCCGGGCCGCGACTACGGCATGTCGCTGGCCGAAGACGGCGACGGAGTCGTTTATCTCGGGAGCGCCCTGGGACGGCCGAATACCTGGCTCAGAGAGTCCGGCGCCGATGCGGCTATTCTCCGCAGCACGGATGCCGGCGCCCATTGGGAGATCGTCGTCTCGGGTCTCCGCGGTGGCGTCATGAGCATGTGCCCCGATCCCAGCGGCGGCATTCTCGCCGGCACCTCCGACGGCGAGCTGATCTCGGTCGACGACTCGGGCGCGCGCGTCGTCGCCGGCGGTCTTCCCTGCATCACCGCCGTGGCGTTGGGAGCGTGATCATGAACGTGCCGTCTGAACGTGACCTAATTTTGATTCACAGCTCGGATTTGCATCTGAGCGCTGACGGCGGCTTTGGCGCGTCCTCCTCGGATCCAGTGTCGATTCTGTGTGGGGTTTTGGCCGCAGCCAGGTCGTCGCGCGCGGATCTCGTGGTATTGGCCGGCGACACATTCGACCACAATCGTCAGCCAACAGAGTTGATCGATCGAGCAGCGCAAATCATGGCGGGGTTCAGCGCCCCGATCGTGATTCTGCCTGGGAACCACGATCCACTGACCCCCGACTCGGTCTATCGGCGCTCTCGACTGGGTGAGATCTCGAATGTGTGCGTACTCGGGCTCACCGTAGACGACACGGTGGTTTTTCCCGAGCTGGGTCTGGAGATCTGCGGCAAGGCGCACCTGGATTACCTTGATATGTCGCCGCTGCCGGAGCCTCGCGCCCGCTCGACGCGCTGGCGGCTCGCTGCTGCGCACGGCCACTATGTCGAAGAACCGGACGAGCCCGGACGCTTTCTCGGCTCTTGGCTGATCCGCAGTGAAGGGCTTATCGCGACCGGCGCTGACTACGTCGCGCTAGGGCACTGGAACCGCGCCGCGCGAGTGGGCGATCATCAGACCCATGCCTACTATTCCGGATCCCCGGACTACGCCGGCACGGTGAACCTCGTCCGGCTCCGAAAGGATGGAAGGATTGAAGTAACGTTAGCCGCCTTGGCATCCCGGCAGCACGCCAGCATTTAGACCAGAAGAGGGAGTTTTTTCCAATTGGGAGGTTGCCATGACGGCGCCGAAGAGGGTGGCGGTCTTCGAGAAGTTTATTGAAGCCGTGCGCGCGGCGCGGGCTGAGACGAAGGATAGGTGCGGACGGCCGGGGCGATCGCGGCCGCCGCTTGACGCACCGCGGCGCTTTGTTTACATACAGAAGCTCTACACTGTGAAGCGCAGCTTAATCATTGCCCTATTCGCCACCTTGTCGGTGTCATCGGCGGCTCCTGCAGCAGACACGCTGATCCGCGTCGCAACGCCCGGCGCTCTCACCGGCGCGATTCCGATTTATCTCGGGGGAAAAAAAGGAATCTTCAACAAGTACGGTTTAAGGGTCGAGGTCATCGCCACCAACAGCGAGCAGATGAACATGCGGGCGCTGGCCTCCGAGAGCGTCGAATTTTTAACTTCCAGCTCGACGGGACTCTTTTATCTGGGAAAGCAAGGCGGCGACGTCGTCGGCCTCTGTTCCTGGAACAACTCGTCTCCCTATAGCCTGGCGAGCCGGATCAAGATCAAAGACGTGAAAGAACTGAAAGGCAGAAAGATCGCCTCCAGCGGCGCCGGCGGCCGGGCGGAGGCGTTCATACGCTTTACGCTCGCGCAGGTCGGATTGGACGCAAGAAAAGACGCCCAGATCGTGCCGATGTCGGGAGGCTCGGGCATCCGGCTCGCGGCGGTCGTCTCAGGAAATATCGACGCGACGATGATCTCCACGCTGCAAGGCCGGGCCGCCGAGAAGCTCGGGCTCACGGTAGTCACGATTCCGCTCGAATATATGTGGGGAATTAATCTGACGCGCAAGTCTCTGCTGGCAAAAAACCGGGAGCTGGTGAAATCTTATCTCCGCGGTCTCACCGAATCGGTGCGGGCGATGATCGCCGACAAGCCGGGAACCATCGCGGTGATGTCGAAAGTCTTAAGGATCAGTGACGCCGAGAGTCTCGAATATTCTTACCAGGCCTTCAAGTCCGAAGCCCGCCCCGACCTCTTTCCGACCGAGGAATCGATCGTCAACGTCTTGAAGACAATGAGCTACGAAGATCCCGCCTTTCTTTCGATCCCGCCTTACAAATATTTCGACCTGTCGCTGATAGAGGAAATTAAGTCGGAGACGCGCTAGCGGCAAAGGAGCAGAATTATGGGTCACGATCTTTTGGTCCAGGGCGGCCGAATCTACGACGGCAGCGGCATGCCGTCTTACCTCGGAGACATCGCGGTCCAAAATGGGCGCGTCGTGGAGATCGGAAGAATTCGTAACGGCGCCGAGCGCACGATCGACGCCGGCGGTCTGGCCGTCGCGCCCGGCTTCATCGACCACCACACCCACATGGACGCGCAGATCTTCTGGGACCCCTACGCCACTTCCGAGCCGCAGCACGGCGTGACCTCCATTGTA
>JBGQBP010000195.1:0-7383 GCA_041494945.1 Binatia bacterium | reverse complement strand
CTGCGCTCTCATCCGGAGGCGAAGTGGCATCGGGAGGAAAAGGACATCGAACGCCTGAGCGGCTTGCAGAAAAAAATTCTTGACCGGCTTTCCTCCTATTTGAAACCCGGCGGAACTCTTGTCTACTCGACCTGTACTCTCACGCACGAGGAAAACGAGGAAGTCGTGGAGGATTTCCTCAAGCGCCACGAGGAGTTTGTTTTAGAAGCCGCCGCCGATTTTCTTCCTGAGAGTGCAAAATATATGGTGCGTGGGAAATGCTTCTTGGCGTTGCCGCATAGAGACGGCACGGATGGATTTTTCGCCGCGCGAATGAGAAAGAAAGCATAGTTTATGAAAATCGCCCCTTCGATATTGTCGGCCGACTTCAGCCGGCTCCGCGACGAGATCCAGGCGGTCGAGAAAGCGGGAGCCGATTGGCTACACGTGGACATCATGGACGGCCACTACGTTCCCAATATCACCATCGGCCCGGTGGTCGTCGAGTCCGTACGCAAAGTGACGCGCATGCCGCTCGATGTTCACCTGATGATTATGGACCCGGATAAATATGCGCCCGAGTTCATCAAGGCCGGCGCCGACTGGATTTCAGTCCATCCCGACACGTGCAAAGATCCGGTGAAAAGTTTGGAAAGAATACGCGAGCTGGGCGCCAAGGCTTCGATCGCCGTCAACCCTGATGTCCCGCTCGAGAAAGTCGAACCTTATTTTGGCCACATCGACATGCTGCTGATGATGACCGTATTCCCCGGCTTTGCGGGTCAGGCTTTTATCGAGGACGTTCTGCCGAAGATCCAGCAAGCCAGACAGATGATAACCGCGAGAAAGCTTTCAATCCTTATCGAAGCCGATGGCGGGATCAAGGCCGACAATATCGACCGGGTGTTTCGAGCCGGCGCCGAGGTGATCGTATCCGGCTCGGGGATCTTCAAGACACCGGATTACGCGGAGACTATTCGCAAAATGCGGCAGGCGACAAACCCGCGCTGAGCGCTGTAGTTTTTCGTTTCGGTGTGCTAGTTCTTATCTCGTCGGGGCGTGGCTCAGCTTGGTAGAGCGCACGGTTCGGGACCGTGAAGTCGCTGGTTCAAATCCAGTCGCCCCGACCATTTTTTCCCTCTAAAAACTTCTAGAATTTAGACCCAATCGATTCTCCGAAAAACCGAAGCCTTTTCTCTCCAGCGCAGCAGCCCTGATGTAAATAGGGCTAAGTCGGGCGCACTGACGGGTGAGACGACCCGCGCTACGGCGCCAGCCGCCAACGGGCGTAGGCGACGAATGCCGAGAGGAGCCCCACCACCAGCGGGATCAACGCCATCGTGATATCGCCGGTCATCAGCGTCAGCACCGTCGCACCGATCATGATGATCACCAGCCCGGCAGCGGCCAGAGGTGTCAGGCCCGGCCGAATGTGCAGAAGCCCGGGAAGGATCAGGCCGATCGCGCCGAGCACCTCGGCGACACCGATGAAGCGCAGGAACCAGCCCGGCAGCAGTATCGGCATCTGCTTCATCATCTCCTCGATCGGCAGGACCAGCTTGATTCCGCCCGCCCATAGAAAGAGGAGCGCGAGCAGCGCTTGAACGATCCACAGTGCAATATTCATGATCGGTCTCCTCCGTGGCGACTCTAGCCGCCGGCGATGGCTCCCACTATCATAAAAGGCTCGGCGCCCGTCGCGACCGCGTCGGGCAGCGGCGCGTCCGGCGGTTCGTGCGATAGATCCTCACCGCAGGCGAAGAACCTGACGAACGCGCGGCGTTTTTGCGTGGCGTGATCGCGGATCGTTCCTTGCAGCATCGGATAGCGCGCCTCGAGCGAATCGAGCACCGAGCACTGCGTGACCGGACCCTCGACGTCGAGCTTCACCTCGCCGTCGACGTGCGCGAGCTTCCTGAGATGCGCCGGGAGCGTGACTCGGATCATGGCAAGGTTTGCACCTCGACGGACACGACGGCCGGAAGATCTCGGACGATGGGCACCCAACTGTCCCCGGCGTCGGATGACACGTACACCTGCCCGCCGGTCGTGCCGAAGTATACACCGCACTTATCGAGCGAGTCGACGGCCATCGCGTCGCGCAGCACGTTGACGTAGCAATCGCTCTGCGGCAGGCCTTTGGTGAGCGCCTCCCACTCGTTGCCACCGGTGCGGCTGCGGAAGACGCGTAGCTTGCCGTCGGGCGGGTAATGCTCCGCGTCGCTCTTGATCGGCACGACGTAGATGGTCTCCGGCTCATGCGCGTGAACGTCGATCGCGAACCCGAAGTCGGTCGGCAGGTTGCCGCTGACTTCGCGCCACGATTCGCCGGCGTCGTCGCTGCGCATGACGTCCCAGTGCTTCTGCATGAACAGCACGCCCGGACGCGAGCGGTGCATCGCGATGCGGTGAACGCAGTGGCCGACCTCGGCCGTCGGATCGGGGATGTACTGCGAATGCAGGCCGCGGTTGATCGGCTTCCACGTCTTCCCGCCGTCGTCCGTCCGAAACGCGCCCGCGGCGGAAATGGCGATGAAGATCCGGTTCGGATTGCTCGGGTCGAGAATGATCGTGTGCAGGCACATCCCGCCGGCTCCGGGTTGCCATTTGGACCCGGTTCCGTGGCCGCGCAGCCCGGCGAGCTCGTGCCACGTCTTTCCGCCGTCGGTGGAGCGGAACAAGGCGGCGTCTTCCACTCCGGCGTAAACTGTATCCGGATCGGTCAGCGACGGTTCGAGATGCCAGACGCGCTTGAACTCCCATGGGTGCGGGGTGCCGTCGTACCATTGATGGGTGGTGAGAGGTTTACCGGTTTCAGGAGACGTGTCGTAAACAAATTTGTTGCTCTCGCCCTTGGGCATGCCCTGCGGGGTGGTGGTCGGTTCGCCGGGGGGTGTTCCGGGTTGGTGCCAGGTTTTGCCGCCGTCATCCGAGCGTTGAATGATCTGCCCGAACCAACTGCTCGACTGCGACGCATACAAGCGATTCGGATCAGCGGGCGATCCCTTCATATGATAGATCTCCCAGCCCGCGAAATGGGGGCCGCTCACGTCCCACCGATCGCGCTTTGCGTCCGACGTCAAGATGAACGCGCCCTTGCGTGTGCCGACCAGTACTCGTACTCCACTCATACTTTACTCCTTCCTGAATTTAGCCTTTTAGCACGAAGTTGTTTCCCGGCCGGGGTTCCACCCCGGCGCATGTTACTCAGTGGGCAAGCCCGCTATTTCCCTCACCGGCCGGACCTCGACGGTTCCGATCCGCGCTCCTGGAACCCGAGCAGCGATGCCGATCGCCTCGTCGAGATTCTTGGCATCGATGAGGAAGTAGCCGCCCAGTTGTTCGCGCGTCTCGGCGAACGGACCGTCGGTCACGAACCGCTTGCCGTCGCGCACACGGACGCTGGTCGCCATGGCTGTTGGGTGCAATGGGTTGGCGGCCAGATACTGCCCGGCCGAATGAATTTGTTGCGCGAGCTGCATCGATTCCTCGTAACACTGCTGCCGTTCGGTCTCACTCAACGCTGCTTGCTCGTCATGATAAATCAGCAACATGTATTTCATATCAAAGCCTCCATCCCTTAGTCGAATGAGAACGCCCGGATCGACACTTCGGCCGCAGGTGCTTAGTTCGTGCATGCCTGTGACTTAACTGCGCCCACGATTTACTACTTTTCAACGATGGCCGTCACGTTGGCAAGGCCCGCCCCGAACCTTTGCGGTTTTGAAATTGCGCTGCGGCGGCTAGCCACATGCTTTTTGCGCCGTCTGTTGCATCTCATCCGGGCTGACATCGCGAGTGTGTGTGGCGACCGACCAGTGGTGGCCAAACGGGTCTTCGAGTTTGCAGTAACGATCGCCCCAGAACATGTCCTGGAGCGGCATCGTTATCTTCGCCCCCGCAGCGGCAGCGTGCGCGACGAACGCGTCGACGTCTTCGACATAGAGGTGCATTGTGACCGGTGAACCTTTTAGTGACTTCGGTCCGAATGAACCCCAATCGGGGAATTCGTCGACCAGCATGACCTTTGAATCACCGATCCGGATGAGGCCATGGAGAAGTTTGCCTTGTGGGCCCACCATCCGTCCAATTTCCACGGCATTGAACGCTTTTTTGTAAAATTCAATGGCGTCCGCCGCGCCGGCGCAGATCAAGTGTGGCGTCACCGTATGCATTCCATCGGGAATCGGTTTTACCTGGGTTTTGCTCATCTTAATTTCTCCTCTCTTCTTGGTTTAAGAACGTTTTCGAACGCCGATGCGACTCCGGATTCGACTACTTTTTTTTCGCGGCTATATCTGCGCGCACGCGCCCCTTTTGCTCTCTCAGCTCGGGCATGAACTCGGCGCCGAAGTCCTCCGCCTCGAACACCTGGCGAATTTAAATCTCGCCATCCTCGTTGTGCGGATTGGGGCAGCGCTTGACCCATTCGATCGCCTCTTCCCTCGACTTCACCTGCCAGATCCAGAAGCCGGCGATCAGCTCCTTCGTCTCCGCGAAAGGCCCGTCGATCACGGTCCGTTTGCCGCCGGAGAACCTGACGCGCGCGCCTTTGGAGCTCGGATGAAGCCCCTCCCCCGCGAGCAGCACGCCGGCTTTCGCCAGCTCTTCGTTGAACTTGCCCATCTCGGTAAGGAGCTTCTCGCTGGGCATCTTGCCCGCCTCAGAGTCCTTGCTGGCCTTAACTAAAATCATGAATCGCATCGTCGCGCCTTCTTTATATATCCGAAACTTACTCGGTGCAGAGTCCGTCATTCCCGCATGCTTTTAGCGGGAATCCAGGGAACTTTGCGCTGGACCCCCGATTAAAACATTCGGGGGTGACGTTAGCCGATCTCTGGCTCTTTCATTAGATAGTCGTTTGGCGAAGGGCAAAATCGACATCAGCCACACCGCGCAAGGTTTCCATTCGCCGCAGTAACTACTCCCCTGGAAGGCCCGCGACCTCTTTCACCGGGCGGACTTCGACGGTACCAAAGCGCGCCCCGGGAACCCGAGTGGCGATGGCTATCGCTTCGTCGAGGTCTTTGGCTTCTATGAGGAAATAGTCTGCGATCTGTTCGCGAGTCTCGATGAACGGGCCGTCGGTCACGAAATGTTTGCCGTCGCGAACCCGAACGATAGTTGCCGTAGCTGTTGGTTGGAGCGGCGAAGCGCTCAGATATTGCCCGTTGGCATGGAGCCGGTGTGTGAGATCGACGGATTCCGTGAGCATCTCGCGCTTCGTTGTTTCGCCCAGTTTATCGAAGGCCGCTTCATCGTGGTGCACCAGCAACATAAATTTCATGGGAAAGCTCCTTGGACATTAGATAGTCGTTCGGCAAGGCCGAAATCGACAACGCGATTTCGTCTCAGCTCAATTCCCTCAGCCGCCGCTCCAGAAACCGCCGCTCGGGCTCCTGCTGCGCGAGGCTGAGCGCCCGCTCGTAGGAGGTTCGGGCTTCCGCCGTTCGCCCCAGCCGCCGGCAGAGGTCCGCCCGGGCCGCATGCGCCAAGTGATAATTTTCCAGATCGCCCCGCGCCAGGATAGCGTCGATGATGCTGAGACCCTTCGCAGGACCGTCGCGCATGGCCATGGCCACGGCACGGTTCAACTCGACCACGGGCGACGGCTCCGCCCGCAGCAGCACATCGTACAACCCGACGATCTGCGTCCAGTCCGTCGCGGCGGCGCTGGGCGCCCCGGCATGCACCGCCGCAATCGCCGCTTGGATGATGTATGGGCCGACCCGGCGTGCCGCCAGCGCCCGTTCCACCAGCTCTAATCCCTCTCGAATGTAATCGCGGTTCCAGAGTGAACGGATCTGGTCTGCCAATAGCACGAGGTCTCCCGACGGCGTCGTGCGCGCCGCGCGCCGCGATTCTTGCAGCAGCATCAGCGCGAGGAGGCCGACCGCTTCCGGCTCCGGCAGCAACTCCATAAGAAGCCGGCCGAGGCGGATCGCTTCACCCGAAAGATCATGCCGCGTGAGCGAGGCGCCCGATGAGGCGGAGTATCCCTCGTTGAAGACAAGATAGACGACACGAAGCACGGCACCCAGCCGGTCCGGCAGATCGGTCTCCGATGGGACTTCATACGGTATGCGCGCGTTGCGGATCTTTGCCTTGGCGCGCACGATGCGCTGCGCCACTGCGGGCGGCGACGCAAGAAAAGCGCGAGCGACCTCCTCGGTTGTGAGGCCGCAGACTTCGCGCAAGGTCATCGCCACCTGGGCGTCCGGCGCCAAGGCCGGATGGCAGCAAGTAAAAATGAGGCGCAGCCGGTCGTCCTCGACGCTTTCAATCTCTCCAGGTTCGGAAGCCTCCGCGGCGAGCCGCTTCTCGATATCGTCCGGCAACGGTTCGAATCGACGACCCCGGCGCATTGCGTCGATAGCCTTGAAGCGCCCGGTCGATACGAGCCAGGCGCGCGGATTAGCGGGCACACCATCGCGCGGCCATTGCTCCAACGCCGCCCGAAAGGCGTCGTGCAGCGCCTCCTCGGCGACATCGAAGTCGCCGAGCAGGCGAACCAGAGTCGCAAAGATGCGCCGCGATTCGGAGCGGTAAACGGCGTCCACCGCATCGCGTGCCTGTTCGGCGGAATTATTTGAAGCGGTTTCTGGGTTTTGATCCGTCACGTGGTTGCCTCTTCTTCAGGATCGGCGCGGCAATTGCGAATCGGCTTCTCCTTTCGTAGACTTCTGACTTTTAAAGAACTTTTTTCTCTTTGACGCGTTGCAGAACGGGGTGAAGCCTTTTTAGCTCAGAATCTTCTGGGTACATCTCAATGAATTTTCTTATAAAAGTCGATGGCCCGAGTACTCGCCCCTTTAAGACAACGGCGGTTGTCTTAAGTAGCTTCCTATCATTCGATATGAGCGATAATTCCGGATGATTGACGCATAGCCACACCTGGTTAAAATCTTCGGCAGAGATTGCATTCGTTTGTACTGCAACTAATTCTCCATCAATCTCGACAGGAAACCGATTAAACTTTGTTTCGTGGGACATGGATGCCTCGGAATTCAAAATGTATTTAAAAAATCTTGCCATATGTTCGGGCTGCCGCTTTTGATGAAGCTCAACAAAAACTTCATTCGTAATAAAGAAATGATGACGAGGAGACTCTTGGATCTTGCCCAGGAGATCGAAATGTAAAGCCAATCCCCATTCTTCAAAGATTTGAAATGCGCTCGAATCGAACAAGAACAATTCTTTTCCTTTCAACGATTCGATCTTCTTTATATTAGAGTCGTCCATTTTGATGCCTCTTGCTAATAATTCCTTTGATCTGCCACGATAATCCACAACTGGGCTGGAATCGATGTCGGATCTTTACAAAGCAGACGCAAGCTTCAACAACTAATATCCACGCAATCGGTGGCAAAATCAAAGAGGTTTAGGGGACGTTGTTGACTAAGT
>JBGQBP010000194.1:0-7421 GCA_041494945.1 Binatia bacterium | reverse complement strand
TCTGTTCGTTCATTTTTTATCTCGATCCTAAGGTGGTCGCGGGAACGCTATTCACCATCGACGGGCGGGTCGTCCTGTTGCGTCGAGGAGTCGAGCCGTCTCTCGGGAAGTGGGTATTTCCCGGCGGTTATGTGGATCGGGGGGAAAGCGTAACCGACGCCGCGATTCGCGAAACGAAGGAAGAGTCCTGCCTAGACGTCCGTTTGGATTCGATTGTCGGAGTATACTCGTATGCCGGCTCTGCCAACGTGATCGTGGTCTACGCGGCCGAAGTGATAGGCGGCAAGCTCGATGCCGGCGACGAATCCACCGAAGCCTCCGTCTTCGACGCGCGGGATATTCCCTGGGACGACCTCGGCTTTCACAGCACGCGCGAGGCGTTGAAAGATTACATTCGGCTTTACCTAAACAAAAAAATGGAGTAGGGGAGAGAGAAGGAGGACTCTTATGGCAACGCCGGACGTGGGGCAGAAGGCGCCCGATTTCACTCTTCCCGTGTCGCGGGAGCAAAAAGTCGGGTTGAAGGATTATCTCGGCAAGAAGAACGTCGTGCTGGCGTTCTACCCGCTGGATTTTACCGGCGGCTGACAGCAGGAGCTGACCAACCTCGAAGCCGACCGCAAGGAGTTCGAGGCCAGAGACGCTCAGGTCCTGAGCGTAAGCGTGGATTCTCCGTTTTCACATAAGGCGTTCGCCGAGAAGATGGGCGGAATAAATTTTCCGATGCTGTCGGATTTTTATCCTCACGGGGCGGTGTGCGCGCTTTACAATTGCTTGAGGCCGGAAGGTTATCCCAAGCGCGCCGTCGTCATCATCGACAAACATGGCGTGATCCGCTATCGCAAGGAGTACGAGAAGGGAATTCCCGAGAACAAAGAGCTGCTGGCGGAGCTGGATAAA
Organism: Binatia bacterium; assembly: GCA_041494945.1. Taxonomy (GTDB): domain Bacteria; phylum Desulfobacterota; class Binatia; order UBA9968; family UBA9968; genus JAJPJQ01. Next base: position 6,521 of record JBGQBP010000194.1, on the reverse strand, counting down.
ATCAATCGAAGCTAGAAATTTTCGATTTTAAATTTTGGATTTTAGATTTCAATCAAACATCTAAAATGTATCAGCCGGCGACCGAGACGTCCTCGCCTTCGACTTTTACTTCGTAGGTCTTCACGGACACCGCCGGGTTCAGTTGATTGACGCCGTTTGTCACGTCCCACCTCCAGCCGTGCCAGGGGCAAATCGCGATTTTGCCCTGTAGCTCGCCTTCGCCGAGCGGCCCGCCGCGATGGATGCAGGTATCGTTGATCGCATAAAACGTTCCGTCCACGTTGAAGAGCGCAATTGCAGTGCCGTTGACATCGACGGTCTTCCCGGTTCCCGCCGGGATATCGGTTGTTTTACACACTTTAACGAACGATGCCATTTCTCAGATCTCCTAACTCAGGTGAAGTGCGGTATTTCTATCTCAACTTTCGGTGAGTTTTCAAGGGGAAGTCTCATAAACGAACGGCAGCGTCGAGATCGTGGCGGCGCTCTGCCCGCCGTCTGCTTCAACCGTAACGCTCATACCGGGCTGCAAGTAGCCGCGTTGCACGTATCCCATGGCGACGGCGTGGTGCAGCCGGGGTGAAAAAACCGAGCTGGTGATTTTGCCGATTTCTTTTCCGTCGGAAGTGATCTTGTCGCCGCGATGCGCCGGGCTTTTTCCGCCGAGCACGATGCCGGCCAACTTCCGGTTGACGTGGCCGCGCGAGCGGACCCGCTCGATGACTTCCTGTCCGATGTAACAGCCTTTTTGAAAACTCACTGCCTGATCGAGGCCGGTTTCGAGCAGCAGATTTTCTTCGTCCATGTCGACGCCGTAGCGCGGGATACCCGCCTCGATCCTGAGAATTTCTTGCGCCTGCAAACCGGTCCAGCGGAGCGAGAGGGCTGCGCCCGCTCGCTCTAATTCTTTGACAACCGGCGCGAGATTTCCCATCTCCATTAAAAGATCGAATCCTTCTTCGCCGGTGTGGGTCGCGCGGATCGCACGAATGTCTCGTCCTCCGACGCGGAGAAACTGGTGGCTGTGCATGTGCACAGGGGGGTCCTGGTGGGGCGCAATCGCGCTCAACAAAAGCAAGGCATGCGGCCCTTGAAGAGAAACCATTCCATACCGCGCGGTCTCGTCACCGATCTCGACATCGTCTGCGACGAGATATCGGTTCAAGTGAGCAATCACCTTTTCCTTCAACGGTTCCCAGAGTAAGAGGATGAAGGACTCTTCCGTGCAAAGGACCCTCAGATCCGCGAGAACTTTGCCGTTCACGTCCAGCACCGCTGCGTAGACCCCGCTTCCCGGGGTTAGCTTCTTAACGTCGTTGCTGACCATCCCCTGAAGCCACGGAACGCGGTCCGTACCCGTGAGTTGCAATACCGCATAGTTGCACAGGTCGAAAAGTCCCACCGCCGAACGGACGGCCTCGTACTCCTCGAGCGGCGCGCCAAAACGGGCGGGTAACATCCAGCCGCCTTCTTCGATGAGTTCGGCGCCGTTTCGACGGTGTATTTCCAGTAATGATGTCGGCTTAGCCATCAAGGGAAATATAGCGCTCGCAATCCATATTGACAATCAGGCGCCGGCCTCGTTGAACGATCTTGAAATTTGGCATATAGCCGTTATTTCTAGTCATGGGGATGACGGAAGGGAGGATGAAACGAATCCGGAGGGGAAGAAAGCCCCGGACTTCGATCTCCCCAATTCTTTTTGCCGCGCCGTCGCGGACCGCTCCTCATTCGAAGTTTTGGCTTCGATAGAGCCGGCAACATCCCCCGCGCGTCGATTTCTCATGCCCTCGGCGCGACGGTTCCGTTTGACTTGTGGACTGAATTCTATGTAAACGTCGTGTTCTCAACCCTATTACAAGGAAACAAATATGAAGAAATGGATTATGTTGTTATTTGTGCTGATGCTCGCGCCGTTGGGGACAACGGTCGCGCAGCAGGCGCCGAAGGAGCTGCGCATCTCGGCGATTCCGGACGAGAATCCGCAGGAGCTTTTGCGCATCTACAAGCCGTTCGCCGATTACCTCTCGAAGGAGATCGGCATTCCGGTGAAGTTCACTCCGGTCGTCGACTACGCGGCGACGGTGGAAGGACTCGCCGGCAACAAGCTCGACATGGTCTGGTACGGCGGACTTACGTCGGTGCAGGCGGCGCGGATGGCCAAGGGCGCCAAGCGCATCATCATGCGCAAGGAAGACACCGAGTTCAAAAGCCAGTTCATCACCCGCAAAGACACCGGGGTCAAAGATCTGAAGGATCTCAAAGGCAAGACGTTCTCCTTCGGCAGCGTGAGCTCGACCTCGGGCCATTTGATGCCGCGCTACTACCTGATGAAAGCGGGGATCAATCCGGAGAAAGACTTTTCCAAGTTCAGCTTCAGCGGCGCGCATGACGCGACGGCGGCCTGGGTCGAGGCCGGGCGGGTGGACGCGGGCGCGCTCAACTTTCTTGTCTGGGACAAGCTCGTCGCCAATAAGAAAGTGGACACCGACAAGGTCGTGGTTTTTTATACCACGCCGCCTTACGTGGACTACGTCTGGACCGTGCGCGCGGGGTTGGACAACGCGACCGTCGAGAAGATTTCCAAGGCGTTTCTCAAGCTGGACTATAATAATCCCGCGGACAAGAAGCTGCTCGATCTGCATCGGACCAAAGGTTACATTCCGGCCAAGGACGAGCAATGGAAGAGTCTCGAGGATGCCGCCATCACCACCGGGCTGATCAACCAAAAATAAACCGCCGGCCGAGCATCATGGAGCAGTATCGTCTCGACAAGGTCGTGAAAATCTTCGGGCGCCGGCAGATCGCGCTCGGAGGCTTCGACCTCGCGGTGCGAAAAGGGGAGAAGGTCGCGCTGATCGGGCCGAGCGGCGCCGGCAAGACTACGCTGTTTCGCCTGCTGAACCTCACGCTTCGGCCCACTTCCGGCGGGCTGTGGATCGACGGCGGCGAGGTCGTGAATCTGCACGGAACAAAATTGCGCGAGGCGCGGCGCCGAATCGGCACCGTATACCAGCAGCACAATCTGGTGCCGCGCCTCAAAGTCATCCACAACGTCCTTTGCGGCCGGTTGGGACAATGGTCTACTGCGAGGTCTCTATGGTCGCTTGTCCGTCCCGCAGACGTCGAGGTGGCTTACCAGGCTTTGAAGCAAGTGGGAATCGAGGAAAAGATTTTCAGCCGCACGGACGAACTTTCGGGAGGCCAGCAACAGAGAGTGGCGATCGCGCGCGTCCTCCTGCAGAACCCGGAAGTCATTCTTGCCGACGAGCCCGTCTCCTCGGTGGACCCGTCCCTCGCTTCGTCGATCGTTAAGCTGCTGGTCGAGATCAGCGAGACTATGGGAAAGACGCTGCTGGTCAATCTCCACAGCGTCGATCTGGCCCTTGAGTTTTTTCCCCGGATCATAGGCATGAGAAACGGAACCGCGCTTTTCGATCTCACGCCCGACAAAGTTACCGACGATCTTCTGGAAGATCTCTATTCGGGCCGCCTCCCCGACACCGATCGAGACGGGATCACGGATGAAGAGTCCAGTCCACCCATACTTCAGTAGCTCGCAAAAATCGGCCTTTCCCTATTTATTCGGCCTGCTCTTCCTCCTGGCGTTGGTGGATAGCTGGCGCCGGGTCGGCGTGGACCTCTTCCTGCTGTTCGAGCGCCAGGGCAGGGACAATGTAATCAAGTTTGTCACCGGAATGTTTCCTCCGGAACACTCGGCGCAATTTCTTTCGCTGATGATCGTTCCCACGTTGGAGACGATACAGATCTCCGTGATGGGGACGCTGATTGCGATCGCCATCGGCTTTCCGATCGGAATTCTGGCGACGCGAAATTTCAGTGTGGGCGGAATCTTGAACGAAGCCGATACGGCGGGTGCGCCCACGCGTTTCGCGCTGCGCCTTTCGATCTATTATTGCGCCCGGGGCGCGTTGAGCTTTTTTCGCTCGATCCCTGAATTTGTCTGGGCCTTCATGTTCGTGCGCGCGGTCGGGTTGGGGCCGTTCCCGGGCGTGCTGGCGATCGGCGTCGCGTACGGCGGGATGCTCGGGAAAGTCTATTCGGAAATCTTCGAAGCGGTGAATCTCCGGCCGCTCGAGGCGCTTCAAACGACCGGCGCGAACAAGCTGCAGATCTTCTTTTACGGCTGGCTGCCGCAGGTGTTGCCAAATTTCGTATCGTACACGCTTTACCGCTGGGAATGCGCGGTGCGGGCCTCGGCGATCCTGGGTCTGGTCGGCGCCGGCGGTCTCGGGCAACAGATCGAGATCTCCATGCGGATGTTCAACTTCAACGAGATTCTGACCATTCTCATCATTCTTTTTTTGATGGTGGCCGGAGTCGATTACTTAAGCGCGAAAGTGCGGGCGATCTTATGACCCGTTCGACTGGACTCAGGGTCATGGTGAGGAAGATCGAACCATGAGCGGCAGCCCGACCGAGCGGAAGAGTCTCGTCATGCCCTGGCCGGGGCACGAGCGGAGAGGGAGGCCGACTCTCGGCAACTACTTGGTCGCCGCCGGGCTGCTGGCGCTTTTTATTTGGAGCTATCACGGCGCGGATATTCGCCTGAGCGAGCTCTTTAGCCGGGAGGGCGGCGGGCAGATCCTCGCTTATATCAAGAGATTGTTTCCCCCCGATTTTTCTCCCGCCATTCTGCAGCAAGCGTTTCGCGGCACGATCGAAACTTTCGCCATCTCGTTTCTCGGGACTCTCATGGCCGCGGCGATCGGCTTTTCCGTCGTCTTCTTCGCTTCGCGCAATTTGATGTATTCGGGGCTGCTCTACGAAATGGAGCCCGGCGAGTGGTGGAAGCGCGTGCTTCGGCTCGTCCCTTACGTCTCGGCCAAGTCGCTGTTGAATATTTTGCGCACGATTCCGGAGATGGTCTGGGCCTTGATCTTTGTTTTTATCGTCGGCCTCGGCCCTTTTCCCGGGATGCTTGCGCTCGGAGTCCACACGGGAGGAGTGCTGGGAAAACTTTTCGGAGAGGTGTTGGAGGATGTCGATCACCAGCCGATCGAATCGCTTCAGTCCACCGGCGCCAATCGCATGCAGATTTTGTTCTACGGCATCATGCCGCAGGTGCTCCCTCAGTTCATTTCCTACACGCTCTATCGCTGGGAGGTGAACATCCGCGTCGCCGCGGTGCTGGGCTTTGTCGGCGCCGGCGGCCTGGGACAGAGAATTCACATCGCGATCAGCCTGTTTTTAGAAAATCAGCTCCTCACTTACCTCATCTTCATTTATGTTCTCGTGACCATCGTCGATTATTTGAGCGCGTATCTCAGGAGGAAGGCGATCTGAATAAGTATGTCACTCCCGCGAAAGCGGGAGTCCAGGTTAAAAGAGACTGGATTCCCGTTTTCACAGGAATGACAGACTTGCGTTAGCGGTGACTTCTCGCTTATCTTTAAAAGACGAGGCAATATTTTCGAACTTGGTAAAGATCAGATGAACGAGATTCGTTTTGTCGATACGACGCTGCGCGACGGGCAACAGAGCCTCTGGGCGCTGGGCATGAGAACCGAGGCGATGCTCGCGATCGCCGAGCAGATGGACCGCTGCGGCTTCGAGTCGATGGAGTTCTTTCTCTCCATGATGTTCAAGAAGTACGCCCGCGAGCATAAAGAAAACGCCTGGGACTGGCTCCGCCTCGGCGCGAAGCGCTTCACTCGCACGCGTCTCCGTTATCACGGCGGGCTCCACGGCGGGTTCGAAAAAATTCCGAGCTGCATCCTGCGGCTCATGATCGAACGGATCGTTTCTTATGGTTTGATGCTGACGCGGACCTCCAACTGTTGGAACGACTACACGAGCTTCAAAGAAGAATTAGATGGGCTCAGAGAAGTCGGAATGGAGTGCGTCGCTAATCTCATCTACTCGGTTTCGCCGCGCCATACCGACGAATACTACGCGCAGAAGGCGCGCGAGGCGGCGGCGATCCGCCCGTACCGCATTTGCTTCAAAGACGTCGGCGGTCTGCTCACGCCGGAGCGCGCGCGCACGCTGATTCCCATCGTGCAGAAGAATATCGGCGATGTGCAGCTGGAGTTTCACGCGCACTGCAACAACAGCCTGGCGCCGCTTTGTTATTTGGAAGCGATCAAGCTTGGCGTGAAAACGTTGCACACGGCGATTCCGCCTTTGGCGAACGGCTCGGCGCAGCCGTCGGTCTTGAACGTCGCGCGAAACGCGCGCGCTCTCGGCTACATGCCCGTCGTGGACGAGGCCGCCGTTCGGCCCGTCAGCGAGCACTTCACTTTCATTGCCAAAAGGGACGGACTGCCGATCGGGAAACCGCTCGACTACGACCACTCGCAATATCTCCATCAAGTTCCCGGCGGCATGATCTCGAACCTGAGGCACCAACTAAAGATCGTCGGCATGGAAGACAAGATCGACGCGACGCTCGAAGATGCCGCGCGCGTGCGCGCCGAGTTCGGCTATCCGATCATGGTCACGCCGCTCTCGCAATTCGTAGGCTCGCAGGCGGCGATCAACGTCATCACGGCCGAGCG
>JBGQBP010000193.1:0-7463 GCA_041494945.1 Binatia bacterium | reverse complement strand
GCTCGCTAATAAGTATTACGTCGATGAATTTTACGATCGGCTCTTCGTGCGGCCTTTTACCGCGTCCTCCGTCTGGCTCGCGCGGCGCTTCGATCCGGGATTCATCGACGGCATCGTCAACGGCGTCGCCGCGAGCGTCCGCGCGACGAGCCTCTCCTGGCGCCGGCTTCAGAGCGGCAACGTGCAGCACTACCTGTTCGCTTTTTTGGCCGGGACGCTTTTGATCTTTGCGTATTTTTTGAGGTGGTGAGGGCGTGAAGGATCTGACCCTACTTGTATTTCTTCCCACGCTCGGGGCGTTGGGACTGCTTTTTATTCCACGGCGGCAATCGCCCGCGCTCTTCAAAGCAGCGCTGGGCGCGAGCCTGCTCACGTTTTGCCAGTCTCTGTGGATTCTTTACCGCTTCGATCTCGGCGTGGCTGAAATGCAACTCGTCGAGCGGCTGCGCTGGATTCCCGCCTACGGGATCGAGTACGCCGTCGGCATCGACGGGCTCAGCCTTTTTCTTGTTTTGCTCGCTGCCTTTCTAACGCCGATTGCGATCCTGGCGTCCTGGACGATCCACGACAAAGTCAAAGAGTATCTTTTCTTCATGCTGGTCCTGGAGACCGGCATGCTCGGCGCACTCGTCGCTATCGATTTGTTTCTCTTTTACGTCTTTTGGGAAGTGATGCTCGTGCCGATGTATTTTCTGATCGGCGTGTGGGGTGGACCGCGCCGCGTCTACGCCGCGGTCAAGTTTGTAATTTACACGATGGCCGGCAGCCTGCTGATGCTCGTCGGTATCATTTTTCTGGCGACGCGGAATTTTCAGGTGACGCAGGTCTTGACCTTCGACCTTCTGCGCATCGCCAATCTCCATCTACCTTACGACGAGCAGATGTGGTTGTTCCTCGCCTTCGCGCTTTCCTTCGCCATCAAAGTTCCGCTCTTTCCTCTCCACACGTGGCTTCCCGACGCCCACGTTGAGGCGCCGACCGCCGGCTCGGTGATTCTGGCCGGCGTTCTCCTCAAAATGGGGACTTACGGATTTTTGCGCTTCGCGATTCCGCTGTTTCCCCAAGCCGCGCTGGCGGCGGCGCCCGTCGTCACCGCCCTCGCGGTCGTCGGCATTATTTACGGCGCCATGGTGGCGATGATGCAGGACGATCTTAAAAAACTCGTCGCCTATTCTTCCGTAAGCCATTTGGGCTTTGTCATGGTGGGGCTGTTCGCGTTCAATCTGCCGGGAGTTGAAGGCGCGGTGTATCAGATGCTCAACCACGGTCTCTCCACAGGGGCGTTGTTTCTCCTTGTCGGCATGATCTACGAACGGCGGCACACGCGCATGATCGACGACTTCGGCGGCTTGTGGAAACAGATTCCGGTCTTCTCGGCATTTTTTCTCGTCGTCACGTTTTCTTCCATCGGGTTGCCGGGGCTCAACGGCTTCGTCGGCGAATTTTTGATCCTGCTGGGCGCCTTCGACGCGTCCCCGATGGCGGCGTCGTTCGCCGCGACCGGCGTCGTTCTGGGAGCGATCACCATGCTATGGATGTTTCGCCGCGTGGTGTTCGGCCCTCTCGCCCGGCCGGAAAACCAGCGGCTCCAAGACCTGAATTTGAGAGAGATCTGTATCCTGGCGCCGATCTTGGCGTTGATCTTTTTCATGGGCGTCTATCCCCAGCCCTTTTTGAGCCGGATGAAAAATTCGGCCCGGCTGGTTATTCAGCGAGTCGAGAGCCAACGGCTGGCTCTGCCGCTCGTCCGCGGCGAGACGATCCCAGAGGAGAAAACGGTCCGTGGAAACTAATCTCACGCCCCTTCTCCCCGCCGCCGAAGTGCTTTTGACGGCGCTCACCGTGCTGGTGCTGGACCTTTTCGTGCCCAAAAACGAGAAGGGAATTCTCGTCTGGATCAGTCTTATCGGATTAGCCCTTGCGGGCGTGATGGCCTTTTTCCTGCGGGGCGGTCACGAAGGCGCCTTTCAAAACAGCATCCTGCTCGATCCTTTCGCGCTTTTCTTTTCGGTATTCTTTTTGGGCGCCGCGGCGCTGACGATACTTTTCTCGGTCGAGTACGTGAGAGAAGCCGGTATTCACGAGGGAGAATTCTACGCCCTCGTTTTGCTCGCCACCTTCGGAATGATTCTCATGGCCGCCGCCAACGATCTCATTCTTTTCTTTCTCGGCCTGGAGACGATGTCGATCGCCGTCTACGTTCTGACCGGTATGTGGCGCGAGCGGAGCCAGGCTGCCGAGGCGGCGATGAAATATTTTCTCATCGGCGCATTCGCCACCGGCTTTCTTCTCTACGGCATCGCCCTCATTTACGGCGCGAGCGGCTCGACGCATCTCGGCCGCGTAGCCGCCGTGCTGGCTCACCCGAAGAGCGAGTGGTCGATCTTTCTTTCGGCCGGTGTCTTCCTGCTGTTCGTCGGATTGGCTTTCAAAGTCGCCGCGGTGCCGTTTCATTTCTGGGTTCCCGACGTGTACGACGGCGCACCCACGCCGGTCACCGCCTTCATGGCGGTCGCCGTCAAGGCCGCCGCCTTCGCGGGGTGGGCGCGGATCTTTCTCTACCAACTCTCGCCGCTGCACGACGAATGGGCGCTGCCGCTGAAGGCGCTGGCGATTCTCACGATGACGCTTGGAAATGTACTGGCGATCTCGCAGTCGAGCGTCAAGCGAATGCTCGCTTACTCGAGCATCGCACATGCGGGTTATCTGCTCATCGCGCTGGTCGCCGGAGGCGAGGCGGGCGGACAGGCTCTGCTGTTTTATCTCGTGAGCTACGCGGCGATGACTCTGGGCGCGTTCGGCGTGCTCATCGCTTTGAAAGACGGAGAGAAGGACAACGAGACGTACAACGATTTTGCCGGGCTGGGCTTCAAGCGGCCGTTTTTAGGAACGGCGATGGCGCTTTTCATGCTTTCTCTCGCCGGCTTTCCGCCGCTTGCCGGCTTCACCGGAAAATTTTATCTTTTCCGCTCCGCGGTGGTTGCCGGCCACACCGATCTCGCGATCATCGGCGCGCTCAACAGTCTTTTGTCCGTGGTTTATTATCTACGGGTGATCGTGATGATGTACATGGAAGAGGGAGGGGCGGAGGGAAAACGATTTGCCGTCGCGCCGTGCCTTTATCTCGCGATCGCGCTCGCCGTGATTGGAACCGTCTACTTCGGAGTGCTCCCAGCGCCGGCGCTGGACCTGAGCCTCAAGTCTTTTTCTTCCTTGCGTTAGATTGCAGCGTTCGTTCTGACTTTAGAGTACAGAGCCTTAATTCACCCGGAAAAGCCCGATTGCGACGGGGACCTCAGCCGTGCCGGGCACGTACTCCTCGAACTTGACCCCGCGGACGTGAAGCTGTGTCGAGCCGCCGCCGTCGAGGTTGAGCAGGTCGGAGGTTTGAGCTTGCCACTGGGCCGAGCCGAAAAATTCCTGCAGCTCCGCCCAATTGAGTCCCCCGAACAGCGTGTCGGTTACCGCGACGATCAGCCGTGCGCTCGCGTCCATGCCGATGAGCGAGCGTCGGAATTGCCGGTCGGCGCCGCGCGTGACGGTCAAAGGCGAGCCTTTGGCGAGCAGCAAGGGACCAGCCTGCAGTCCCTCGTCCGCCTGTTGGAGGAGGAATTCATCGCGGTGCGCGATGAACGGCGTGTGGTCTTTGATGGCGAAAATTCCGGTAAACAGAGGGCTTTTGGAAACGTTGAGGTTCGTTTCGCCGGCGGTCTTGAGAAATCCGAGCGGCATCCCTTTCTCGTCGAAGTAGTTGGCGTTGATCATCGCCAGCGCGCCGCTTTTTTCCGCCAGCGTCCTGACGTCGGCGCTCTTCATGTTAAATTGCTGGCTGCGCACGACGCGCGGAACGATCCAGTGGGGGTCGAAACGGACGAGCTTCAAGTCGAGCTGATGGCGAGACTCGGCGCGCTCCAGGGTGACTTTACGGAATTCCACTCCTCTTTGAACGACTTTCCAGCTCCCCAGGTCTGTGATCGACAGTCCGGGGCTGGCCTTAAACCTGTTGGCGGTGACGGCTTGAGTCGAAGCCCTGGAGGGAAAGACGACAAAAATGAACAGCCAAAGCAGACTTGATCGCCGGATCGTCATTGGATTATAGATGATAGCAAAATGGTTTTCAGAAACAAACAACGGCCGCGACAACGAAAATAGTTTTGGTTATTGAAACTCGCCCCCAAAACTTGAAATCGAGGAAAATTCTTGCCGCTCAGTAAGCTCGTCGGCGCCAGGGTAAAGCGGCGTGAAGATCCGAGATTGATTCGGGGTCTTGCCGGCTATGTCGATGACCTCCGCTTAGCCGGGACTCTCAGCGCGGCCATTCTGCGCAGCCCGCACGCGCACGCTAAGATTCGATCGGTTCACTTCGAAGAGGGGCTCAGTCATCCGGGAGTCGTCGCCGTCTTTACCGGCACCGAGCTCCGGGATGAAATTGGGCCGTTGCCGGTCGACAGTCAAAATCCGACGCTCAGAATCCCCAAGCATTATGTCCTCGCCGTCGAAAAAGTTTGTTATGCCGGCGAAGGCGTGGCGGTGGTGGTCGCGGAGGACCGCTACGCCGCCGCCGACGCGCTTTCTCTGATCGAAGTCGATTACGAGCCGCTCGCGGTCGTTACGGACCCAGAGCTGGCGCTCACAAAGGAGAGTCCGGTAATTCATTCGGAATGGCCGGACAACGTCGCCTTCCGCTCGAGCCGCAGCCATGGCGATTTGACCGCGGCCTTCGAACGGGCCGACCGGATCGTCAAACAACGGCTCGTTCACCAGCGCCTCGCGCCGGTGGCGATCGAAACCCGCGGCGTGCTGGCGCGCTACCTGTCCGAAAAAAAGGAATTAACCGTCTGGTCTTCCACGCAGATCCCGCATCTGCTCAAGAGCCACTTGTCCGAAATGCTCAAGCTGCCCGAGGAGCAGGTGCGCGTGATCGCTCCCGAAGTCGGCGGCGGCTTCGGCAGCAAGCTCAATATCTACGCGGAGGAGGCGCTGGTGGCTTTTCTCGCGCTGCGCCTCGGTCGACCGGTCAAATGGATCGAAGAGCGGCGGGAGAACATGCATTCGACCATTCACGGCCGCGGACAGGTCGGCGAAATCGAAGTCGCGGTAAAAAAAAATGGCAAGATTCTGGGACTGAGATCCAGAGTCGTCGCCGATATCGGCGCTTACCATCAGCTCTATACGCCGGGGATTCCGCGCTTCACCGGCTTGATGCTTTCGGGCTGCTACAAGATCCCGGCGATGAGCATCGAGGTTACGGGCGCCTTCACTAATAAAATGTCCACGGATGCTTATCGTGGAGCAGGGAGACCCGAGGCGACTTACGTGATCGAGCGGATGATGGATCGGATCGCGGGAGAGCTGGGCATCGATCCGGTGGAGGTGCGGAGAAAAAATTTTCCTAAGCCGGCGGAATTCCCTTTCAGCACCGCGACCGGACTGAGTTACGACAGCGGAAATTATCAAGCGAGTCTCGACAAAGCTTTAAAGCTCGTGGGCTATCGGAAGCTCAGGCGCGAGCAAAAGCGGCTCAGAAAAAAGCAGAGATATCTTGGCATCGGTCTCTCCACTTACGTGGAGATCTGCGCCATGGGGCCGGGCTCGGGAGAGTATGGCAGCGTGAGCGTCGAGCCCTCCGGGAAAGTGACCGTCCTCACCGGCGTATCGCCCCACGGGCAGGGACAGGAGACTTCGTTCGCGCAGATCGTCGGCGATGAGCTCGGCGTCGAGCTTGACGAAATCACGGTGTTGCACGGCGACACCGCCGTGGTGGAGAGCGGCGTCGGTACTTTCGGCAGCCGCGCCACGGCCGTGGGCGGCGCCGCAGTGCTCCAGGCGGCGGAGAGAGTGAAGGAGAAGGCACGCGAGATCGCCGCGCATCTCTTCGAGGCCGACCCCGAGGATATCGTTTTCAACGGCGGGAAGTTCAGCGTCAAGGGCGTGCCGAAAAAAGTCTCATGCTCAAGGATCTCGCGCGCAACGCGCGCGACGCGGGGAAGCTTCCCAAGGGGATGGCGCCGGGTCTTTCAGCCTCCGCTACCTTCGAGCCGTCCAACTTTACCTTCCCATTCGGCGCCCACGTCTGCGTGGTCGAGGTCGATCCCGAGTCGGGGGAGATCGAAATAAAAAAATACGTCGCTGTGGACGATTGCGGCAAGGTGATCAATCCGCTTTTGGTCGATGGCCAGATACACGGCGGTATCGTTCAAGGGCTGGGACAGGCGCTCTTCGAAGAAGTGCTCTACGAGGAAAACGGCCAGCTCATCACCGGGAGCTTGATGACCTACGCATTGCCGCACGCCGAGAACCTGCCACGGCTCCAACTCGCCCGGACCGAAACGCCGACGCCCGTCAACCCGCTGGGCGCCAAGGGAGTTGGGGAGGCCGGCACGATCGGCTCCACGCCGGCCATCGTCAATGCGGTGGTGGACGCTCTCGCTCCCTTCGGCGTCACGCACATCGATATGCCGCTCAAACCAGAGAAAATCTGGCGCTTGTGCCGCGGAACGAAAGCCTGATTGCAACTCCGCACCGTCTCGTGTTAGCGGTTGTAGATGAAATTTATATTGAAAGGGGAGTAACGATGAAAGCCTGGACGAAAGTACCGGCCTGTGCGGCTGTGGTCCTATTGTTGGGCGTGGGTTGCGGAAAGGATCAGAAGAGCTCGGCCGAAAGGGATGCTGAAATTCAGAAGGCACTCCAAGAAGGAGCGGCGAAAGAGCAGAAGATGTACGAGGGAATGCAAAAAGGGGTGGAGAATATGGAGAAAAGCGCTCAGGAACAAAAAGAGAAAGGCAAGTAACCTTTTCAATCCGACTCGGCGGGATCGGCCGCCGGTGCGTTGCGTGGAATCATCTCGAAGACCACGCGCTCCAAAAGCGGCGGCGAGTCGCGCAAGGTGAGGACGCGCACGCGGAGCTTTTCGTCCGCGACTTGCCGCGCCCGACAGGAAAAAAGCTCTCCATCCGCTTTGACCTCCACGTTAGGGTTCTTGATCATGTTCCGGCACCAGTGTTTGCTCTCGATCTTTCGCGACGCGGCATAAAATTTCCCGTCGAGATAAACCATTCTAAGCTCCACGGTGCGCGGCAGGCCCGTGCGCCGGCCGATCGTAGTGAGATCGCCGACAAAGACGGATTCATTTTTTAAATTCACGCCTGGGAATATAAGCGCTCGGCAGGATTGTGGCAAGACTGGTTAGCATGATCTTTGGGAGCCTATTTGGACGCCCGCTTCCATGCGATCCTATTGTTTTAGATTTTAGATTGTCGATTTTAGATTGAATCGAAAATCTAAAATCCAAAATCGAAAATCGTTATCCTTGACTCCGTTTATCGTGCGGGATAATTTTGAGCCCACTGAAGGAGAAGGTATGGAGACAAAGACGCCGCAACTCGCCGTTAAAATGAGCGCCCAGGAAGCGAAGGCGTATCTCGATGCGGTGAATGCAAAGGTCGTTCGGCGCTGGGAGG
>JBGQBP010000192.1:0-7479 GCA_041494945.1 Binatia bacterium | reverse complement strand
TACGCGCAGTAGCCCATGGCGGCGAACTGGACGCCGGTGCCGACGTTGTTCAAGAAAAAAGTAATCTGTTTGTCGTTGGTGCGGCCGGGGGCTTTGCCGACGAGAAGGTCTTGAATCTCGGGGTAGCGGCTCCAGTCTCGCGGTTTTTCTTTGCGCACGGCGGGCAAGTCCTTCTCGATCCCAGGCGGCTGAAAGTGTTGGATGCCGCCGAAGCGGGTGTGGATGGCGACGACGTCGCTCTTCTCCAGCGCCGCCTCGTCCATTTCGAACTCGCGGATGGAATTATAGTGCATACCGGGCTGCAACAATGCAGCGCTGAAAACCGGGCGCGAGGAATTGGTCGCCGTGCAGACGATGTCCGATTCCGCGATCGCCGTCTCGGCGCTCTCCACCGGCTCGGTAGGAATCTCGGTTTCCCGCTCCATCTTTGCCGCGAACGCTTTCCGGTGCTCCGGATTGGGGCTAAAAATTTTCACGCGCTTGATCGGGCGCACGGCGGTCATAAAGCGAAAATGTGAACGCGCCTGGCCGCCGGAGCCGATCAGCGCGAGGACTTCCGAGTCTTTTCGCGCGAGCGCTTTGGCGCCGAGCGCGCTCGTCACTCCGACGCGCGTCTGCTGGATAAAACCGTCCGGCATGATCGCCAAAAGCTCGCCGGTCTCGACACTGAAAAGCTGAACCAGGCCGAGAAACTGACCCTTGCCCGCGAGCGGCAATTTGTCCAGCCGGACGGAGTTGTTGACGCTCTTCTCCTGCACGACGTCGGAGGTGATGCGTAGCGCGTGGACTCCGAATTTTTTTACGCCGCCATCCACGGACTTGAAGCTGTAAGTGGTCTGAGCCATGGAGTGGGGGAGATACGAGTGGCTGGTCGGACGGTTCACCGCCCGGCTCGTCGCCAGTTCGCAATACGTTTCTTCCATCACTTCCAGGCAATCGTTTACGCTAAGCACCTTCTGGATCTCGTCATTGTTCAGAATCAGCGTCATGGCAACCATCTTGTTACCTGAAGCACTTCAAAATGTCCACTCGGTTTTTGTTTAGCGTCGTTTCAGGCTCGACAGCCGGAGGGATTCTTCGCTCCGCTCAGAATGACATCAGGGAGAGTTTGTCATCCTGAACGAAGTGAAGGATCTCTCTTCGTAGTACTTACGACCTTTTAGTTGACGGGCGATGCCCAATTCGATACGCTCAAAAAAAATCCTCCAGGAGGACCCAATGATTACTGTCGAAGGGGAAAAGATCGAAGTCATCGACGCGCACTCGCACATGGGAGAAAGAAAGAAGCTCGCGATTCACCAAATTCCGCCGATCATGAAATTCATGGCCAAGGTATCAAGATTCATCCGCTGATCGAGAACTGTCCCGCGAACGACAAAGAGAAGGTCTACCCGCTTATGGAAGCGGCGCAGCATCACGGGCTAACGGTTCTTTTTCACTGCGGTCTGGGGGAGAATGCGAGCCCGAAGCGTATCGGGGAAGTGGCAAAAGATTTTCCCAAGCTGCCGATCATCATGGGCCATTCGGGGCTCGTGGAAGGCGTGAGACAGGTCGTCGAGATAGCAAAGAAGTGCGAAAACGTCCACATGGACAGCTCGGGCGTCGGTTGGCTGCCGTTCTTCTGTGAATCCATCATATGGGCGGGGCCTGACCGGGTGCTCTATGGCTCGGATCATCCGTTCAATCCGATGGACTGGGAGATCGAGAAGATCGTCAAGCACGCGCAGCGCCACCTGAAGCTCAAGATCGAAGATCTCCGGCTCATCATGGCGGGAAACATCAAGCGGCTTCTGAAGATTAAATAGGTTGGGAATCGTGCTCTCCTTTGTGGGATCGACGGAGGAATAGGAGGACCACTCGATGGCCGCGAGCATACCGACTTCCACGATTTTGGCGCGAACGATGTCGGATACGGTGGAGACCGACATCCGCCGCGTCCACGTTGTTGCCAACGAAGTCTTGCCGCGCTACGAAAAGCGCCCGCTCTCCTTCGCGGAGTTGCGCAAAGTCGCCGACGGACCGTTCGATCTGTTTTTAATCCCGCTCGTCTTCCAGAGCGACTATCGAAACGATCCGTCGATCGTGTTCAACGAGGAAAGAAGGCAGGAGATCCGAGACCACGCGCTGGAGATCGCCGCCAGGCACGGTTTCGACACGACTCCGCCCGATCTGGTTCCCGGCATCGAAGAGTCTCTACGCGCGAGCCGCGACGTGGGATTCGGGAACGTGCTGTTGACGACCGGGGGCAGGCGCTTCAAGCACCAGGCGATGGAGGATCGCGGGCTGGGAAAATATTTCGACGACATTATCGACCGCGAGGAAACCTATTTCAGAAAGGAGCAGGGCATTTACCATCTCTTCCGCCAGCGCCCCGATAAATTTCTTCGCGTGATTCTCGTCTCCGGGACGGCGACTTACATTCGAGCGGGAAACAATCTCGAGCGGCTCGCGGTTGCGGGAAAGCAACTGGAGGTTTTCACGGTTGCGCTCGCGACCGAGCATTCGTACAACGACGAGGAGACGCTCGCCGCCGCCAAGCCCAAGATGATCGTACATAGCTTGCAAGAGTTGACGCCATTGCTAAGAGACCGCGGCTTGATCCCCGCCTCCACGGCTTGAGATATCGCTTGCCAAAAGTTCAGCGTTACTTTCGAGAACTATGGAACAGACGCAAACACAAACGAATACTCTCGCGATCGAAGCGCCCTCGTGGAACCGTCTCGCCGTAACTGCCGTCGCCCACATGACCGAGCATCTCTACATCGGCGTGACCACGGTCGTCCTGCCGGTCATCGCGGCAACGATGGGGCTCAGCATGGCCCAGACCGGCTCTCTCGTCTCAACGCGTTATCTTGTGGCGGGCATGGCCAACCTCCCGTCCGGATTTTTAGCCGACGCGTTGAAGCGGAGGAGCGTTTTGCTCGGTTTCTGCCTAATTTTTCTCGGGCTCGGGAGCTTGCTGATGAGCTTTGCCCCGAGCTTCTGGCCGCTCTTGATCTTTATGGGAGTGAGCGGCCTCGGGACCGGAAGCTTCCACCCGCAATCCATTGCAATTTTATCTTCCGCCTACCGGGAGCGGCGCGCGTTTGCTTTGGGCATCCACGACAGCGCGGCCAACTTGGGCGAAGTCATCGCGCCGCTCACGATTGGAGCGCTGCTGACATTTACCGACTGGCGCACGACGCTGCAGGTCTGGGCGATGCCGGGAATCGTCGTCGGACTTTGCTACGCGCTATTTTGTCCGGAGGCGGAGCGGACGATAGATCGCGGCGAACGGCTCAAAGCTATCGTATGGCGGGACGTGGTGAAAAATCGCGACGTGCTGGTCATGTTCTTCGTATCGGTCTTCCGCACGCTCGGCCAGAGCGGGCTCACGGTTTTTTTGCCGCTCTACCTGACGCTCCACCTGAAACTATCGGTCGGCATCATGGGGGTTTATATCTCGACGCTTTTTTTCTTTGCCGGCATCTCGCCGACGTTTTCGGGCTGGGTCGCGGACCGGATCGGCCGCGTGCGGTTGATCGTAATCGGCTCGGCCCTGGCGGCCTTCGCCGTCATGGCGCTGCCGCATCTCGATCCTGGAATCCCTCTGGGGATCGGCTGCGCTCTGGTCGGCGGGCTTCTCTGGGCTTTGCGCCCCGTCATCTTCGCCGCCGCGATGGAGTTGGCGCCGCCCGATCTGGCGGGCACGACCGTAGGATTTCTCTACAGCGGCAACATGGGGCTTTCGTTCGTGGCGCCGCTTTCGGCGGGCTTGATCGCCGACGCCTACGGCCTGCCGGCAGCGGTCACGTACATCGGAATTTTTCCGCTCCTGGCAAGCGTCGTTCCACTGGCCTTTTTGAGGAAGAGAGCGGTTTAATTTTTAGTAGACTACTGAAAATTCCCTTCACAAGCTGCTAAAAAGCTTTCAGAGGCAAGGCGCGCGAAGGTCCGCGAGCGGAGGCGTACTTTTTCAGTACGTTGACGCCATAGCCCGCCACTGGCGGGCGTTACGCTAACCAGGCCGAGCGCAACGAAACATATGAAGCTTTTGAGCAGCTTGTGCTAAAGTATGCCCCGGTCGCTGAAGCTATAGTAACGGTCGCGGCCGATGACGACGTGATCCAAAACGCGGACGCCCATCACTTCTCCCACCTGCTTTAACCGGCGCGTGATCTCGATGTCCTCGGGGCTCGGCGCCGGGTCGCCGCTCGGATGATTGTGGACGAAGATCACCGCGGCGGCGGACTCGCGGATGACCGGATTGTAAACCTCCCGCGGATGGACGAGCGAGGCGGTGAGCGAGCCTTCCGATATTTTTACTTCTCGGATTTTACGGTTCTTGTTATTCAATAGGACGACGTAGAAAATCTCCCGTTTTTCTTTTTCCAGCTCGGCGAAGTGGCGAAAAACATCTTCAGAAGAGCGGAGCGCCTGTCCCGCCTCCCACTTCTCCCGTCCCAGGCGCCGGCCGATCTCCAGACCCGCTTTCAACTGAGCGCATTTCGCCGGGCCGATCCCCTTGATCGCGCCGATCTCTTTCGCCGGCGCGCTGTCGATGCCTTTGATGCCGCCGAATTGGCTGAGCAAAAGCCGCGCATGATCGAGTGCGCTCGCTCCGGCGTTGCCGGTGCGGAGAAGAATTGCCAGCAGCTCCGCGTCCGTCAGCGCCGCGGCGCCGCGGTCGAGGAGCTTTTCTCGCGGGCGATCCTCTTCGGGCCATTCCTTGATCGGCTGGTATTTGCCGGCCATGATCGACCGCATTTATCATGCTTGGCCGATTTACTCCAGCACTTTTAGCAGCAGCCCCTTGAGGTAGTCGCCTTCGGGGTGATGCAGGCTTACCGGGTGGTCCGGCGCGTGGCCGACGCGCTTCACGATTTGAACTATGCGCCCCGCGTCCACGGCCGCGCCGAAAACGATTTTCTGAAAAAGATCCGGCGAAATGTGCGACGAGCAGGAAAAGGTAAGGAGCATGCCGCCGGGCTGGAGCAGTCTCAGCGCGTGGAGGTTTAAGAATTTGTAACCGCCCGCCGCCGCCTCGACGTCGCCGCGCCGGTGCGCGAGAGCGGGCGGATCGATGACGACAATATCGAACTCTTCCGCACAGTTCTTCAGATACGAAAATACGTCCGCGCGGACGAGGTCGCGCTCGCCGACGGAAAATCCGTTCTGCTCGAAACTTTGTCGCGCCAACTCCAGCGCCGGCCTGGAGGTCTCCACGGAAACCACCCGCTTCGCGCCGCCCTTGAGCGCGTACGCCGCGAAGCCCCCGGTATAGGCAAAACAGTTGAGAACCGTCCTCTCGCGCGCGAGCGAGGCGAGGAGCGCGCGGTTGTCTCGCTGATCGAGAAAGAAGCCCGTCTTCTGCCCCTTTCGAATATCGACGAGAAACCCGATCCCATTCTCTTCGATACGAATCAACTCCGGCGGCTCCTCGCCGGCGAGCACGCCGATCGAAGGCGGCAGCTCCTCCTCGTCCCTGACGCCGCCCTCGCTCTTGTCGTAGATGCCCCGCGGCTTAAATAAATTCATAAGAGCATCGACGACGACTCCTTTGAGCCGGTCGATTCCAGCGGTGTAGAACTGGCAGACCAAAAATTCTCCGTAGCGGTCGATGACGAGGCCGGGAAGAAGGTCGCCTTCGCCGTTGACGACGCGATAGCTGTCGGAGGTAGGGGAGATGAGTCTCTCTCTTAGCGTCGCAGCGAGGGAAAGCCGCCGGGAAAAGAAGGACGAATCTATATCTTCTTTTTCCCAGGTGAGAACCCGCACCCGGATCTGCGATTTCGGATTGTACAGGCCGCGCGCGAGCCAGTTGCCTTGATGATCGAAAACGTCCGCGATGCCGGCGCTCGCCGATTCCCCTTCGATCTTTTCCACGGCGCCGGAAAAGATCCACGGGTGGCCTCTCAATATGGGAACGTCTCTGCCTTTTTTGAGAAGGATGTTGGGCATGGCAGCAGGGTGGGAGATCAGGCAATCAATTTTGGATTTTAGATTCTCGATTTTTCCGCCTGAGGCGGATCAGCCTTTGGCTGAAGATTTACTAATCGGAAATCGGCTCCGCCACAAAACTTTGGCGGATCCGCCTCTGGAGGAAATCCAAAATCTAAAATCATTCTTTACGTATGAAGGCGCCGCTCTTGCCGCCGCTTTTTTTAACCAGGCGTACGTCGCTCACGGTCATCTCGCGATCGACCGCTTTGCACATGTCGTAGATCGTCAAGCCAGCAACCGCGGCAGCGGTCATCGCCTCCATCTCCACGCCCGTCTTCCCGGTCACTTTCACGACGGCTTCGATCTCCACGCGGGGAGGGTTTTTCTGCGGCGTCAGCTCGATTTCGACCGAAGTGATATTCAGCGGATGACACATCGGGATCAGCTCGGAAGTTTTTTTCGCCGCCATGACGCCGGCCACGCGCGCCACGGAAAAAACGTCGCCCTTCTCCACCTTCTTTTCCATGATGAGAGAGAGGGTCTCGGCGCGCATGTAGATGGTTCCCCGGGCGGCGGCGATTCTTTCGGTCACGTCCTTCCCGCTCACGTCCACCATGCGGGCTTTTCCTTCCGCGTCGAGATGTGAAAGCTTGGCCATGGCTTCTCCTATATTTGCTTCCGCCTCAGACCGATTTATGCTACATAAAATCCGTGGAGAAAAAAAGCGATTATAAAGTTATTATCCTGGGGTCCGGCGCCGCGGGTCTCACGGCCGCGATCTACGCCGCGCGTGCCAACCTGGAGCCGGTCGTGATCGAGGGATCGCAGCCCGGCGGGCAACTCACGATCACGACCGAGGTGGAAAATTATCCGGGCTTCCCGAAGGGAATCATGGGGCCGGAGCTGA
The DNA here is from genome assembly GCA_041494945.1 of Binatia bacterium. Lineage (GTDB taxonomy): Bacteria > Desulfobacterota > Binatia > UBA9968 > UBA9968 > JAJPJQ01. The sequence continues at coordinate 650 of JBGQBP010000192.1, read as the reverse complement.
TGGAAGAGTTCAAGAAGCAGGCGGAGCGTTTCGGCACGAAGATGGTCTTTGGCGACGTCACCGCGGTCGATCTCAAGCAGAGGCCGTTCCGTATTACGGTAGGCAAAGAGTCTTACGCCTCGGATGCTTTGATCGTCGCGACCGGGGCGACGGCCAAGCTCATCGGCCTGGCATCGGAAAAGAAGTTGATGGGCTACGGGGTCTCGGCGTGCGCCACTTGCGACGGCTTTTTTTTCAAGGACAAGGAAGTCGTGGTCGTGGGCGGCGGCGATACGGCGATGGAAGAGGCGCTCTTTCTCACCAAGTACGCAAACAAAGTCAGCGTGGTGCACCGGCGCGGCGAGCTTCGGGCCTCGAAGATCATGCAGGACCGCGCGAAGAAAAATTCCAAGATTGGGTTTATTTGGGACTCGGCCGTGGATGAAATTATCGGCGACCCCAAAAACGGCGGCGTCACGGGCGTGAAGCTCAAAAACTTGAAAACCGGCGCCGCACAGGACTTCAAGATCGACGGAGTTTTTATCGCGATCGGCCACGAGCCCAACAGCAAGCTCTTCGTCGGCCAGTTGGACATGGACGAGGTCGGCTACTTGATCACTCGCAAGGGAACCTCCACCAATATTCCCGGCGTTTTTGCCTGCGGCGACGTT
>JBGQBP010000191.1:0-7486 GCA_041494945.1 Binatia bacterium | reverse complement strand
CGAGGTCAGGATTTTTCAAGGGTCCGCAGAATTTTCTTGCGCCTCGAAGGACTGAAGTCGTCTCCGTAGAAGCGCTGAAAAAGAGCTTTTCGAATCGCGGCGCGCGAAGCCGAGGGGTTTTTCTCCAGCACTGAAGCGCGCACCAGCGCCCGGGCAGTGGAATGCATCGAGCATCCCATCTTCAGGCGCTCTTCCCCCGATCTTCGCAGCAGCAAATCGCGAAATTTCCGTTCGTCTGCGGGTGATGTGTCTCTCATATCGTGACCCTGCGGTAAAGGGATTCGACGCCTAATCGCTTCGCCCAACGCGCAAGATATCGCCGATTCAATCCCCGAACGGACTTTAGCAGGTTTCGAACGTCCGACAGCTGAACTTCGGACTGTGAGTCCTTTGCCCAGGCGAGCTTTGATAAAATCAGGTCCTCCGGCGACACGACGTAAAAAGACCGATTGTCCACCGAGACCTTTTGTCTTCGAGAAAACTCTTTGCGGCGGTAATCGCTATCCTTGCGCACGACGAAATCGATCTTGAGGACGTACTCGTTATGAATAAGGTTGAACATCGCTTTGTCCCGCGTCGCCGCCCGCACGGTTTCGGGTTCCAGGTAGAAGTCCTTCTGAAAAAGCCCGATGAATCTTTCGACGTCCCGGTCCGACAATTCGATCACAACGTCAATATCGCGGGTCATGCGCGGGACCGCATAAAAGTTGGCTGCAATGGAGCCGGTCACCATATAGGGCATCCCGGCTTTCTCAAGACGACGAACCACCTCTTGCAAAACTTCCAGTTCCTCCGTCGCCGGCATTTAGATGTTCGCTCAGTTGAAATTTAACTCGTTCCGTACATTTCCATCGTTTTAGCCGCGAGAAGCTGGCCGATCTTCCCGTCACCCACAGTTGGTTATTCCCATCCTGCGATCACGCCAAGCAAATCGCAGACGCGATTGGAATATCCCCATTCGTTATCATACCAACTGAGGCACTTGAGATACCTGCCGCCATTAACACTAGTGAATCCCGCGTCAAAAATGGAAGAATGCGCATTCCCGATAATGTCGGAGGACACTACGGGTAATTCTATAAATTGCAGAATGCCTTTCATGCGCTTGGACTCGGCGGCGGCTTGTATCTCGGTATGTACATTTTCGACAGTAACGCCTTTTTCCAGTTCGACAAACAGATCTACGACAGAACCATCCGGTACCGGGACACGCGCAGCAATTCCGTCCAGCCTGCCTTGCAATTCAGGCAAAACCTTGCCGACCGCCTTGGCGGCACCGGTCGACGTCGGAATGATATTCTCCGCCGCAGCGCGGCTCCGCCGCCAGTCCGAGTGCGGAACATCTGCAAGGCGCTGGTCATTCGTATAGGCGTGCACCGTGTTGATGATGCCTTCCACGATACCAAAAGCGTCATGGAGCACCTTCGCCAATGGCGCCAAACAATTGGTGGTGCAGCTCGCGTTTGAAATGATCCGGTGTTGCGGATTCAGCCCCTCATCATTGACGCCAAGCACGACCGTGTAATCAATCTCGTCCTTCGCCGGAACCGTAAGCACAACCCGCTTGGCACCGGCGCGAAGGTGATTGGTTAACTGTTCCTTGGCAGTGAAAATGCCTGTCGATTCCACAACGACATCGATGCCGAGCTCACCCCACGGTAGTTTGAGCGGGTCTTTTTCGCAAAGCATCCGGGTCCGGCCGTGAGGGGTCACCAGATCATCCCCTTCCAGCCGCAGAGTGCCCTCGAAAGGACCCATCACCGTGTCATAATTCAGCAAGTAGCGCAGCACTTCATTGTCAAAGAGGTCGTTAATGGCAACCACTTCAACGTCTTCACGCTTATCCAGAATACGGAATACTGTGCGGCCAATTCGGCCAAACCCGTTGATGGCAACCCTCATTTCACACCTCCGACGCCATCGAGCCTGCTATAGTGCCGTACCACATCGAGCACGCGGCACGCATGACCCAGGCTCTCGTACCAGGCCAGCACTTTGACGATCCTTTTTCCCGCCTTGAGGGTCGCCCGCGAATCAAAGAGCAATGATTGCCGGCAACCGATGACATCAGAGGAAACGACCGGATCGTCAGTCACCCCGATCAGCAGCGGATGATTGTTAGCGGCGGTACGCATAGCCTCGTTCACTTGCTTGACAGTCACTCCGGCATCTCGCATCACGCAGTTCAGATCCAGCAAGGAGCCACGTTGCACCGGCACATTGAGGGCGTAACCGCTCAATTTTCCCGCAAATTGTGGCAGGATGAGCTCCACCCAGCGAGCCGACTCGTTACTGTTGGGGATGATGTTCTGCGCCGCGGATCGACTGCGACGAAAATCCTCGTGTGCATAATCCTGAAGGGACTGATCACTGCTATAGGCATGTACCGTTGTCATCGACGCGTAGTCGACTCCCAATGCCTTGTCCAGAGTCTGCAGTAAGAGCGCAAGAGCATTGGTGGTTGCTGACCCTGCCGATATCAGTCTGTCCTCGCCGACTGCACTCCCTTCATTGATACCCGGAATTACAACACGATCTATTGGCTCTGCCGGCAACGATGCCAGAATGACCCGGCCCGCACCGGCCCGCAAATGGGCTTCCAGATACTCACGGCGCCGATATCGGCCTGTGGCGTCTATAACGCTGTCGACCCCCAAAACATCCCACGGGACGTCCCCCGGTCTCGCAAGCTGTAGCATTCTGGTCCGGAACTTCTCATTGACTAGATAATTATCCCGGAGTTCGCACCACGGACCATCTAGACCGTCGCTTTTGAGAAGGTAGTGGATGATTTCCGGTTTGCCGATATCCGCGACCGCGGCGATTTCGATATCCTCATTTTCCAGCGCGAGGTGATAGAGGTGTCGACCAATTTGGCCTAACCCCATAATGCCGATTCGGATTTTCCCGTTACGCACCATTGCAGCTCCGTCGCCCTCAAAGGTTAACACCAAAAACTTCTGCAGTTCATGCTACACCCGCTAGCCTGAAAAGGCCATATTGCACCCACGACTTAATTGAAATGACGGTTGAATCGAATGCTACGCAGGGTGTGATCAAAAAACGATCAACCCCATCTCAGCCTGTTAGATATTCTTGGGATGCAGTTCTCGGACAGAACTCGGGCAATCCTATCGATAGTTCTAATACGATTGTCCGGAGCAGTGGGTTTATACTTCGGCGGCTCCTAGTTATAGATCATAGATCGGAGTATGCATGGCGATATGTTCGCCCATCGCGATAGCCCTCACGATGTCAGCTCTACTTACGATACCAGCCATCTTTTCCCCACGCATTACCGGCATGCGCTTAACCTTATGCGTGATCATAAGGGAGGCAATTTCTTCTACCGTAGTTGTTTCCCTAGCCTCTATGACCCTCGTACTCATAATGGACTTGACCTGCTTTCCCTTCCTGGCAATTAAGTCGGCCTCAGAGACGATGCCGATAACCTTACCGTTCTCGTCCAGCACGGGTGCCCCGCTGATGTGATTCTTATTAAGGATTGTTGCCAGGTTAGCAACAGGGGTCAGAGGACTAACGGCAATGACGTCCTTGGTCATAATGTCTCTAGCTAGCATGGAGGGCCTCCTTTCTAGCCACCAATTGCCGTAAGGAATGTTTATTTGAGATACCTATACAACCGGCAAAAACCGGCGTCAAGAGAGACGGGCCAAAATTCAAGACTGTGCACTGAATCTGATGCAGCAGGGGGATCTCGCGGCGCTCGTTGGATGACGGGAGCATGGAAAGGACAACCTCCAGCGGTGCCTTGCCCCATTTTCTATCGTTGAATGTGAACCGGTTCTGCTTCCCCCCTACCATTCCGGCGCGCGTTTTCGTATAGTCCCAACCGTGGACCGAATAGCGTTGCTCGCGCACTCGTTCTTGCTTCAGATGCCGTGGCCGTTGCCGGAGCGCCGGCCGTGGGAGTGGCACTACTATAGTTCGGGAGGCTGGTGGGTCATGCTGATGATGATGCTGGCGATGATTTTATTTTGGGGTATCGTTATCGGCGGTGTCGTATTGGTGGTTCGCTTGATTCTTTCCATGGGCAAAGGCAAAAAATCCGACCCGCTGGAGATCCTCAAGCAGCGCTACGCCCGAGGCGAAATCCAGAAGGACGAATTCGAGCAAAAGAAGAAGGATATTCTCTCGTGATTATTCTCTGTTTGATAATCTCTGCGACGCCCGATGGTCGTTGAGAGCCTTGCCAAGCCAGTCGGCGGTCTTCATCTCTTTTCCGTCTTTGGTCCTCACCAGGTACGGCCGCCCGGAAAACTCGCTTTTGGTGGCGGCCAAACGAATAAAATCCTCCGGTGTCTTGATGTCATTCCTGAAGTAATCGTACTTGGCCTGAATGTGCTGCACGGCTGTCTTGGGTGGATACAAAGTGCCGTTGCGGATGAAGGTCGACTCCGAGTTGGCGACAAAGTCCAATAAATACCCGATGGTCTCGTTCAAGTCTTCATGGGTTGCAGCGGCACGGGCGTGAATTAGATTCCCGCTCACAGCCAATAATGAAATGACAACCAGATATGCGGCGGCGCCTCGCAGGAAGCCGACTTTAGCTACCATTGCTTCTACTCCCGTTCTCGGCCCGTGCCATAAAGGCCGCCAAGTCGCCCACTCTGCAACTGTATCCCCACTCGTTGTCGTACCACGCCAGAACCTTGGCCATTTTTCCCTCTAAGACGGTCGTGGACAGAGCATCGACGATCGACGAAGCCGGGTTGCTGCGGAAATCGCTGGACACGAGCGGTTTGTCGCAGTAAGCGAGAATGCCCTTGAGCCGGTTCTGCGCCGCTTCCTTGAGCGCGTCATTGATCTCGACTTCCGAAACGGACTTCTTCAGATCGACGACCAGATCCACGACCGACACGGTCGCCGTCGGCACCCGCAGAGAAAGTCCGTGGAGCTTGCCCTTAAGCTCCGGAAGAACGAGGCCGATCGCTTTGGCCGCGCCCGTGGTGGTGGGAACGATGTTCATCGCGGCGGCGCGCGCACGGCGCAGATCTTGGTGCATCAGATCCAAAATGTGCTGGTCGTTGGTGTACGAATGGACCGTCGTCATGAGGCCGCGCTCGATGCCGAAGGTCTCGTGCAGGACCTTGGCCACCGGCGCCAGGCAATTCGTCGTGCACGAGGCGTTGGAGACGATGTGATGTTTTTTCGGCTCGTATTTCGAGTCGTTCACTCCGAGGACGAGCGTGATGTCTTCGTTCTTGGCCGGCGCGGTGATGATCGCCTTCTTCGCGCCGGCTTCCAGATGGGCGCGGACCTGCGTCCCGTCGGTAAAGACTCCGGTGGATTCGATGACGATATCCACGCCGAGATTTTTCCAGGGGAGCTTGGAAGGGTCTTTCTGGTTGAAGGCGCGGATCTCCTGCCCGTCGATACGGATCATGCCCTCGCCGGTCTCCACCGAACCGGCAAAGACGCCGTAGTTGGTGTCGTACTGGAAAAGGTGGGCGTTGGTTTGCGGATCGGCCATGTCGTTGATGGCGATCACGGACAGAGTGTCCCTGTGCCGCTCGAGCATCCCCCGAAGACACAATCGGCCGATCCTGCCAAAGCCGTTGATTGCAACTCTCGCCGGCATATTAAGTCCCTCCTCGTATTTCTGTTACGAGATAGCGAAATTTTTTTTGAAACTCTTCGGGGCTGCAGCTCCTGCCGCCGGTGGACGCAGCCTCGGCCAACGCGGTCAGCTTCTCCCGGCTGTCGAAGTCTTCCCGCTCGAGGCGAATCATGTATTTCCGCGCGACCTTGTAAGAGGGCTTGCCGACATCCACCAGGCGGATCTGGATCTTCCCCGTGTGCGGATCGAGCAGTTCGTCGAAGTTGAGGTAGCGGAGCTTGCCGTTGTCAAGGCAGACCAAGGCGCCGTGGAACCGGGCCGCCTCCGGGCTTGGGCTGAGGAGAAACTCCGCCGCGCCGTAGCCCAAGGCGCGCACGTATTCGCAATCGAACGCCAGCGGCACCGCGCAGCGCACCTCATAACCGATGTTCTTGTGCGTGATGCTGATGCGCTCGCCCCGTTCGACAAAGCGGCGCTCCACCTGAGTCTTCAATATGAACGCGAGGTCCATCTCGGCAAGACGCAGGTGGCCGTAGTCGTCGCGCGTGATGCGCACCCCTTCGATGGCGGTCATCTCATCGGGGGTGAGGCGTTCGAGCAGGCCCTCGGCGATCAGGGCCACGCCGTCGAGCCGTCCCCAGAGCGCCTTGCGCTTTAAAATCGCCCCTTCGAGCAAATCGCACAGCGTCTCAAGCCGCACCGGACCTTCGAACTCTTCCGGAATCACGGTGAGCGTCGCGCCGGCCGCTTTGCCGATTCCGAGCGCGAGGTGGCCGGCGGAGCGGCCCATGACGACGACGAAATACCAGCGCTTCGTGGCGCGCGAATCTTCCATCAAGTTATGCACCAGGCTGAAGCCGAGCTGGCGTGCGGTCTCAAAGCCGAACGTTGGAATGTCTCCGGGCAGAGGAAGGTCGTTGTCGATGGTCTTCGGGACGTGGCAGAATCGAATGCTTCCGGCGGCGCGCTTGGCCAACTGACTGGCGGCGAACATCGTGTCGTCGCCGCCGATGGTGGCGAGGTAGCCGATTTCCAACTTTCTGAGAGAGGCCAAGACCGCATCGAGGTGCTCGGATTTTTTCGTCGGGTTGGCCCGCGAAGTATTTAAAATGGAGCCGCCCTGGAAGTGAATCCGCGACACGTCGTCGTGGTCCAGCAGCTTCACTTTTTCCGTGTCGCCCGCCATGAGCCACTGGAAGCCGTCGTATATGCCGAGGACCTGGCGCTCCCGGTTGCGCGCTTCCAAGGTCAGCGCGCTGATGACTCCATTGATTCCAGGCGCCGGTCCGCCGCCGACCAAAACGCCGATTCTATCCTTCTGATCTGGGTTGGGCATACGTTATCGTCGGGATGGGCCTATCTTCCCGGATAATCCTATATTCTGTTTGGTATTGCCGCAAGGTGGCGGGTTGGAAAATACGAGGGCTCGTGGACATGTCCCCCCGACCGCTCCGACGCGGGACGACGCCACGAATACGATCACGGTATTGCTCTGACCGCGGGTCAGTCTTTTTATTCCGAGTTTTTATCGCGCAGCAGCGTGAAGAGGTTTTTGGCGAAGTCGGTGTTGTCCTGATAGCCGCGGAACAATTCTGATCCTACTCCAAGGGCCGCGACCAATACCGGCTGGTTCGTGTGCCCTCCGGTGCCCCAATAGGCCTGGGTGTTGTTGGCGACCATGAGGCCGAGCGCGCCGATGACCGGGTCGGTGAAAATATTTCGAGAAGCTATTTGCTTGCTAAGCAGCATCTTCTTAAGATCCGGCGCCAGGGTAAATCCTTTAAAATATTCTCTCATCAGTTGGTCTACCGCATCCGGCGTCGGGTTGGGCCCCAGGATCTCGCCCGCCTTTTTTAGCGAGATCGGGATCGAAGCGATTTTCTTAAGGTCCTGCTCGGTGGCCGT
>JBGQBP010000190.1:0-7730 GCA_041494945.1 Binatia bacterium | reverse complement strand
TCAAGTTGGCGTGGCACGCGAGCATGAGCTTAAGCCGGTCTTCCTTCGGCGCCGCGAGCGTCGCCTCGTGCGGCCGGATCGCGCCGCTGGAAAAGTCTTCGATCCGCGCCAGGGCGATGAACCCCTTGCGCTCCTTTTCTTGTTTATCCTTGAGCGCGTAGCGATGGGTGAGAAAGTAAATCGCCGGCATTTCGTCGCGAATGAGGATTCCTTCTCTCTGCCACTCTTCGAACAACCGCGCGACGCTTTCGTACGGCTCCGGCTCCCGGCTCAGGATCAGCCGCACGACGTTGTAAGGTGAGCGGCGGTAGAGCTTCTCCTGCTCCTCCGGAGAAATCACGTCGTAAGGCGGCGCGATGACTTTGGACAGATCGGCAATTTTTTTCGGATTGTAGAGGATCCCGCGAAAGGGAACTATGTGTGCCATGATGCAAAGACGGAGTCGGAAACCCGTGTCGATGCCCCACTATTAGGGGGCAGGTCCCTGGGAATCAAGCAAGCGCGCTGCCGTACCTGCTTTATATCCGTGCTGGAAATTTTTGCCAACCCTCGCTGCCACGGCCGCGCCGTTGCTACCCGCGCGGCTCTATGGCATAAAAAATCTGTGCCTGTCTCGTGGCTGCAACTCTCTCTCAGGGCCCCTCCGCCGGCCCTCGACGCGATCGCGAATTTCCTCATCGAGCGAGGCTCTCCCGGCGTCGTTCTCACGCGCAACGAAGTGCGGGCATTTTTTGTCCGTTCGCCGCGGACTGCGGCGCTCAAGCGCGAGATCCACCGGTTTCTCCGCGACATCCGCAAAATCTATCCCGGCTTCGGCGACCATCCGCTCACCTGGAAGTTGTTGAAGGAAAAAAATTGGGCGAATTCATGGCGGCGTTTTTTTTCCCCGCACAAGGTGGGCCGGTCGCTGTGGATCACGCCTCCGTGGGTCGATCCGCCCGAGACGCGCCGCCGCCACGTCATCACCATCGAGCCGGGCATGGCGTTCGGCACCGGCTCGCACGCCACGACGCGCTGTTGTCTCGAGTTCCTGGAGCATCTGGCCGCGCGCTTTGACGGCGGCGAGCTGACCGCGCTCGACGTCGGCACCGGCTCGGGAATTTTGGCCATCGCTCTGGCCAAGATGGGCGCCAGCAGCGTCATGGCGCTCGACAACGACCCCACGGCGCTCAAGGTCGCGCGCGGCAATGTCCGCGTCAACGGCGTCGAGCGCAGAATCAAAATCGCGAATTGCAGGCTGGACCGCGTCGAGGAATCGTTCGGCGTCGTGGTCGCGAATCTTACCGCCGAGACGATCTTCGACCTCGCCGCCGCGCTCGAGGAGCGGGTTGCCGACGGCGGTTATCTCGTTCTCTCCGGGATTTTGCAGCCCAAGGCGCGCCAGGTGGCGAGACGGTTCTCCCCCGCGCCGTTCTCCCTGATCCGCCAGAGCCGGGAGAAGGAATGGGTGACGCTCATGCTCAAAAAGAAGAGCTGACCGTGGCGCGCTTTTTTCTCACGAAAAAAAACATCCAAGGCGACAGCGCGGCCGTTGCCGGTCCGGAGCTCGAACATATGAGGAAAGTGCTGCGCCTGGGACCCGGCGATCGGGTGACTCTGTTCGACGACGAAGGTTGGGAGCACGATGGGGTCATTCGTTCCTACTCGGACGTGTCGGCAGAAATCAAGATTTTGAATTCCTGCCGGCCCGAGCGCGAGTCTTCCGTTCGGATCACATTGGCGCAGGCGCTGGGAAAAGGCGACAAGCTCGACTGGATCGTCGAGAAGGCGACGGAGCTCGGCGCGTCGGCGATCGCGCCGTTTCTCTGCCGGCGTACGGTGCCCAAGCTCGACGCCGCGGCGCGTGAGAAAAAGGCGGCGCGCTGGCGGCGCATCGCTCTTAGCGCGGCCAAGCAGTCCGGCCGCGTCCGCGTTCCGGAAATTCTAAACGTCATGGATTTTTCCGATTTGGTGCGGCGGCCGTGGCCCTGCGATCTGAAGCTCATTTTTTGGGAAAACGAGACGGCCCGAGGTTTGGCGCGCCTTCGGGAAGAGAATTCCAGCGTCGATTCGCTCCTCCTCGTGATCGGGCCGGAAGGCGGCTTCGCCCCGGAAGAAGTCGCCGAGGCGGAGCAGAGCGGCATTCAGTCCGTGCGCTTGGGAAAAAGAATTTTGCGCACGGAAACCGCCGCCGTGGCGGCGTTGTCGCTGGCGCAGTTTCTATGGGGCGACCTGGGATAATTCATCCGGCTCGCTTTCTTTGAGACGGCTTAGGGTTTAAGCTCCTTAGGTTTATGGAAGCCGAAACAAACGACGTGGCGGCGCTCCAAGCGCTGATCGAGCGGGAGTACGATCGATTATACGAGCGGCTCAAGGAGGAAGAGCGCGCAAGCGCGGTCGCATGGGGCGGCTTTTTCCGACGTTGTTTTGCTATTCTCGTGGACGTTTTTGTCTTGTGCCTCTTCTCTCTGCTGCTCTTTTATCTCTCGGCGCTCGGTTTCCGCGTGGGACTCGCCGCCCACCAACGCTCGCTCTCGTGGGAAGCGGCTGAGGGAGTGTTGCCTGCGCTTCTCGGCGCATGGATCTTTCTCGTCTGCGGCTATTTTGTCGTGCTTCATGGTCTCGACGGGAGAACCGTCGGCAAATGGCTGTTCGGTCTTCGCGTCGTGGGCGCGGGCCAGGAGCGTATCGGGTATGGCCAGGCGCTGATCCGCTGGCTGGTTGCGCTCCTCACCGCGCCCCTGCTGTTCGGTTTTCTCCGCATTCTATGGAACCGGGAAAAAAGGGGATGGCACGATTCACTGGCGCGCACGTGGGTGATAAGAGAAAAGAGCGGCGAGCGGGGGAGCTGATTGAACATGAGTATGCTCAAGATCGGGGTCGTCATGGACCCCATCGATAAGATCCACATCGATAAAGACACGACGTTCGTCATGATGCTCGAGGCCCAATCGAGAGGCCACGAGGTGTACTACATGGAACTCGACGACCTCTCGGTCCGCGGCGCCGTGCCGGAAGCTCGATTTCGCCGCGTGAGCGTCGCGCGCGCGAATCCTCACTATCGCTTCGAAAAAGAGGGCGCGGGGCCGCTCGGCGCCCTCGACGTCATTCTCATGCGCAAAGATCCACCTTTCGACATGAAATTTTTCTTCGCCACGCACCTCTTGAGCCTGGTGGACCCGAGACAATGCGTCGTGATGAACGATCCTCACGGTCTCAGAGAAGCGACGGAAAAACTTTATGCGCTCAACTTTCCCGAGATCATTCCGCCCTCGATCGTGAGCGCCAACATCGCTCTTCTCAAACAATTCATGGAAGAACAGGGAGGCGAGATGATCGTCAAGCCGCTGGAAGGCGCCGGCGGACGAGGCGTTTTGTATCTCAACCGCAACGACCGCAACGTCGCCGCGATCCTGGAACTCATGACCGACGAAGGACGGTTCCCGGTGATGGCGCAGCGCTATCTTCCCGAGATCCGTCAGGGAGACAAGCGCGTGCTGGTGCTCGACGGCGAGCCCATCGGCGCCCTGCTCCGCATTCCGCAGGAGAATGAAAACCGCGCCAACCTTCACGTGGGAGGATCATCGTCACGAGCGGACATTACGCCGAGAGACCGCGAGATCTGCCGCGTGATCGCGGCGCCGTTTAAGAAGCTGGGACTTTATTTTGTCGGGCTCGACGTCATCGGCGGCTTCCTCACCGAGGTCAATGTCACGAGCCCAACCTGCGTGCAAGAGATCAATGCCTTCGAGGGAGTGAAGCTCGAATCGCGCATCGTCGATTTCATCGAGAAGAAAGCCGCCGCGCGGCGCCAGAATTAGCCGCCAACCTTGACTCTCCGAACTTTTTAAGCAATATTTCCTAGCTCCGGCCAGGTAGCTCAGTCGGTAGAGCAGAGGACTGAAAATCCTCGTGTCGGCGGTTCGATTCCGTCCCTGGCCACCATTCAACCTTTACCTCCTACTCTTTTTTTACTTGGTCGAGTAAGCCTTGCGTCCGGCGCACGCATGAAAGTATAGTGTCGGCGTCGCCATCGACGGCAATGTGAGGACCCCATGAAGAAAAATTTCTCAACCGCTGCGGCTATGATGACGGCGCTGATTTTCGGCGGTTCGGCCGGTCAAATTGCGCCGGTCTACGGCGCCGCCGACGGCAAGCCCATAGCGGGAATTCAATGCGAGCGCCAAGAGTACTCAAACTTTCACATCCACGCGCACCTCGATATTTTTATCGACGGCAAGCCTCACGCCGTTCCCGAATCGATCGGCATCATCAACCGCACGTGTTTATATTGGATGCATACGCACGATCCAAGCGGCATCATCCACATCGAGGCGCCGGAGACGCGAGCATTTACGCTGGCGCAATTTTTTGAGATCTGGAAGTCTACGGCCAAAGGAGTCCCGGCCACGAAAGAAGCGCCGAAGATATACGTGAACGGCAAGAGAGTGAACGGACGTTTGGAACAGATCGAGATTGGTCCGCTGGCGGAAATCGCCCTCGTCTACGGCAAAGAACCGGCTGCCATCCCCTCGTCCTACGACTTCTCCAAGAATCTGTGAGAAAGTCCGGCGCGAAAAGAGCGAGTTGATTTTTTCCGCCGGTGGGTTATAGATTTTTCAACTGAAAGAGGGCCATAAGATGTCTTTGGTTGCCGCCGTAGCCGCCAGTCACGCGCCGAATATTCTTCTCGAGCCGGGCGCCGAGTGGGACGAGTTCATGGCGCTCCACTACCGCATGGCGCCGCAGGCGGGGTCTTCGAAACCGTCTTTGGAGGCGCAGCAAACGCTCCGGCGCGACGCCGAGAAAGCCTACGCGGCGCTGCGCGCCGATCTCGAAGCGGCCAGGCCCGACGTGCTGATCGTGGTGGCCAACGATCAGTTCGTCAATTTCGTCTTCAACAACATCCCGACTTTCTTCGTCACGCTCGCCGATGAGGTCAAGGGGCAGTTCACCCGGCACCGATTTCACTACCGCAATCACAAAGAGCTTGGCCGCGCCATCTTGAAGGCGGGTATCGATAGCGGCATCGATTTTTCGTTCGGCGAACATATCGAGCTGCAGCACACGCAGACCGTGCCGCTTTATTTTCTTTTGCCCGAGCCCAAGATTCCGATCTTGCCGATCTACGTCAACACCTGGGTCGAACCCATACCGACGCCGCAGCGCTGCTATCAAGTGGGCGAGCTCGTCCGTAAAGTCGCCGACGGTTGGAAAGAGCGGGTGGCGATTCTCGCCACCGGCGGGCTGTCGCATTTCCCCGGCTCGCCTAGAATCGGCGAGATCGACACGCAGTTCGATCACAAGCTTCTGGAGATCCTGCGCGAGGGCAAAGGGAGAGCGCTCGCGGATTATTCCATAGAGGAGATCTGCAAGGCGGGAGATTCGGAATTTCTCAATTGGATGGTCGTGGTGGGAGCCATCGGCGACGCCAAGGCGTCGCAGACGTTTTACATGCCCGACCACGTCGCCACCGGATGGGGATTCGTCTCTTGGAAACTATAAAACAAATTTTGAATTTTGAGTGTTGAATTTTGAATTTAAGAACTCAAAACTCATAATTCACAATTCAAAATTGCGCCGGAGGCGCTATGAGCAGTTATCACCTCAACCGATTTCTTTTCGATCTCAAGATGAACGAGCAGACTTTGAAACAGGCGGCGGCCGATCTTGACGGCGCAATCAATCGCTACGAGCTCACGGCCGAAGAACGGGAAGCGCTCAAGGCCGGTGACCCGAGGCGGCTGCGCCAGTTGGGCGCGCACGGGATGCTGGCGCTCTATATCATGCGATTGAATCCCGAGTTTCGTAACAATATTTATTGGAGCCAGAAATAAAAAACAGGCATTAGGCAATAGGCATCAGGCATTTGGGAAGAGGGGGAAGCAAAGAATGGATTTGGGATTGAAAGGGAAAGTAGCTTTAGTCGCCGGGGCGAGCCAGGGAATCGGAAGGGCGGCTGCTCTGGGCTTTGCCCGCGAGGGAGCCAAAGTGAGCATCTGCGCCAGGGGCGAGGCGCAGCTCAACGAGACGGCGGAGGCGATCCGGCGCGAGACCGGCGGCGATGTCCTGGCGCTCACGGCGGATATGACGCGCGCGGAAGACATTCAGAAATTCGTCGCCAAGACCGTAGAAAAATTCGGCCGCCTTGACATCATCGTGACCAATGCCGGCGGGCCGCCGCTCGGGGAGTTCATGAAATTCACCGACGAGGATTGGGAAAACGCGTTTCGCCTTAATTTTCTGAGCGCCGTGAGGCTCACGCGCGAGGCGGTGCCGCATATGCGCAAAGCCGGGGGAGGGCGCGTGATCAACATCTCATCGTATGCGGTCAAAGAACCGATTGCCGGCCTCGTGCTCTCGAACGGCGTGCGCAGCGGCGCCATCGGTCTGGCCAAGTCGCTCTCCCGCGAATTGGCCAAAGACAACATCCTCGTCAACAACGTTTGCCCCGGCAGGATCGCCACCGACCGCGCAAAGAAATTAAACCAGGCGCGCGCCGAGCGCATGAAGAAAACGGTAGAAGAGATCGACAAAGAGATGGCCGGCGAGATCCCTTTGGGCCGCTATGGAAGCGCCGAGGAGACCGGCAACCTGATCGTCTTTCTCGGCTCGGAGCGGGCGAGTTACATCACCGGCGCCACCATCCAGGTCGACGGCGGACTCGTGAGGTCGATACAATAATGATTCACTTCGTCATCCAGTGGGATCTTCCCGATCAGAAGGCCAATTTAACGATCTACGCCAACAAGGCCAAAAACGATTGGCTGCCGACGACGCTTGCGCACCGGGGAGTCGTCGAGATCCGAAATTACCGCAATCCCCTCGAAGTGACGCCGCAGGTCGCGATCACTATCGATTTCGAATCGTTGGACGCTTGGCGGGATTATATCGATTCGGAAGATTATATTCGCATCATGCGCGAGCTGCGCATCCTCGGCTGCCACAACGTCACGGTCAACGTCTGGTCCCCTTCGCGGTACTTTCCCGAATCCCTCAGGCCGGAAAAAAAGTAGCCCGCGCTAGACAGTTTTTTGCTTAATTCGCGGTATACGGCCAAACCTGCTTCAGCCGCAAAATAAAAATGCCGTGATTCTTCTCGCTGATGTAAATGCAGCCGCGGCGGTCGACCAGAACGTCTTCCACCTGCGACACCAGCTTGCTCGGCTTGGTGCCGATTCTCTCCGGCGGATCGGGCGGGATGAAGTAGGCGATCTCTTTGGGCGTCCGCGCGTCGCGGATGTCGTAAACGCGAAGGCCGGCGTTGAAGTAGGTGAGGTAAGCGATGTCGTCGCGGTCTTCGAGACACGGCTGATGGTTCGGGTGGTGCTGGTTGTGCGGACCGAAGCGGCCGCCTTTCTCGTAGAAATTCTTGAGACCGCTTTCCGGAGGCGGCGGCGGCAGCGGAAAGAGTGAGATCAACCGGGGTTGCTTCTCATCTGCTATATCGACGATGCCCGCAAGATTTAAATTCTCGTTGCCGTTTTCATTGATCGCTTCGTCGTTGATCAACGCGAGCTTTCTCCGCGGCAGCGGTAAGTACGTGTGAATTCCCTGCCGGCTGCACAGTCCCTGAAACGCGATCTGGCTCACCATCCGCGGGGCTTTGATATCTGTAACATCCAGGATGATGCCGCCGCCGTCGCCGTAGGATAAATAGGCTCTCGTGCCTTCGATATGCGCCGGGCCGTGGAGAGAGAGCTTGGCGCCGCGTTTCGACGCGTCTTTCTTTTGCTCGTCGAGGGCGAAAG
>JBGQBP010000189.1:0-7777 GCA_041494945.1 Binatia bacterium | reverse complement strand
TGGTCCCAACGGGAATCGAACCCGTGTTACCGACGTGAGAGGCCGGTGTCCTAACCGCTAGACGATGGGACCGTGGCTGAGGAGGTAGGACTCGAACCTACAATCGCCTGATCCAGAGTCAGGTGGCTTACCAATTAGCCGACTCCTCAATTGCAAGTACTCAAATTAAAAGAATCATAGCGGAGAGTCAAGGTTCGGCGGGTCTCGCACAATTTCATTGGCGCCGGTTTTGTGTTATTGTCGAAAAATCTCATGGGCAAATTTGCAGTGAACGATGACGATCGCGATCACTTTTATATGGAGATGGCTCTCCGTGAGGCGGGTGAGGCGGCCGATGCCGGAGAGATTCCGGTCGGCGCCGTCGTGGTTTACGACGGCGAAGTGATCGCGCGGGCTTACAACCGGCGTGAAGAGTTGCAAAATCCCATTGCGCACGCGGAGGTGTCGGCGCTGCAAGCTGCGGCGTCGCATCTGAAAAGCTGGCGGCTGGAAGAATGCTCTCTCTATGTGACGCTCGAGCCGTGCCTCATGTGCGTCGGCGCGATCTTGCAGGCGCGCATTTCGCGATTGATCTTCGGCTGTCTAGATCCCAAAGCCGGCGCCGTGGAATCTCTGTATCGCCTCTGCGACGATTCCCGGCTGAATCACACTTTGCCTGTGACGCGCGGCATCATGGAGAACGAGTGCAGTCGGATCTTGAGTGGATTCTTCGGCCGGCTCAGGTCTACGAAGCGCGCTTGCACAGCGCTCTAAGCTTGGCACGGTTGCGCGATCCTTCGAATAACGGGAGGGAAACGGTCAAGCCGACGGTCGCCTCGACGCTTGCTCCTGTAGTGAGAAGGCCCCTGCCCAGGGCGGCGTCAAGCGTGAGGCACTCGTGAACTTCATACATCGCGCCGATCTTAAAATCGGCTTGGTTTTTCTCTCCCTTCGCCTCTCGTGACTGTCCGAATATCTCTCCTACGAGCATCCAGGCTGTGTACGGCATCTCCCATCTCGCGGCCATGCCTCCGAGAACCCGGTTCTTGAGCTTCTCCTTTGGCGGGCTATCGACGAGCACGTAGCCAAAATTCAAATCGAAGAACAAACTATTGAATGCTTTGGTCCCGATCAGCGTAAAGGTTTCATCGGTCCTTCCCGAGCTCAGTCCTCGGTGCCGGCTCGCCGTCGGGATTTTCAGGTCGAAGGAAAATGCCACACCCTGCGGCGGATTCGTTGATAGGGGGAGCCAGTATTTCGCGGCGAGGTGAAGGTCTTCGAAACCCTCGGTTCGCGGCTCTCCTTTGGGCCGTGAGTTGATGCGCTCGATGTTGAGGCCGAGATCCAAATTGTGCGGGAAACCATACGTCAGTGAAAGCGCAGGCAATATCTGTGCGCGCCCGCCCTTCACCAGATTGGCGTGGGAAAGGCCGAATTCAAGATCGATAGTACCTTCCGCCGTCGTCTCCACATCTTCGATAAACAGTGGCCGAGCGGCGAAGGCGCCGGGAGCGACGACTAGAATCGCCGCGCAGAGAAGCGCTGTTATCTCGGTTCGGTTCACGGGCGTCTTTCAAAGCGCTCCTCGCCATGCTACCTTGACGTGCAAATTCATTGCAAGTTCCCGGGACCCCCGAGACGGAGAGGTGGCCGAGCCCGGTTGAAGGCGCTTGACTCGAAATCAAGTTTACCCGGAAGGGTAACGGGGGTTCGAATCCCTCCCTCTCCGCCAAAATTTTGCTCTCTTCGGAAATCTACCGCCGGGCCGTTACAGGCTGAAGATCAGTACTCGCAGCACAAAGCTTACCAGGCTCAGCACGATGGCGCCCAGCAAAGCGGCGCCGAATCCGTTTACGGCGAAACCCGGCACCAACGCGGCCGCGAGCATCAGCATGGCGGCATTGATCACGAACAGAAACAACCCGAAGGTGACAATCGTCAGCGGCAGCGTCAGAATTTTCAGAATGAATCCCAGCGTCGCATTGACCAGTCCGATGATTACAGCTGCGACGAGCGCCGTGCCGAATCCGCGAACCTCGATTCCCGGCACGAGGTGAGCGACGATTAAAAGGCTTAGCGCGCTTAGGAACCAGTGGACGATGAGCATCATATCGTGGTCCTCCAGAAAAAATTGTAGCGCCGATGCCGTCGGCTTCCAAGGGGAAAATTTCAGCCGCCGCGGCTCCGGCAAGGCCGGCGACGGTTGGAGTACCCGGTAAAAACTTCCTTCTAAAGTTCGTCTGTGTTATTAATGTTCAAAGCCGGAGAGGTGACCGAGCGGTTGAAGGTGCACGACTGGAAATCGTGTAGTCGGCTAACCCCGACTCGGGGGTTCGAATCCCCCCCTCTCCGCCATTGAACAGGCAATAGGCATTAGGCAATAGTAAAGAGGGAAGAGAAGATCTGCCGATTATTTCTTGCCAGGAGGCAAGACCAACCGATAGCCGATCCCGCTCTCAGTCCTCAAAAGCTTCTCGCGCGCGTCGGGAATTTCGATCTTTTTCCTGAGGTGCGTCATGTAGACGCGCAGGTATTGCGACTGTTCCTCCGCGTTGGGCCCCCAGACTTCCCGCAACAACTGCTTGTGCGTGACCACTTTGCCTGCGTGCTGCGCAAATATTTTCAACAGGGCATATTCGGTCGCGGTGAGTTTGACCTCTCGTCCGTTGACCGTGACGGTATGGCTGCTGAAATCCACGGCGAGATGGCCGGCTTGAAAGTACGGCTCGTCTTTATCGCCGGCCGCGCGCCTCTGGACCGCCCTTAGCCGCGCGAGAAGCTCCGGCGAGTCGAAGGGCTTGGTCACATAGTCGTCCGCTCCCGCGTCCAGCGCGGCGACTTTTTCTTCGGCGCCGGCCCTCACGGTAAGGATCAGTACCGGAACGCGGCTCCATTCGCGCAGGCGCCGCAGCACGGTGAGTCCGTCTATTTTCGGCAGACCGAGATCGAGCAGCACGACGTCGGGCCTGCGGAGCGCGATATCTGAGAGCCCCTGCTCCCCGGAATCCGCCTCGAGGATTCGATAGCCGTCCGCTTCGAGCACGACGCGCAGCAGCCGCCGGATCTGCACCTCATCGTCGATGATGAGCGCTGTGGATTTATCGCTCAAGCCAGTTCCTTCATGATATCCGCCCGCATCGTTTCGACGGGGATCTCCAGCGTGAACTCCGCGCCGCCGGTCGCGCGGTTCGCCGCGCGCGCGTTGCCTCCGTGGGCGCGCACAAACCCGTCGACGATCGAGAGCCCGAGCCCAGTGCCCCCGGGCCGGGCATCGGCAGCGCGATAAAATTTTTCAAAGATGTGAGCCAAGTCCGATTCGCTGAGACCCTTTCCTTCATCGAGAACCGAAAGAACAAGCTTATCCTTGTCCAGCCTCGCGCGAATCAGGATCTTTGATTCCGGCGGACTCCAGGCGGCGGCGTTAAGAAGAAGATTGTAGAGAGCTTGTTCGATCAGGGGTTGGTCGAGTTTCACCATGGGAAGGTTCTCCGCGCCATCGACCGTTACCGCGCGCGCGCCGAGAGCTTCTCCGGCCAGCGCGATCGATTCGTGTGCCAGCTCCCCGATATCGCACCAATCCAGCTTCGGCTCGATCACGCCCGCTTCGATGCGCGTCATGTCGAGGAGATTGTCGATGACCCGGCGCAGCCGGCGCACGGCGGATTGGATCTCGCCAAGCGTCGCCGTTGTTTTCTCCTCTGCGCCGATTTGCCTGGCCAAGGCGTCAACCCCCGCCTGCACGGCGGCCAAAGGAGTTTTGAGCTCATGCGAGACGCTGTCGAAGAGCGCGCGGTGCAAGCGCTCGGAGGTCTCGATGATCTCGGCGCGCTTGAACGCCTCGATGAAATGGTCTTTTTCCAGAATCGTCCCGATCAAGGCGGCGAAAGCCTCGAGCAACTCTCTTTCGGTCATATCGAACGATTTTCCGGAGGAGGGACGGAGCGAAAGTACACCCATGACCGCGGTGCGCGCCTGCAACGGCAAATGCAGCGCGTCGGAATCCGGCAGCGTGTCGGTGAATTTTCCCGCCGGCATCCGGTGGCCGAAGGCCCAGACCGCCACGCTTTTCTCTTTTTCCGAGAGAGAAAGAGAGCTCGCGGTATGCGGTTTGTCCGAAAGCGTATGGTCCGGCAAGCGAAGCAGTAGCGCCGCCTGAGCGCCGAAGATCGATTCGATCAATTTCACCGCGGCGCGAAGACCGGTATCCAAATCGGGCGCCAAGGCAGCCTGGTGAGCGAGATCGTACAGCGCAGCCGTTCTGCGCTCTCGCCGTCGTTCCGCGATTTCACTCTGGCGCAACCGGCTGGTGAAATGGCCCATGGCCAGCGCGACCACGAAGAGCATGGCGAACATCATGGCGTCGGCAAACGTGTCGACGTAAAAAGTGAAGCGTGGTTCCGTGAAAAGGAAATTCCAAAGCAGCGCGCTGGCAGCGGCGACCAAGAGCACAGGTCCGCGCTGCAGTTTAAATCCTGCCGCGACGACGAAAAGCAGATAAACCAGCGCAATGGATTGATAGCCGATGAACGGCTCAATGAATAGCGCTGCGGCTGTAACCAGAGCCGTGGAAATTCCCGCCACCAGGAATTCGCTCGGAGGCGCGGTAGACAAGAGGATCCCCCCGACGCGTTGCTCCCTTGGAGTTCGTTTCTCCGGTTGGACAACGTAGACGTCGATGTAGCCGCTTTTGCGGATGAGATCGTAGGCCGGCGAACGGCCCGTAAGCCAGTGCAGCCAAGGGAATCTCGTCGGCTTTCCGACGACGATCTGAGTCGCGTTCTGTTCCCGCGCCACGCGTAAAAGCGCGTCGCTTACGTCCTGGCCCGAAGTCACGACGACATCGCCGCCGAGCTGGCGCGCGAGAGACATGTTTCGCATCAGCCGATCTCTGACGGCGTCGTCCACGGGCGCGTTTGGCTCGACGTAGACGGCGAGCCACGGGCAGTCCAGCTCACCGGCGACCCGCCGAGTCCATCGAATAAGGCTTTCGGCCCGCGCATCATGTCCGATGCCCACAAGCAGCCGCTCTCCGGTATTCCACGGGCCGCTGATCTTGCGCTCGCGCATGGCGCCGCGCATGACGTCGTCGGCCCTTTCGGCCGCGAAGCGCAGCGCCATCTCGCGCAGCGCCGCCAGGTTCTCGAACTTGAAGAAATGGGCCGCGGCCGCCTGCGCCATCTCTCCAAGGTAAACCTTTCCGTCTTCGAGTCGCTCGCGAAGCTGCTCCGGCGTCAGATCCACCAGTTGAATTTCATCGGCTCGATCGAGGAACGAGTCCGGCACGGTTTCCCGTATGGTCACCCCGGTGATCTGATGGACGACATCGACTCGGCTCTCGAGGTGCTGGACATTGAGCGTCGTGTAGACAGAGATCCCGGCGTCCAGGAGTTCGAGCACGTCTTGATAGCGCTTCGGATGGCGCGTACCGGGGGCGTTGGTGTGCGCCAGTTCATCGACCAGGACAAGCTCCGGGCGCTGTTCCAGGATGGCATCCAGGTCCATCTCCCGAAGCGTGACCCCTTTGTATTCTATCGAACGGCGAGGAACGATGGGTAATTCCGTGAGCAACGCTTCCGTCTCGGTTCTGCCGTGTGTCTCAACGACGCCGACGACCACGCTCACGCCCTCTCGCAGACGCTGGCGCGCGTACTGCAACATCGTGTACGTTTTGCCCACACCCGGACACATGCCGAGGAAGACCGTGAGGCGTCCTCGGCTGGACGGCGCATCCTGGCCGATCTCCGCCAAAAGCGCATCCGGGTCCGGCCGTCTGGATTCTGCCATTGGAGCTGATTATATCTTATTTGCCGGTAGGGGGTCCAAGATAAGTTTGGGACAAGGCCAAGCGATTTATCCGCCGTCCTCATTCTGTTTTGCCTGGTGCTCGCTGCGATAACGCGCCACCTTCCGATGCCAGGCCCATTCCTCGACGCCTGCACAGACGGCAAACAAGAGAAGAACTCCCCAAAGCGCTAGCGCGACGGCCCGCGCTTGTGAAGAAAGAAGAGACGGCCACATTTCGCCCAACCAAACCACCGCACTGACGATTGCCAATAGATAGAGGGAGAACAATTTGGCTGCGCTCATCCTTTGGTATATCGTATGGGCTTCTAAGAGCCTGCGAAGAGACGCGTCATTGGGATCACGATCTCTATTGATGGTGAATTGCAGCATGAAGCTCCGACGAAGAGTTCTACTTATGGGTTTGAGTCGGCATGTGGGCGGCCGAATTGCCGATCGAGCGCGAGATTGACGGCAAGCACGTTGACTCTCGGTTCACCGATAAACCCGAAAGTTCTTCCTTCGGTGGCGGAGTCCACCGCTGCCTTTGCTTGCTCCCGAGAGATTTTGCGCGCCTTGGCGATGCGCGGCGCTTGCCAGAGCGCCGCAGCGGGCGATAGGTGAGGATCGAGCCCGCTGCCTGAAGCCGTCACCAACTCGGCGGGAATCGCGCCCGGCGCGTCCGGATTTTCTTCCTTAAGCCGCTTCACGTCTCCGGCAGCGCGATCCTGTAATTTCTTCGACGTGGTCCCGAAGTTCGAGCCGCCCGACGACGTTGCGTCGTAACCTTTTTCTCCCGCGGCCGATGGGCGCGGCTGGAAATAGGCCGGATTCATAAAGGGCTGCGCGATCAACTCCGAGCCGATGACTTTTCCGTCTTTGTCCATCACGAGACTTCCGTTGGCTCGGGATGGAAACAGGATCTGGGCGAGCCCGGTAATCGCATAGGGGTAGATAATCCCGGTCAAGATGAGAGTGACGACTGTCGTCCGTAACGCAATCTGCAATGCTTTTTTCATGCGAGTCTCCTTAAGCCAGCCCGATTGCTTCCAAGATCAGATCGATAAGCTTGATCCCGACAAAGGGCGCGATGACACCTCCAACGCCGTAGATGAGAAGAGAGCGCCCGAGCAGCGCCGCCGCGCCGAGCGGACGGTACTTTACACCGCGCAGGGCCAGCGGGATGAGCAAAATAATGATGATCGCGTTGAAAATGACCGCGGAGAGAATCGCGCTCTGCGGCGACGCCAGATGCATGACGTTGAGCGGAGCAATCTCCGGAAAAACGCTCATGAACATGGCGGGAATGATGGCGAAGTATTTCGCCACGTCGTTGGCGATAGAGAAGGTAGTCAGGACTCCCCGCGTCATGAGCAACTGCTTGCCGATTTCGACGACTTCCAGGAGCTTGGTCGGATTCGAATCGAGGTCGACCATGTTGCCGGCTTCCTTAGCTGCTTG
Organism: Binatia bacterium; assembly: GCA_041494945.1. Taxonomy (GTDB): domain Bacteria; phylum Desulfobacterota; class Binatia; order UBA9968; family UBA9968; genus JAJPJQ01. The sequence goes on along the minus strand of JBGQBP010000189.1, from coordinate 556 downwards.
CGTGCCGGTATTCATCGCCACGGCCACGTCGGCTTGCGCGAGCGCGGGCGCGTCGTTGGTCCCGTCGCCGGTCATCGCTATCAAATGACCGCCGGCTTGTTCCTGTCGGATGCGAGCAAGCTTGTCTTCGGGCGTCGCTTCCGCCATGAAGTCATCCACGCCGGCCTCGGCGGCGATGGCCGCCGCCGTGACCGGGTTGTCGCCGGTGATCATGACGGTCTTGATGCCCATCGCGCGAAGCTGGGCGAAGCGCTCTTTGATTCCGCCTTTGACCACGTCTTTGAGCTGGATCACGCCGAGCACCTGGGCGTCGTCGCAAACGATCAGCGGCGTTCCACCCTGGCGCGAGATGGCCTCGACCGCACTCGTTACCTGAGCCGGAAAAACGCCGCCGAGATTTTCGACGTGGCGGCGGATGGCCTGGGCTGCGCCCTTGCGGATTTTCCGCGGCTTGCCATTCTCGGTAAAATCGAGGCCGCTCATTTGCGTCTTGGCACTGAAGGGGATGAACTCAGGGTGGTCCGCGACTTCCCGCCCGCGGAGACCGAAGCTTTCC
>JBGQBP010000188.1:0-7892 GCA_041494945.1 Binatia bacterium | reverse complement strand
TTGCGGATCGACGGCGAGCGCGCGCGCCAGGCCGACGCGCTGCTGCATGCCGCCGCTCAACTGATAGGGATACTGATTCTCGAAACCGGAGAGGCCGACGAGACGGACGTAGTGCTCGACGCGCTCGGCCAGTTGCGCGCGGGAAGCGCCGGCGATCTTGAGGCCGAAGCCGACGTTGTCGACGACGGTCTTCCAGGGGAGCAGGCCGAAATGCTGGAAGACGATCGCCACGCCCGCCCGCGGACAATCGACGGACTCTCCGTCGATCAGGATTTTTCCCGTGCTTGGCGGGAGCAGGCCGCCGATGCAGCGCAGGAGAGTCGTCTTGCCGCAGCCCGACGGGCCGACGATGCAGAGGACTTCGTTGTTTCTTACTTCGAGCGCGACGTTGCGAAAGGCGACGACGGTCCCTTCGAGAAAAAGCTTGCTGGCGTGGTCCACCACGATCTTCGCGCCGGCGGTCATGAGGTTACCTGCCCCACAATTCTTTCGTCGCGATCCGCGCGCCTTCGGCCATCGCCTCGAATTTGGCCCACGCGATTTTCGGATCGCCGACGCGCGGTCCGAGGCCGCAATCGGTGCCCGCCATCACGTTTTCGCGCCCGACGATCTTCGCGTATCGCACCAGCCGGTCGGCGATCAACCGCGGATGCTCGACGATGTCGGTCGCGTGGCCGACGACGCCGGGAACCAAAACTTTTCCTTCCGGGAGCTTTACCTCTTCCCACACGCGCCACTCATGGTCGTGACGCGGATTGGACGCCTCGATGGAATACGTATTCGCGCGCACTTTGAGGATGAGATCGACGATGTCTCTCAGCGGGATGTCGTACTTGTGCGGGCCGTGGTAACTTCCCCAGCAGGTGTGGAAGCGGATGCGGTCGGGCGGAATATCCCTCAGCGCGTGATTCAGCGCATCGACGCGTACTTCGGCGTACTTGCGATACTCGGCCACGGTCATGTCGGCATGGATCTGCCAGGCGTCGGGCAGATCGGGGTTGTCGATCTGCAAAAGAAAGCCGGCGTCCACGATTGCCTTATACTCTTCTCCCATGGCCTCCGCCAGCGCGAAGAGATACTCTTCGTCGCTGCGGTAATAATCGTTTTTGAGCCAATGTTCGAGCGTACCGGGAGCGACGGCGGGAAGGAACGCCTCCTCGACTTTTAGGCCCTGGAGCGCGGCCTTGAACGTCTCGATGTCCGCTTTTACCGCGGCGTGGCCGATGTACTTGAGTGGGCCGTTGCAGAAGACGCGCCAGACATTTTCGCCGCGCATCGTCGCGAGCCTTTTCTGAAAGTACTCCGGGAATTCCTTGAAATCGCGGCCGTAGATTGTCGAAGGGCGCTCGTCCGGTTTCGCCTGCCGCTCGATGAAGCCGCTCAGCCGCTCGCGCGCGTAGCGCGAGAAGTTCGGCTTCCCCAATTCGCCGTCGTTGATGACGTCGAGGCCGCAGGCGATCTGTTTTTTCACGGCTTCGGCGACCGCGCTCCGCACGCGGCGGCTAAGAGCGTCAGCATCGTAGGGTTGACGATTGTTCTTAGCGAGGAGCATCGCCTTCAGATCTTCCGGCAATGGCAGGCTGCCGGCATGCGTGGTTAGGATTCTGTCGGTGCTGTGCTTCATTTTTTCTCCCTGTCGAAGAACTCTATGCGAATCGGACGATGAGCGTCAAGCCTGCCGTCCTTGACACTGCCGACTCGCGTCACTTAGAATCGAGAGCATCCAAGGAGGGCCGTATGTCCAAAATCCGTCACATTGCATACCGGGCGTCGGACGTGGAAAAGATGGCAAACTTTTTCGTGGATGCCCTGGGAATGAATATCACTCAACGGCGCACCAATCGCGCGATCGATCTTTCCGACGGCACGATCAACATCACCGTCCTGCCGCTGCGCGGGACGGAAAACGAGAATCAGGGAATCGATCACATCGGCTTCTCGGTCGAGAACGACGACGAGGCCGGGCGCCGTCTCGAAGTGGCCGGCGCCAAGAAGATCGCCACGATCGAATTGGGTAGTCCGGCGCACTACGAAGCGAAGTACCTGGGGCCGGAAGGCATCGTGGTCGATATTGGGAAGTGGATAGGCACGGCGCCGGTGCGAGAACCGTCATAAAGGCTCATAGGCTTCGTTGCGCGTTCATCGCCTCGCTCGACGTACTGAAAAAAGTACGCCTGCGCTCGTTGATTTCTCGCGCGCCTCGCTTCTGAAACCTTTCTGACCGTTCTCGACGTTAAGGCAAGACTACTGCTTCTACTTCGACATTTTGGAGGACGAGTTGACCGTGGCGTGTAAGTTTTTTGCAAAGTCGTTCGCCGCCTGCGTGTCCATCGAGTAAGCGAATCGCGCGTACTCTTTCACCGCCATCACCGCCGGCAGCGGATATTTTTTCAGCTTCTCGATCAATTCGCGCACCTCGGCTTCGAGTTTGTCCGCCGCAACGACGCTGCTGGCAAGCCCGAAGGCAAGCGCCTCGCGCGCGTCGATCTCCACCGTCGAATAAACCAGATACAAAAGCGCTTTCCGCGGCACGCGGTCGATCAACGCCGACATCGCGATTGTCGGCATGATGTTGTGCGCCATCTCCGGCACTTGAAACCGCGCCTTGTCGCTCGCGACGGTGATGTCGCAAAGCGCCGCCAGCGCGCAGCCGAATCCGACCGCTTTTCCCTGAACGACGCCGACGATCGGGATCTTCGATCGGCGAAAGGCGTCGTAGCAATTGAAAATCGCTTCGCTGCGGTCGCGGAAGTCGTACGCTTCAAGCGCAGGGCCACGTTTGCCCATCGCCTCGCGCCCGAGGCAAAAATCTGCGCCCGCCGCTCTGATGACGATTGCCCGCGATTCTTTCGCGGCGCCGTCGATCATGTCCGCCAGCTCGCCGATCGTCGCATCGCTCAAGCGGTTGCCGATTTCCGGCCGGTTGAGCGTGATCGCGGCGACATCGCCGTCCCGCTCGTATCGTAGAAATTCGGACATATTACCTCCTGTCGCTTCTAGCGCTTCTTCTGACCGTACAGGTTGTCGATGAAGCCGCTCTTGTCAAATCCCTCGACGAAGCGCGCGTCGACGAAATCCTGCGGCTTTGCCGCGCGTGCCTTCGGATCTTTCTGGCCGAGTTGGTCGAGGATCGTTTGGAGCCCTTCCAAGGTCGGACATTGTTTTGGGGGCAGCTTGTTATCGGCAATGGAGCTGTCATAGGTCTTTTCCAGCACTTCCTTGTCGTCGAGATGGAGATACTTGGCCAATATTTTTATCCCGCCCGGCCGATCCGTCTTCATGCGGTGAACGGTCTCGATGTAAGATTTGACGAAATTTCTCACCACATCGGGATGCTCCCGAATAAATCTTCGGGTGGTCGCTCCCCCTGATGCTGATAGGCCAGACCTAAGGCGGCCACGTCGCCCATGAGATAGTATCCTTTTTTTTGCGCGATAAAGGTCGTCGGGGAGACCAGCACGGTGGCCTGGACCCGGCGGCTTTCCATGGCCGCAAGTCGCTCAGGTGTGCTGCCGGTCTGGACGATCGTTACGTCTTTGAGGGGGTTGAGACCGAGCCTGGCCAGCGCAAAGCGCGCGACAAAATCCGCAGCGCCGCCGAAGCGGGCGATCGCCACCGAGCCGCCTTTGAGCTGCTCGGGGGTCTTGATCTCAGGCTGGGTCATCAACCAGTAGTCCAGAGTGACGATGCCGCCGACAACGTACACCGCCTCGGAGCCTGCGAGAGCGGCGCTGACAATCCCGGGGCCCGACGCCTGGACCAAGGGGGCATCACCCGAAACCATCGCCATCACCGAAGTGGTTCCTCCGGTAAAGTAGACGAGCTGGACGTCCAGATTGTTTTTGGCGAAGATGCCGGTATCCTTCGCCACCCACATCACGAGTTGGTCGGCGCTGATGCCGCTGTAACCGACCGCCACTTTGAACGGCTGAGCTGAACAGAATGAATTAAAAAAGACCAACGTGAAGAGCACGGCAACCAACGAGGTTCCAATCTTGGCTTTCATCCGGCCTCTCCTCCTATTTTGAAAACCCAGCCTTAAGTCCGAAACTCTTCCGCCGCTTCAGTGCGTCACAGCCGCTCCTCCAGCCAATCCAGCATGAAAGGCAGGTTGTGCGCCCAGTAGTCGTGGCTGCAGTGGATCGTGCCACCGGCGCTCGGGTCGTCGTAGATCTTCAGGGTCTTGTCCGAGCTTCCGACCGCCGCGAACAGCCGCTTCGCTCCCTCGACGCTCATCAGGCGATCCGCGCCGCCGTGCGTGATCAGCGTCGGGCATTTTATTTTTTCCGCCGCGCCTTCCATTGTGAATAGTTTCAGCCGCTCGCGCGCCTCGGCGTCCGTGACTCCGCCGAGGAGACGCCGGACGGTCGGCTGTAGGTGCGGGCAAAAAAGATAAAGATCGTCGAGCAGGCTGTAACAGCCCGACCAGCAGACGAGCGCCTTCACGCGCGCGTCGAAGGCCGCGGCGCGTGGCGCGTAGTAACCCGCCATGCTGATCCCGGCGACGGCGATCCTTCTTGCGTCGACCTCGGGACGGGAGACGAGATAGTCGATGCAGGCCGTCGCGGGTATTTCATAATCGTGGCGCGTCGGAATGTTTTTGACGTAGTGCGACGATCCCCGGCCGGGAGTGTCCGCCAGCAGCACCGCCCAACCGCGCGCGAGCATCGGCCGCGCGCCGAAGTAGATCTCTTCCGCATAGGCGTCCGCGCCGCCGATGAAAAAGATCGCCGGCCAGATTCCGGGCTTCGGATTGACCGGATGGCAGAAATAGCCGTCATACTCCTCGTTGCCGCAGCGCACGCTGATCACTTCGATGGGCGGCGCGTGCAATTCGGCCGCGGCGCGGAAATTCTCCTGTGCCTTGAGAAAACGTTGGGTTTTCTCTCTCATCTCATCCGCGGTAAGTAGAACGTCCGACATGCGGTAATACTGGTTGGCGTGAAAAAAATTCTGCATGGCGGTGTCCCGATGACCTAGAGCCAGCGCCCGCTTCGCATTCGCCTCGGTCCTTTCGGCCAGATCGAGCCAGCCGCTCTCCCACCCGTCTCGATCGTTCGGCTCGAGCCGCTCGCAAAGGCGCGCGATGTCGAAGAGGTCCCCGCCACCCTGCTGCGCCTCGGCAACGAGCCTGAGGACGTGAAAACCCCAAGGATGATTCGGTTTGAGAAAATCCAGCATTTTGCTCTTTCGGCAAGCACAAAGACACTAGGCAAATTCAGAATGGCCGTCAAGCAAAACAAAAAGGCCCGGGCTCATCGAGCGCCGGGCCCTTAGGTTAAACGGGCAGCGTTCAGGTGTTCGCGGTTAAAAAATTCTGTCCCAGAGACGCCAGATGATATTGGACTGCCCGATGTCCTGATTGGAAACCAAGTTGAATTTTCCAACGGGTTTGTCGCCGATCGTGAGCGTCAGCTCGCCGAGCTTGTCGCCCTTCTTGAGCGGCGCCCAGAGGGGACTGCTCAATTGAATGCTGGACTTGACCGCTTTCTCGTCGGCACGCTTGACCAGAATCTGAGCCGTCATGCCGACAACCGCGTGAAGCGACTTGATCTGGCCGCCTTTGATTCGGATCTCTTGCGCCACCGGCTCGCCGGGCTTCATCACCGTCAGCATCTTGTATTCGCTAAAGCCTGAGGTCAATAATTTCGCGCCTTCGCGGAAGCGAATTTTGTTGGTGGGCGAGCCGAGCGTCACCGAGATGAGCCGCATGCCGTCGCGCTCGGCGGTCGCCGCCAGATTGAACCCGGCCTCGTGGTACGAGCCGGTCTTGAGACCGTCGGCGCCGGGAAATTTTCCGATGAGATGGTTGGTGTTCTCCAGCACGAATTTGCCGTCGCGGAAACTCTCTTTGACCGTCGACGCCCATTTGAGGATCTCGGGATGCTTGACCAGCTCGCGCGCCAGTAGCGCGGTGTCGTAGGCGCTGGTCATGTCCGATTGCTGGCCCTTTTCGGGCGGCAGGCCGTGCGCGTTGTAATATTTGGTGTCTTTCAAGCCCAGCTCCTGGGCGCGCTGGTTCATCACTACCACGAACGCGTCGGCGTCGCCCGCGATCTTTTCCGCCACCGCCTCGGACGCATCGTTGGCCGAATGGATCACAATTGCCTTCATCATTTCTTCCAGAGAGAATTTTTCGCCCTGTTTGAGATAAACCTGAGAGCCGCCCATCTTGCTGGCCCGCGCCGAGACTTCGATCGGATCGTTGAGCGAGAGCGCGCCTTGCTTGACCTTTTCCATCACGATCAGCATGAGCATCATCTTCGTGAGCGAAGCCGGCGGCCAGGGCTTGTGGCTCTCCTGCTCGAAGAGGATCTGTCCGGTCTTCGGCTCCATGAGAATCGCCGCGACGTACGGCGTCTGGTTGTCCTCGACGGCTTTCACTGCTGTGGCGCGCCGGGCGGCGGCCGGCGCGTCGGGGTGAGCGAAGAGCAGCGCTGAAAGAGAAAATAAAGCGGCAAGAAAACCCACGGCAAAACGTCTTCCCGTATATCTCGTCATTCTCGAAAAGCCTCCTCGGAAAATGTGATAGGACGGATTTTACGCGATTGCGCGGGACCTGACAAGGTTTTTGTTGAAACGTTTTTGGGGCAAGGGTTTCGGCGACTCACGGTGAGAGACCGTAGAGCCGCGCGGGATTGAAGCAGAGAATTTTGTCGATTACGTGCGGCCTGACCTCGTTGCTTTCTTTAAGGCGCTTCAGCGCCGAGAGCTCGCTGGCGTTGTCGGCGTGGCCGTAGTCGGAGCCGATAACCAGGTTGTCCTCGTCGGCGTATTGGAGAATGTAAGGAAGGTCGTCGTCGGTCTGGCATGCGACGTAGATGTGATTTTTCCGCAGCAGGCGCTTTTCGATTTGTCTTCCCCTGCGGGCGCAGCGCCGAGCGAGGTCGTGAACGGCATAGGGGAGCCACTGTGCGCCGACTTCGATGATCCCGATTTTCAACCGGGGGAATCTTTCCGGGATGCCGTCAAAAACGAGGGAGTGAAACGCGCCCACCACGGCCAGCTTGAATTTGCAAAAGCCGGATTCATCCGAAAAGAAGTCGTGCACCGTCATGCTTCCGTTGGCCGAATGAACGCAAATCGGCAGATCGAGCTTACCAGCTTCCTCGTAGAGAGGATAAAAATACGGGTCGTTCAAACAGCGGTCGCCTTCCAACCCCCGCATGAAAACGCCGCAGGCGCCGTTCTCTTTCCCGAACTTCAATTCCTCGGAGACCCGCTCCATGCTGAGCAGAGGCGGAACCAGAATCCATCGAAAACGATCGGGCGCTTTTTTCACCACCTCGGCCATCCACCGATTGTAGCTTCGGGCCAGGGCGAGATCGACTTCCGGCCGCCGGGCGCACGGGAAGATGAAAACCGTCGGATAGATCACCTGGACGTCCACGCCAAGCTCGTTCATGTGATTCAGTCTTGCGCCGAGATCGGTCATCTCGCGCGACGCTTTCGGCGTATCCTTGCCGATATTGGTCCAGGGTATGAGCCTTCCGTCGATCGCCAAACAGTCCCCTTTGGTCGTGGGAACGACCCGCGGCTTAAACGCGCGCTCTGATGCGAGCATATAATCCCAGGTGGCATCGTTCTCGATGACGTGAGCGTCCGCGTCGATCATCAACACCGGCAAAACCTCCGTTTTTGATCCTTTATAGTTCCGTCTTCGGCGCTTTGCTCTACGCTTCGTTCACAAGCTTGCCTTCTTCGTATACGAAGCACTGCCCGCTCTGGTCTATAGGAAGCTCGGCTGCCAAGATGAACGCCTTGCCCAGGATCTCGGGGCCCGGCAGCCGCTTGAGCGCCTCCTCCGGCGCGCCTTCGGTGGCGATGGGAACGCGGGGCGAAAAGATGACCACGCAGACGTTCGACTCCCTTGCTTCTTCCGCGACGTATCG
>JBGQBP010000187.1:0-7976 GCA_041494945.1 Binatia bacterium | reverse complement strand
GCCTCTTATTCTTATCAAGTACACCCTGTACGGATCGCTACTCAACGCAGGCTATGAAAATGAAGCTTGGTATTGGACAAGGCCGCAACTGTTGGCCGTTCTCTTCTCGTCATACCACGGGCTGCTGACATGGACGCCTGTGGTCTTACTCTCGCTAACCGGGTTCGTTCTACTGCTACCTCTCAATCGACAGTTCGGAATCGCAGCGATTCTTGTCTTTGCCGCTTTTCTCTATATCGTTGCAAGCTACCAGTTCTGGCATGCGGCGTCGTCATTCGGGAATCGATTCTTCCTGTCGTTGACGCCGCTGTTCATTCTGGGGTTGGCCGCGCTCTATCAACGCTTGGGAGCTTACGCGGGAAACCGTCTTTGCTATTCGATATCGTTCCTCCTAGTTGTATGGAATATCCTGTTCATGTTTCAGTGGGGCACCAACATGATTCCGAAGAGGACGCCGATTTCTTGGAGCGCGATGATTTATAATCAAATATATGTCGCTCCAAAGCGAATTGGGTCGGCGGTCATTGATTTGCTGCGCGACAAGGCGGGCTTTTACCGGAAGGTCGAAAAACAGGATTATGAAAACTTCCTTTCCGGAAAAGATGCCGGACGGTGGAAAAAGTAAAAGTTCTAAGATTGAGTGAAACAAAATCAAAGGTCGCCGATGCGAATTACTATTTATCGCGCTTTTCCTGATCTCTATCGAAAGAGCATGGAGATCTACGCGGACAAAATATCCGCGGGGCTTCGCGCCATTCTGGGGGACGGAGATGCGATTTTGGACTATTTGCCGGTTCGCGCTCGTCTTCAGCCGTGGTTGGCGCGGCTGTGGGATCAGTACGTCGGCTACCAGATCGCGGCCGGCCGAGCGCAGGGAGACGTGAATCACGTGATCGACCATAGCTTCGGACATCTTGTCTACAGCCTGGACGCCCGGAAAACCGTGGTGACGTTTCACGATGCTACGGTTTTTAAGTCGGCGGATGGGAGCATCAACGGCAACGGGATCTCTAAAAAAACAATGTTGTCGCTTCGCTACAGCTTGGCGGCCGTACAAAAAGCGGCGGCGGTGATTGCGGACTCGGAATTATCGCGAAAAGATTTTATTCACCTAACGGCGTGCGCGCCCGAAAAAGTCCACGTTGTCTATCCGGGCGTTGATCCATCGTTCCGCGCTTTGGAAAACCGGGAGGCATTGAAGGCGCGTTACGGGCTAAAGGGTCGGCATATCCTTCACGTCGGCCACAACTTGTTTTACATGAATATCGAAGGGGTATTCCGGGCGCTGCACGATTTGGTCTACCGATTGGGAGTCGACGTGAAGCTGCTTAAAGTCGGGCTGCCGTTCACGGACGCTCAGAATAAGCTCGTGAGCGACCTGGGATTGCACGATCGAATTGTCTATCTCGGGCGCGTAGCGGCCGAGGATCTTCCCGCGATTTACAACTGCGCCGACGTTTTGTTGTACCCCGTGCTCTATACCGGGTTCGGGCTTCCTCCGCTGGAGGCGATGGCTTGCGGGACGCCGGTTGTTTGTTCGAATCGCGGCTCGTTGCCAGAAGTCGTGGGCGACGCGGCGCTCATGAGCGATCCGGAAGATCATCAGCAGATGGCGGCGCATATCGCCGCCCTGTTAACCGACCATGGACTGCGAGACGCATATCGGGCGAAGGGGCTCCAGCAGGCGCGGCGCTACAGTTGGGATGAGACGGCGAGAAAGATCCTGGCGATCTACCGACAAGTTCATGAGTCTGCATGCTCAGGATTGCAGTGATTCAACGTTTTCTCCCAAGCCGATCGCGCGGCGGCGTGGGTTATTTCACCCATGGGCTTTGTAATTCACTAACCAGGCGTGGTCATGCGGTGACCGTATTCAGTCAAGACCCGGCGCCGGAAGATGCGCTCTATAAGGTTGTTGTTCTTCCTACTACGGGTTCGGTAGCCGGCTATCCGTCGGCGCCCCTGACGTTTCCGTTTCAAGTGGCCAGACAGGATTTCTCGGGTTTCGACGTGCTCCATGCCCAGGGGGATGATCATTGGATCCGTCGATCAACACGGCCGCCCTTGGTGCGCACGATGCATGGATCTGCGCTGGCGGAAGCCCTTCACAACGGCTGGCGTCTTCGTTCGCCCAAACGTTTCTTGATGCACTTATACTTTTATCTGTGCGAGCTGATCGCGGATGTCCGCGCGGACGCCGTCGTGGCCGTATCGCACGATACGCGGCGCTACTATCCGAGGGTTCATGGAGTCGTCCCGAACGGCGTGGACACCGAGCGTTTTTCACAACCCCAAGCAGAGAAGACCCCGTATCCCAGTATTCTTTTCGTCGGCGAGATGGATACGCGCAAACGCGGCAGGCTGTTACTTCAGGTTTTCCAGGAGCGCGTGCGTCCGCGCATCCCTAACGCCGAACTGTACCTCGTGTGCCCGGAAAAAGTCGAGGGCGATGGCGTGAGATGGTTGGGACTTGTGGAGAACCAAAGACTCGCAAGGTTATATTCGGCGGCGTGGGTCTTTTGCCTGCCTAGCTCGTATGAGGGATTCGGTCGGCCTTATATCGAAGCGATGGCCGCAGGCACGCCTATTGTTGCCACGCCCAATCCGGGCGCCGTCGAGGTGTTGGAAAACGGCCGCTATGGCCTTATTGCGCGCGAGCAAGAGCTTGGCCAGATGTTATACAACCTGCTGAGCCGGGCGGATCTACGGCAAAAGTACGGTCAACTTGGTCTCGAGCGCGCAAAAATCTATGCCTGGGAGAAGGTCGCCGAGCAATACGAGCATGTTTACGAAACAGTCTTGCGAAAGCAAACCGGACCGGCGCGCTCCGTATAGAGTGCTGTACCTCCAATCGACTTCCGAGATTGGCGGCTCCGATGTTTCTTTGCTGAGGATCGTAGAAGCATTGAATAAGAGCCTTTATCGGCCCTATGTCGTTTTGCCGTCGGACGGGCCTCTGGTTGAGAAGCTGAAACTCAGCGGCTGCGACGTTTTCATCGTGCCTGAGATGCGCAAACTGACGGCCAGCAAGGGCGCATCGTATTTGGCGCGTTACCTTATGAATTATCCTCGGGCGGTCGCGAAAATCGTCGGCATCATTCGAAGAGAGCGTATCGACGCGGTCCACACCAACAGCCTTCATAACCTATACGGTTTTCTCGCGGCGAAATTGGCCAAACGGCCGCACGTCTGGCACGTGCGCGAGATTGTTTGGCAGTCGAGGATCCTCCGACGCGTGGAGTTATTTCTGGCCAAGCGCTTCGGCGATCGCATTGTCGCCACGAGTGACGCTGTGGCTGAGATGTTCGTGAGCGGCAACGGAGGCTATCCATCCCAGCTCAGAAAAATCTCGAACGGTATCGACATCGAGCGTTACCGCCCTGAGAATGACGGCAGTCGTATCTTGAAGGACTGGGGCATCGCGCCTGGCCTCCCCGTGGTGGGCTTGGTCTGCAGGATGGACCCTTGGAAGGGCGTCGATACCTTTCTTCGCGCAGCGGCGATATGCCGAAAGGAATTTCCCGAAGCGCGGTATCTCGTCGTCGGGGGTCCGATCGAGGGACGGGAAGAGTACGCGCAAACATTATTCGACCTGGCCGAGGCGCTTCATCTGCGAGACGTGGTGTTTTTTTCCGGCTGGCGTTATCGGCCTGAAGAAATGCCGCAAGTCCACGCCGCATTCAGCGTTCTCGTATTGGCTTCAAGCTCGCCGGAGCCGTTCGGCCTGGTGTTGTTAGAAGCGATGGCGACCGGCAAGCCGGTCGTGGCCACGAACCACGGAGGGCCGAGGGAGATCTGTGTCGATGGCGAGACGGCTATCCTTGTGCCTCCTCAACAGCCGCAGAAAATGGCCGAGGCCATCTTGTCGCTCCTCCGTGATCCGGCAAAGGCGCGCGCCATGGGAGCGGCCGGGCGCAGACGCGTTGCGCTGCTCTTCGATCAGCGCCGGTGCATCAAAACCTTAGAGTCCCTCTACGGCGAGTTGCTCTTTGGGGAATCGTGATGTGTGGAATTGTAGGCATTGTAGATGATTTCCGGCATTCAGTTGCGGAGGTGAGGGAATCTGCAGAGCGGATGAGCGCGGTCGTAGCTCATCGGGGCCCTGACGATTGGGGATTCGTCATCTTGCACGCGGGTCAGGTCGAGCACCGTTCGAAGAGTTGCCCTGAAGGGGAGATCATCTCAAGGCCGGAAGCGGCCGATGCCGGGCGCACCGTCATACTCGTCCACCGAAGGCTATCGATCATAGATCTGTCTTCCGGCGGCCACCAGCCGATGCGAACAAAAGACGGCAGATTTTGGATAACTTACAACGGCGAGATCTACAACTACAAGGAATTGCGTCGCGAGCTTGAAGCGGAGGGAGTGAGTTTTCGTTCCAACTCGGATACGGAAGTGCTTGTCTCCCTCTACGCCCGAGAAGGCGCCGAGGGTCTGCGGAAGCTGCGCGGGATGTTCGCTTTCGCTGTTTGGGATGAGGATCGGCGTGAACTTTTCCTTGCACGGGATCGATTCGGGATCAAGCCGCTCTACTACGCGCAAACCTCTCAAGGCCTTTTTCTGTTCTCCTCGGAGCTAAAGGCTTTTTTGTCTTCAGGCCTCGTATCGCCGGACATCGATCGGGAAGCCGAGTTCGCTTTTCTTCAAAGAGGATCGATTCGCGCGCCCAAGACTTTCTATCGCGACATCAAAGCGCTTCCTCCCGCTCACTGGGCAAGATGGGACGGGAAACAGCTTCTCGTGGAGTCGTACTGGTCGCTGTCGAAAACCTTGGCGCGTGACCATCATGCATCGACAAGCATCGCAGAGGTCGCCGACAGTGCCCGTCATGCGCTGATCGAATCCGTCAAAGCCCACATGATCAGCGACGTTCCGGTCGGGATATTCTTGAGCGGAGGACTGGATTCGACGGCCCTGGTTGCTGCTGTTCGTCAATTCTATTCAGGTCCGTTGCGGACATTCACCGTTGTCTTTCCGGGCACGCAGTGGGACGAGAGTCATCTCGCCCGGCAAGCTGCCGCATACTATGGTACCGATCATGTCGAGCTTGAGGTCACCAAAGACGAATTCTACGGGGGGCTCGATAAGCTATTTTCAGCCATGGACCAGCCGACGGTGGATGGTGTCAATACTTACTTTGTGGCAAAATCGGCGCGTGATGCAGGCGTTAAAGTGGCGCTTTCCGGCCTGGGCGGAGATGAAATCCTTGGCGGCTATAAAAGTTTTGTCGATGTGCCAAGGCTACAGAGGTATCTTCGTGCCGCTCGCTGTGTCCCGTGGGTTTCCGGCGCCGCTGCGTCGTTGACAAAGCGTCTGCCGATCCGTTGGGCCCCCAAATTAGCGCAATTGTTAAGATGCGCGCCTGATAACCTGGAAGCCTTGTGGCGGGATTATCGCGCGCTGTTTACTGACGAGCAAATCCACGACGATTTTGGATTGGAGGCAACGGATCGCGAGAATTCGCAAGCTCCCGGTTTCCAACCGTCGTCGGAAACGAGTGATCCGTTTTGGTCTATTGCGCGTCTGGAAATGGAGCGGTTCATGATTCCTCAGCTCCTGCGCGATTCCGACGTTTTCACCATGTGTCATGGTATCGAGCTTCGAACGCCGTTCGTCGATCACTTGTTTCTCAGCGCCGCCGTTGGAGCCGGGACATGGCCCAGAAACGGGGCGCCGTCGCACAAGATCGCCCTGTTTCGGCAAATGGGCGGATTTTTGCCCGCAAACCATCTGGCTCAACCAAAAATGGGATTTACGCTTCCCTTTGAAATTTGGCTTAGAGAGGCGCTATTGAATGATGTATCATCCGGTATAAGTCGGGACATGCGGTCTTTGCTCAATCGATCATATCATCGCCGCTTTTTGGACGGGTTCATTCGCGGGCATGTGCACTGGTCGAGGATCTGGAGCCTTTATGTCTTGGAGCGTTTTAAGGCAAGGGGAGCGGAGGCCTGCTGAAATGCTGACTTCTCGGTCACCGAACATGCAGTCCTCTGAAGTCTATATTCGCACGGTGATTGGCAAGGACCTGGCTACCGTGGTCGGCGATCTCATGGATAAAGTGAGATGGCAAGAGCTGGTTCCTTCCGGAGGATTTGTCGCCCTCAAACCTAACCTCTGTGACTACCGGCCCGCTCGGATCGAGGACGCCAACACTTCCTTTTCATTGATCGAGGCGGTGTGCCAGGTTCTTTCCTCCAGGGCAGGCAGGATCGCCATCGTAGAGTCCGATGGGCTCCGTTACCGGGTCGAGGAAGTTTATGGCGCGATGGGCATGGAAAGATTGACGAGCCGATACGGAGTCCAGTTGGTCAATCTCACCAAAGATAAATGGGTCACGTTTCCCGAACCGCTTTTAGAAGGTTTTGGATTGCCCGCCATCCTGGGTGAATGCGACTGTTTCATTTCGCTGCCGAAGCTCAAGACTCACGCCCTGACCTATTTCACCGGCGCCTTGAAGAACCAATGGGGATGTATTCCCAGGCCGGACCGTATCCTGTTGCATAAGCACCTCCATGCGCTGATTCCACGGCTTAATCAGCTTCTTAATCCGCGTCTCGCTGTCATGGACGGTCTTATCGCTATGGAAGGCCGCGGGCCGACCAACGGTATCCGCCGGGAGCTCTCGCTGCTCTTGGCCTCGCGGGATCTCGTGGCGCTGGATGCAACGGCGATGCGCCTCGTGGGTCTGGAGCCGGAACGCGCGCGTCATGTGGTCGAGGCGGCTGCCATCGGCGTGGGGAAAATTCGCGCAGAGGACATTCACGTAGACCGTAGCGGGGTGCCTCCTGTTGCTCCGTTCATTCCGGCCGAAAAGGAATGGACGCTCGAGCTGATGAATTATCTCACTCGGTATCGTCCTTTCGTTTACCACGTGCTGTTGGACAACACGCTATTTAGTATTGCCAAGAGCGTCACTATGTTTTTAAGAAAATGGCGGCTCTCATGAGCGCATCTCCGGTGCTGTCGGTCATCATCATCACATGGAACGACGCAGACAGATTGGAGCGCTGTTTGCGGTCGATCCAGCGTTGTAAGGAAGAGATCGATCACGAAGTGATCGTCGTCGATGACGGATCGACGGATCGAACGCGGGCGATGCTAGAAACCTTTCCTTCCGTGAAGGTCGTCGAGAATAAGCGCAACCTCGGCATGGCGCCTGCCAGAAACGCCGGTATCAAGCACGCCGGGGGTGATTATCTTCTCTTCCTCGACTCGGATACGGAAGTGCGCCCGGGATGCTTTGCGAATGCCGTGAAAGCGCTGGCAGCGGACCCGGAAATTTGGGTGGGCGGTTGCAAGACCTTTCGCCCGGACGGCAGCCTGGAGTATAACGCGAAGAGTTTCTATACGCTGAGGGCGCTTATACTCCGGCGCACGGTTCTTGGAAAATGGTTTCCGAACGCCGCCTGTTTACGAAATCACCTCAACCGGCACAAAGACCACTCGAAAAATTTTGTGACCGAATGGGCGGCCGGCGCCGCTCTGATCGTAAAACGTGACGCGATTGAAAAACTAGGCTACTTCGATGAGCGGTTCACCTATTACTTTGATGATTATGATTTGTGTTATCGAGCATGGAAGATGGACAGAAAAGTTATTTACATCGCCGACAGCATGGTTGTCCACCACTTGTCTGTGCGTAGCCGGAAATCTCTGCGTTCAGCCTTGCGGCACCTGAGAAGTGCAATTTATTTTTACTTGAAGTCTCGGGGGCTTTATCCTTCGTCCAAACGGAACGTCGAAGCGTTGCTGACCAAGGGGGTCTGAATTCCGCTCATTATCCCGGCTTCCGAGATCGATCTCGCAGCACGCGATGGTGCAATGAATCTAGATTTTTGGAAGGGTCGAAAAGCGCGATGGGCGGGGGTTCTGCTAGCCGGCGTCGTGCTCGTTGTCTTCGCGCACGTTACAATCCTTCGTGAGATAGGCGCTTTCCTTATCATTGAAGATTCTTTGCGCCCGGCAGCGGCGAT
>JBGQBP010000186.1:0-8083 GCA_041494945.1 Binatia bacterium | reverse complement strand
CAGCCGATCCACCGCGCCGGAAAAATCCGCTTCATAGGCGCCGGAGCGGTTGTGGCACGCGCCGCGCGGGCTGACGGCCAAGCCCAGCGCCATCGTTTTCAAACTACGCGGCTCGTAGCCGGGCATCTCCAGCCCTTTGACATGCATCGCCCAATAAGAACTTTCCCCGCCTATCTTAAGCGCGGCCCTTCTCGATCCTTCCGCCAGCAGTTCGCCCACGCCTTTCCGCTCGGCAATGGCGGAAATGGCGGAAAGAAAACCTTCCGGCTCGCCGAAGCGCAAACGAACATTCCGGTCTTCCGGCAAGAGTCCGTTGTCGCTGCATTCCATCGCCCATGCGAGAGTGCCGCCCGTGCTGATCGTGTCGAGACCGTGGAGATCGCAGAGCCGCGCGGCCTGGAGGACCACATCCGGATCTTTGATCCCGCAGAGCGGTCCCAGCGCGAACAGCGTTTCGTATTCCAATCGCTGCTCCTCGCCCGCGGCGGATTTGAAAAGACGCTCGCATTGAATCGTGCACGACGCGCAGCCGTGCCGCCGGCTGAAAGTATTTTCCGTCAGCGTTTCGCCGCTAAGATTCTCGGCGTGGTCGAAAGTCGATTGCTGGAAGTTTCGCGTCGGCAACGTGCCGAGGCTGTTGAAGACCGCGAGATTCGCGACGGTGCCGATGCTGCGGTACTTCTCGGTAAGAGAGCCCAGGCTCTTGCGGCGCAGCGACTCCGCGATCGCATCGACGCCAATCGAGTCCGCGACGGAAATTTCCCGATCGCCGCAGAGGGCGATCGCCTTCAAATTCTTGGATCCCATCACCGCGCCGACCCCGCCTCGCCCGGCGTGGCGCCCTTCATTGCTGATGGTGGCGAAGCGCACCCGGTTCTCTCCCGCCAGACCGACGGCGGCCACACGCGCTGCTGGAACCGCCAACTCGGATTGAATCAGCCGTTCGGTCTCGCCCGGAGCCTTTCCCCGCAGGTATTCGGCTTCTCGTATCTCGACCTTCTGGTTCTCGATAAAGACATAGACCATCGACGAAGCACGGCCGGTTATCACGAGCGCGTCGAGTCCGACGCGCTTCAACTCCAGCGCGAAGTGGCTCGACGAAAGCGAGTCGGCGATAAAGCCCGTCAGTGGAGATTTGGTGACGACGGCGAATTTCGCCGTCGTGGTGAGACCGGTGCCGACCAACGGCGCGCTGGCAAAGATCAATGGATTGGCGGGAGAGAACGGCTCGACGCCCGGCGGCGCATAGTCGTAGAGCAGGCTCGTGCCGAGCCCGATGCCGCCGAGAAACGCCCGCAGCCGCGACTCTTCAAGATCGCGCCAGGAACTTTTCCCCGTATTTAAATCGACGTGGAGCAACCTGCCGTGAAAGCCGTGCATGGCTCATCCTCCGGCATCGGCGGCGAGAATAAAAATTCTGTCTCCGGGATTTATTTTGGCGGCCGGGTTGCGAACGAAATCCAGGCCGTTCAAGTTGCACGCATAACCGCTGAAAAGGCTCGCGCTCTCGGAGTCGATGACCCGGCCCGCCAAAACCGGCAGCCTCTCCGCGAGCGCCAAGAAGACATCGGAGAGGGTCGCTTCTTGCCGCAGCGACAAAGAGACCGCTTTGGTTTTTGCCAGCAGACGGGGAACGCCGAAAAGCTCGACGGTGCACGTGAACGGGGAACTCTGTTTGTTCTTTTCCCACAGGGCCAGCGCGGCCCGGTAATCTTCCGGGCTGTTCATGTTGAAAAAACTCGAGCCCTCGGGATCGAAGCGGCGAATTTCCGCCTCGGTAACCTTCCGCGTGCGCACTTTGTCGTAGAGAAAAATGGGTCTGAGCTCCCCGCGGTCGAGCTGCTCCTTGAGAAGCGGCGTCACGCTTTTGCGGTACACGGCGCAGAGCGGCTGGAAGCGCTCCTGCCAATACGGTACCACGACGTCGTAATCTGAAATCTGAGATAAGAGATATGAGATCAGCCGAGCGCTAAGGAACGGAACATCGCACGAAGTCACGAAGCAAAATTCGCCGGCGGCGGCCTTGAGGCCGTAATAAATTCCGCCCACCGGCCCTTGATGAGAAACTTCGTCGCGGATAAGAGTTAGTTTGGGTTCGTTGGGTTTATTGGGTTGGTTGAGTTTGTTGGGTTCGTTGGGTTGGGAACTCAATAAACGCAATAACTCAACAAACTCTTCCCCCGCGCCGCCCACTACGACGATGTCCCCAAACAGACTTCTGAGGGTTCGCGCGACGTGAACGACGAGCGGCTCGCCGTCGAAGAGGAGCAGCGCCTTGGGACTGCCCATGCGCGAGCTTTTCCCGCCGCTGAGAATTACGGCGGACGCCTTCATCACGGACGGATCGTTGTGCATTCGAATTCCCGTTTGGATTCTCTCCGCCATCCGTCATTTGGTCTCTCGAACATTATTGTGGGAACGCTTTCGGTTCGGGTCGCCGACGTCCTCGGACGGCGCCCCGCGATCCAGCCACATTCTAAACTCTTCCAGCGAATGCGCCAAGCGCCATTCTTCGAAAACAGAGCGCGCCATCGCCTCGGCCGGCCCGGCCAATTCGGAAGCCTCGCAGGTCCGTGGATATTCGAGCAGCCACGCTTCGAATGCTTCCGGCTCGGGATCTTCCTCGACGGCGCGCGCCAGCAATTCTCGTTTGACCGTGAGTCCGATCGCGTCGGGCGTTTGATCGCGCTTGCGGCTGCGCCTGCGTCCTTCCGATGCTTCGAGCGCGGCGAGCAACGCCTTGCAGACCTCCGCGGGCCTAACGGTTTGCGCCACCTATCTTCTCCAGGAAAACAATCTATCACTCGCGCCGGCTTTGTCCACCAGCGTAATATCGAGGGTATAGCCCGGTCCCTGGGGGCGTCGATACCCGCGCTCCAGGGCCGCCACGTCGAGATCCACGCTCGCGAGATCGTCGAGAATCACCTTGGCGGCCGGACTTCCCTGAAGCACCGTAAAAGTTTTGACGTAACCGAGGCACCGCTTGCAAGCGTCGATCACGCGGCTCGTGCCGCCTTTCTCCGGCACCATCGAGACGAGTTCGTTGTGGTCGGTCATGCCGCAGTACGGACAGGTCAAGCCGTGCGTTTGCCATTCGCCGGCGCAACGCCCGCAGCGAAAATAACGGCTCCGCTCGATGCCGCGCACTTCGGCAAACGCGGCCCAGGCGCCGCATACGGGGCAATACCCCTCCATCCAGCTCTTGGGGACCGCCTGCGCCCACCGGCGATTGTAGGCATGCAGAAATGGCACGGGTATCAGCGCCGCAACGGCCTGGAACGCCTCTACGTCTACGCCGAGCGCAGCGGCCATTTCATTGAGCCGCGCGCCGTCCTGGCACAGCGAAGCCTTGAACAGCGCGAGAATATCGGATTGCGTTTGAAGCGCCGGTTTAAGACCGGCCATCTTCGGAGTGCCGCTTTGACAAGCGGTCCGGACGAGCCGCTCCGTCCAGCGACGAAGCACAGTCGTCTCCAAAGCGAGCGTGGCTTTTGCCAGAAGCGGAATCTTGTTTTCCGGCGTCCCAGCCGCGTCGGGAACCAACGCGTCCCATTGAGCGTCGGCCGTCTCGCTGAGAACTTCCTTGATGACGGCGAGCCAGGGCTCCCATTCCGGACGCTCGCGCCCAAGCTCTTGTAGGTTGCTATCGATCGAAGCCGTCATCAGCGGCTAAGCTGATCGGCCTGGCGCGCCCCGGCCAGGGAGGGATTCTGGACGCGAATGATTTTGGGAGTCTTCGCGAAAGGATCGGCGCCTTCGTGCATCCGCACAACCTTGCCCCGATTTCCGACGTCAGCGCCGGGACCGCCGCCGCGGGTCCGGGTGGTCTCGGGACTCGTGCAGCCGACAAGAAGAAAAAGAACGGCTAGAAAAATAATCGAATTGAGTCCCACGTCACACTCCTTGGGCCGAAAAGACGATGACCAGGCGAAGGATGAATCCGCCGATCAAGACCAGCACCGCCGCCGCGGTCGCGTTCAAGTTACGCCAGTAAAGCGCCAGCGGGGCCAGCATGCCGATGAGAATCACGCCGACAAGAAGCAGGACGCCCCAGGCGTTGAGCCACGCGCGAAACACCGGACCGAGAGAGATCATGAGCGCGATCAACACGATGAATTCCAACGCCACGACCCACGCGTCCATGCGGTGCAGCGCGCGCACGCCCGGCATCTGCCTACCGGACCTCCCCGCGAGCAAAAGCATCAGCGACGCCGAGATCGAAGCGGCCGAAACGACGAAAAGCATTCCGAGCAGCGGCGTGTCGGACCAGATCGGACGGTTGGTCACGGCGAGGAGAACTCCCGTATAGCCTGCGACAAAAAATCCCAACAGTCCGCCGATCACCGAAAGAATTCCGCCGAGCATTGCCGGCGCTCTGAAGCGCCGGGCCGCCGGCCAGCTCAAACGATCCGCCTCGGCCAGGGCGCTCAGAAACGACAGTAGCGAGAAGAGTCCGAAGATCGTAAGCGCCCAGGAGCCGATCGACATGGGCGAGTAGTATTTGAACATCGGGCGAAAAGTATTCGACTCGATCAGCATGTGCCAGAACCGCTCCGGCCTGCGCAGATCGAGAGTGAGCAGGATGCCGCTGAGAATGATGCACGGGAACGAAATGTAATATCCCAGGCGCGCCAGCGGGCGGTCTTCCGTCCTGCCGAAGAAATCGATCAGCACGGCGAGAAAGTAGCTACCGCCGGCAAGACCGCCGACAAAAAAGTAAAAGACGACGAGCCAGCCCCATTCCGGCGGAGCGCTGAAAAACGTGCTGGAGAGAGGAGTGTTCATGGCCGGCCCTCCCCGGCGTTTTCGCTGACGCCGCGGTTGCGGAAATTGATAACTCCCATGAGACCGACGACGATCGCTCCCAGCGCGGAGAACCACGAGCCGAGTTTCAAATTCCGCGTCGGCATTTTCGGATCGGGCGGCAGCCCGTAGACTTCCGGCTTGTCCACCAAGAGATAAAACGAATTCAGCCCGCCGAGCATTTTATCGTCCGCGCCGTAGAGATAGGCTCTCTTCTCGCCCATCTGCTGAAGCTGATCGACGCGTTTTTGCGCTCTGCCGCGCAGCTCGCGAATGGTTCCGAATTGGATCGATTGCGTCGGGCACGCCTTGGAACAGGCGGGCTCCATGCCGCTCTGCAGCCGGTCGTAACAAAGCGTGCACTTCTGCGCGGTGCCCGACACCGGATTGATTTCGATAACGCCGAACGGGCAGGCCGAGATGCAGTCGCGGCAGCCGTTGCAGGCGTCCGATTGAATCACGACCGAATCGAATTCGGTGCGGATGATTGCGCCCGTCGGACAGACTTCCAGGCAAGGGGCGTTAACGCAGTGCTTGCACACGTCGCTCATGAGCAGCCAGCGGCCGTCCTTGCGGTCGTCGGTGAACTGCTCGACGAATTTCACGTGGCGCCAGTGAATCCCGTCGAGCGCGCGCGTGTTGTCGTAGCTGTCGCCGGAGAGCGTGTTCTGTCCGCCGTTGGTGCTGGGGAGCTGGTTCCACTCTTTGCAGGCGACCTCGCATGCCTTGCAACCGATGCACACCGTTGTGTCGGTGTAGAATCCCATTGGCTCAGCCATAAATCGCTCCGTTTCTCTCCGCGAATCTCAGGTCGCTTCGTTTCACTGCGCGAATCTCAAATCTCAAATTTAAAATCTCATATTCGGTCATTTGAGATTTGAGATTTGCCATTTGTCATTCGAAAAGGCTATGCCTTTTCGACATTGCACACGAACGCTTTCGCTTCGTGCATCGAAACGTTCGGATCGGCGATGAGCGACGTGAGCTCGTTGACGACGTCTCCCGTCGACAGGCCTTCATAACCCCAGTGCCACGGCATGCCGACCTGGTGGACGACTTTGCCGTCGATCTTAAACGGCCGCATCCGCTTGGTGACCAGCGCCTTGGCGCGAATCTGCGACCGGGGGCTGGAGATCTTGCACCAGTCGAGATTCTTGATGCCCTTCTCCTGCGCCAGCTCGGGACTGATCTCGACGAACAGCTCCGGCTGCAGCTCGGTCAGCCACGGCAGCCAGCGGCTCATGCCGCCCGCCAGGTAATGCTCCGTCAACCGGTACGTGGTCATGACATAGGGGAACTTCGGGTCGCCCATCTTCGCTAGCTGGTTGCCGTCATCCTTCCAGTATTTGTAGACCGGGCTCGCCTGCTGCTTATAGAGCGGATTTTGCACCGGCGACTCGACCGGCTCGTAGTGCGTCGGCAGCGGGCCGTCTACGAGGCCGCCCGGCACGAAGAGCCAGCCCAGGCCGTCCGGCCGCATGATGAATGGAGCGGTGCCGGGCAGCGCGTCCATGCCGGCCGTGCCGGGCTTTGCTTTGTCCGTCGGCGGTTTCACCGCGATGTAGTCCGGCACATCGTAGCCGACCCACTTCTTGGCCTCGGCGTCCCACCACACCCATTTTTTCCGCTCGCTCCACGGCTTACCGTCGGGATCGGCCGAAGCGCGGTTATACATGATGCGCCGGTTGGCCGGCCATGCCCAACCCCACTCCAACTGAGCGCCGGGTTTGCCGGGCGCATCGGGCGTGCGCCGATCGGAAAGAAGTTTCCCCACACCGGGGTAAACACCCGAGTAGATCCACGACGCGCACGTCGTCGAGCCGTCGTCTTTCAGCTCGCCGAAGCCTACGCAATGACGCGCCGGATCTTCCGTGAAGAAACCGTTGATCTCCTTTAGCATCTTCAGCGTCGAGGGCTCGCCCTTCTTGCGCTCGTTTTCGTTCTCATGCTCGAAGTCCCAGACGATGTTCTTCCAACCCTCATCGCGCGGCAAGGTCGAATTGGCGTAGAGCTTCTTCAACCGTTTGCCGAGTTCGTAGCTGAACCAGGTGTCGGACCGGCAATCGCCCGGCGCTTCCGCCGCCTTGTGATGGAACTGCAGCAAGCGCTGCGTGTTGGTAAAGGTGCCTTCGATCTCGGCGACCTGCGTGGCCGGCAAATAGAAAACTTCCGTCTTGATGTCCGCGGTCTTGACCTCGCCGTTCTTGATCTCGGGCGCATTCTTCCAGAAAGTGGCCGTCTCGGTGATCCAGTTGTCTTTCACGACCAGCCATTCGAGCTTCCTTAGCCCGGACCGCTCCAGCTTGGCATTCAGCGAGGTGGCCGGATTCTGCCCGACGCAGAACATCCCCTTCACCTTGCCGGCGTTCATCGCTACGAACATGGCCATGTGCGAATGGTCGCCGAGAATCTTCGGGTGCCAATCGTAGCCGAACTGGTTCTCCTTGGTCGCGGCGTCCCCGTACATGGACTTGAGGTACGAGACCATGAATTTCGGCATGTTCGCCCAGTAGCCCGTCGGGATCGTCTCGACCGCTATGTAATCTTGCAGCGTGTCGTGCTTCTTCAGCGCGGTCGGCGCCCCCAGGTATCCCTGAATCGAGTGGTAAAGCGTTGGAATATCCGTCGAGCCCTGAATCGAGGCGTGGCCGCGGAGCGCCATGACGCCCGCGCCGGGCCGGCCGATGTTGCCGAGCAAAAGTTGCAGCAGCGCGCAGGCGCCGATGATTTGGACTCCGTAGGTGTGCTGCGTCCAGGCGACGGCATACGCGAACGACGTCGTCCGGTCCGCGCCCGAATTGGCCAGAATGGTTTCGGCAATCTTGAGGAACGTCTCTTTGGGACAGCCGGTGGTCTTCTCGACCATTTCCGGCGTGTAGCGGCTGAAGTGTTTCTTGACGATCTGGAAAACCGTCCGCGGGTCCTTGAGCGTTTCGTCCTTGAGCACCGGCGGCCGTACCAACGACGCCACGATCGGCGCGAATCCTTCCCCCGGCTTGGCGTCTGCGGGCTTGGCTGCGGGCGTGGCTGCCTTTTCTCGGGCGTACTGCCAGGTCGCGCCGTCGTATTGATTGGTCACGCCGTTGAACGCCCAGTCAGTGCCGGGTTTGGACTGCATGAGCCCGGAAAAAACTCCGTTCAGATCTTCGGTGTCCTTGAAGTCCTCGTTGATAATCGTCGCGGCATTCGTGTAATGCCCGACAAAGCTTTTAAAGAACGGGTCGGTGTTCCACTTCTCGCTGTCGAGAACATATTTGATGACGCCGCCCAGGAAGGCGAT
>JBGQBP010000185.1:0-8101 GCA_041494945.1 Binatia bacterium | reverse complement strand
GCCCATGTAATGATGCAGCAGAACGTAAGCGGTCCCCGGCGACCTGGGGCCGAGAAACGTGCCGATGATGCCGCTTGCGGCCATTGTGGCCTTGAGCGCCTCGCCTTCGAACCATTCGTCGAGGTAATCGGCCGAGCTCATTGTCATGAGCTTCGCGAGCTCGTAGGGCAGCTCGGGACCAAGTTTGCGAAAGTGGCGGCCGAGACTCAGAAGCTTCAGTAAGTCGCGTGGCTTGAAGGAGGTCGGATCGGGCGGCGCCATCGCCAGCAGAGGCTTCACGGCCATCGCCAGTTGATGCATGAGCTTGCCGAACCGATCGTAGGCCTCGGCATCCGTGGCCGAGTGGCGCGTGATCTCGCGGCGGGTCTTGTCATGATCGCCCCAACGGGCAAGATAGTTGCCGTCGGGAAGCGGCGTGAAGGTGGAGTCGAGAGGAATAACTTCCAGGCCGAACCGCGCGAGATCCAGTTCCCGGATCACTTCCGGCCGGAGCAGGCTCACGACATAAGAGCAGACGGAATATTTGAATCCCGGATATATCTCTTCGGTGACCGCGGCGCCGCCGATCACGTGACGGCGCTCGAGCACCAACACTTTCTTCCCGGCCTTCGCGAGATACGCCGCATGCGTGAGGCCGTTGTGGCCCGCGCCGATGATGATAACGTCGTAGCTCTTTGACATCGGTAGCGTCCTTGCTTAGGCAGTCATAATTTGTAATTTTGTGGCCGAAGTCAACGACTATGCCAATCGGAACCCCTTTCCACTCCCGCACTTCCGCCCTGTGCCTGAGCCACAACTGGCGCGTCTGGTCCGGTTATCTCGCGGCGAGCTCCTATGAAATCCCGCACGATCACGAATATCACGCCATTCGAAATTCCGCCGCGCTGATCGATATCTCGCCGCTCTACAAATACGAAGTCGGCGGAGACGATGCGCTCAAGCTCGTCGACCGCGTCGTCATTAGAAATGCCGCGAAGTGCGCGCTCGATCAGGCGATGTACACATGCCTTTGCGACGAAGAAGGAAAAGTTATCCAGGACGGGACTCTATTTCGGTTGGGAGAGAGCCGCTTTCGTTTTCACCTGGCGGAGCCGAGTCTCCGCTGGTTTCAAATGAATGCGGCCGGCATGGACGTAGATATCCAGGACATCTCCGAACAAGTCGCGGCGGTGGCTCTCCAGGGTCCGACTTCGCGCGATATCTTGAGACGCGCATCGAACGGCGATATCGACGGTCTCGGATTTTTTCGCTTCGCATTGGCCGAGGTCGGAAGAATCCCAGCCATGATCTCGCGCACGGGTTACACCGGCGATCTGGGCTACGAGGTCTGGGTTTCGGCGAATCGCGCGGAGGAGCTTTGGGATGTTCTGATGGAACTTGGGAAGGCGTACGGCCTCACGCCCGCGGGCATGCTCGCGCTGGACATGGCGCGTCTGGAAGCCGGATTCATTCTGCTAGACGTCGATTATACCAGCGCGGAAAAGGCCTTGATCCCTTCGCAGAAGTATTCTCCCTTCGAGATCGGATTGGGCTGGACGGTAAGTCTCGACAAGGAAAACTACGTCGGCCGGAAGGCGCTGCTCGAAGAGAAGCGACGCGGCCCGTCGAGGCAGCTCGTTGGGCTGGAAATCGATTGGGACGACTACGAGCGGCTCTATCGGGAGGCCGGTCTCGCCCCGTATCTCCCGGCATCCGCGTGGCGCGGCGGCGTGCCGCTGTATCGTCACGACAAGCAGATCGGCCAGGCGACCACCGGCGGCTGGTCGCCGACGATCAAGAAATACATCGCGCTCGCGACCGTTGGCAGAAAGTTTGCCGAGCCGGGAACGGTGCTCTCTATGGAAGCG
Source organism: Binatia bacterium (assembly GCA_041494945.1). Lineage (GTDB taxonomy): Bacteria > Desulfobacterota > Binatia > UBA9968 > UBA9968 > JAJPJQ01. The sequence continues at coordinate 6,254 of JBGQBP010000185.1, read as the reverse complement.
ACGGTGGAGTACACGAGAAAGAGAGTGAGATGTCGCGTCGTGAAGCTGCCATTCTTTGATCCGCCTAGAAAAAAACAGTAGGCGCCAGAGTAAAGATATTACTCACGCCTCGCGCCTCATGCCTTCATAGGCTCAGCACGCCGTTGACCACGCCCTGACACACCTTGGCCATGAATTCGAGATCGAGCGTGTCGATCGTGTCGGTCGGCCCGTGGTAGTGCGGGTTGCGCATGAAGGCGGTGTCGGTAAGAAGGAGCGCCGGATAACCGGCATCCCAAAAAGGAGCGTGATCGCTGAGACGCACCTGGGGCAGGAGGAAGCCGTTGCCCAAAACCGTCAAGGTCTCGACCGGAAGGCCGGCAATCTGCCGCATCGCGCTCTCGAACCTGCGCAGCAGCGCGGCCGAGCGCCGATTCCCGATGACGCCGACGAAGTTTCCGCGGTCGGGATAGAGCCAACTTAGACCTAGCGGATATCTTTGACCGCCGGGACGCGAGTCGGTGTATCCCAACATCTCGAGCGACACCATGGCCGCCACGCCGGCGCCCTCGGACTTGAGCTTCTTGGCGAAATGGGCGCTGCCGATCATGTTCAGCTCTTCGAGATTGAAAGCGCAGAACATCATCGGATAGCGGAGCCTAAGTCTGGAGAGAACGCGCGCCGCTTCCAACAAGACCGCCACACCGCTGGCGTTGTCGTCCGCGCCCGGCGAGCCCGGGACGGAATCGAAATGGGCTCCAAGGATAATGAGCGGCGCGCGCCGCGCGTCTCCCGCGCGCGCGATGATGTTGCGGTAGCTCTTTCCGTAGTAAACGAAGCGGTCGCTCTCCACGCTGAGGCCCAGGCTCTTAAATTCCTTTTCGATATAATCTTCGACGAGGCTCAGGCGCGCCGGGCTGCTCGATGGGCTCCGCTCGCCGACGATCTGCTCAAGGCGTATTTTCAGGTCCGACGCGGCGACTCTGGGAATCGCCGCGGTCATGCATCGGCCAGCCGCACAGGGATGCCTCTTTTATGGAGGAAGAGCTTGCATTCGGCGATTGTGTATTCGCGGAAGTGAAAAATAGAGGCCGCCAGGGCCGCGCTGGCTTTGCCGGTCGTCAGGCCTTCTCGGATGTGATCGAGATTGCCCACTCCGCCGGAAGCGATCACCGGGATTTGCACGCGCTCGGATATCGTGCGGGTGATCTCGATATCGTAGCCGTCTCTGGTCCCGTCCCGGTCCATGCTGGTAAGAAGAATCTCACCCGCGCCGTAGCCGGCCATTCGTTCCGCCCATTCGCAGGCGTCGATCCCGGCGGGCTTTCTCCCCCCATGGGTGAAAACCTCCCAGCTTTTGCCCGCGCGCTTGGCGTCGATCGCTACGACGACGCACTGGCTGCCGAAAGTTTCCGCCGCCTCGCGGACGAATTCGGGGCGCTGGACGGCGCCGGTGTTGATCGAGACCTTGTCCGCTCCGGCGCGGAGAAGCTTGCGGATGTCTTCCAGCGTGTTGATACCGCCTCCCACCGTGAGCGGCATAAAGACCTGGTCGGCGGTGCGCGCGACCACGTCGAGAATAATTTGCCGGTTCTCGTGCGACGCCGTAATGTCCAAAAAACACAGCTCGTCGGCGCCTTCGCGATCGTAGATTCCAGCGATCTCCACCGGATCGCCGGCGTCGCGCAGCCCGAGAAATTTCACTCCCTTGACGACGCGCCCCGCATTCACGTCGAGACATGGGATAATTCGTTTGGCAAGCATAGAGTCACAGTTTAGCCGAGACTCCCCGACCGCTCAAGCCGTCTCATCGTTGAAGCGATCCGTGATTTTTAAAATTGCCGCGCGCCTCGAACGCGAGGCTCGAACGCATGACCGCGACATGCCTACGACTTTAGTTTGACATGATCCCTGGCTGAATGGTACAAGCTTGCTCATCATCCCCGGGGGTGCAAACGGGATGAAGGAAGGAGGAAACAGGTGGCTTGGATATCGAAAAGGTTGTGCCTCGGATTGTTGTTGACGGCGGTTCTGGCGATCGCAGGCTGCTCTTCGTCGGTTACGAATCCGCAGGGCTCTTCGGTGGCGGGCGATGCCGAAAAGGGCCGATCCAAAACGACGGGATCGGCAAGCACCGGCAAGTCCAGCCTCGAGACTCTTCGGGCAGGTGAGGCTCCGGCAACTCCGGCCTCCAGTCCGTTGAAGGAAATTTATTTTGACTTTGACCGTTACGATCTGCGACCCGACGCGCGCGCGGTACTCAAGGCCGACGCCGAATGGTTGAAGGCAAACCCTTCCGTCCAAGCGCAGATCGAAGGCCATTGCGACGAGCGTGGGACCACGGAGTACAATTTGGCTCTTGGAGCCAAGCGAGCCCAGGCGGCTAAAGATTTCCTGGTAAACCTCGGGATCCCGGCGTCTCGGCTGTCTACTATAAGCTTCGGTAAGGAAGCGCAGGTTTGCCGAGAGCGGGACGAAGAATGCTGGCGAAAAAATCGCCGCGATCGATTTGTCGGCGCCACCCGTCCGCAGTCCTAAGCGATTTTTTCGGCAGTGAGGGGTAAGGTGCTTTTTTCCGCTTGACAAGCAGGCGGTCATTACAGTATAGGGCTTAAGTCGTATCTATCACGTAAGACTTAAATCTTAACAAGAATTCCAAACGATCGGAGGCTCAAATGAAAAGTATGTTATCAGTGGGTGGCCTAGTGACTTTGCTTTATACGCTCTTTGCGCTTTCCTCTTGTGCCACGCAACAAGAAGAGGCCAAGGCTCCTCCGGCGAAGCCGGCTGCGGCAGCCCAAGCCAAACCGGCACCGGCGGCTGCGGAAAAAGCGCTGGCCCCGGCCAAAGCGGCGGCCCCAGCCAAGGCGGAGGCAAAAGCCGAGACAAAGACGGAAGCGAAAGCCAAGGCCGAAAAAGCCAAAGGGGACGTAGGGCTACTCGACACAGAGAAGAACTACCTGATCCTGGTCACGAAGGAAGGCAAGCTGATCACGCTCGACTTCGACCAAAAGACAAAAGCGACAATGCTGGAATCAAAACCCGCCAAGATGGCCGACGTTGGTCTCGGCTCTTCCGCGGACGTGGAATACGTAACGAAGGGTGACAAGAAAATTGTCACCAACATGGAGTTTAAGGCTGCAAAAGGCGGCGATTAGTAGCAGCGACCAGTCAGACGCCTAAAAATATAGGTTCGTCGTTGGGTCTTAGGGTCGCTGGGGAGCGTATAACGCGCTAACGATTAGGGGCCCCGTCAAGACGGGGGTCCCTGATTTTTTAGCTGCGCATGTTGTGTGGGGGTGTGGTGAAGGAGATTTTGGTTCCTTTGCCCGGTGAAGTCTGAATATCCAATTTTCCGCCCAGTCTATTAATTCTTTCTTCCATCGTTCCCAGTCCGAGCCTCTCGTTTCCCGTGACCTGGGCGAGTTCGAACCCTATTCCGTCGTCCTCCACGGAGCCGGAGATTTGGTCCTCGGTTTCCTTTAACAGCACCACGGCGCGGGAAGCGTGAGAATGTCGCGCGATATTGATCAAGCTTTCTCGCAGGACATAATACAGCTCCTGTTCGAGTTCAGGAGACAGGTTGAGATCTTCGGGCTCGCTTTCCAAGATCATACGGATCCCCAGGCCGTCACGCAAAAATTTCATCTCGTCTTTTAGGCTCTCAACCAATGTGCCGGGCACGAGAGACGGGATGTCCTTGCCGGAAAGAAATTTTCGTATATCCGCAATCGAGTTTACCGTTATTTTCTCCATCATCTGGAGCTCGCGGGCGAGCTCGTCAGGGGCTGTCGTGAGGTGATTGCGGCACGCTTCGAGTCGAAGCGACAGGGTGGCGAGTACCTGAAGCAGGCGGTCATGAAGCTCGCGGGCAATTCTACGTCTTTCTTCCTGTGTTGCCGCCTCGCCGGCGGTTTTGTAGAGGGCCATCAGCTTGTGATTTTGATTTTGCTCAAATTCGCTCAGAAAGCCAAAAATATAGGCAAGCACAAACAGGTAGATACTGCGAATGACGAAGATATCTATTGCGATAGGCTGAGATGAAAGGGAGGAAAAACGAATCAATCCGTAAAGAGCGATACCCAGCGCTGCCGCGCTCAAGCCGCCTTTAATGCCGTAGCGGGAACTACTCGTGACGACCGGGAAAAAGTAATAGACAAAGAACGGAGTCGGTGAGGGACCGGTGGAAAAAACGATCAGGGAAACCCAGAGTGAATCGAGGCACGTCGTGGTCAGCGCCAGCCCGGCCACGTGGATCGCCTTTAATCTCAGCAGGAAAAGAAGCAGTAGGGAATAAAGGGAAAAGGAAATGAGAGCAGCTCGGGAAAGAAGCGGAAATTGTGCGATTCTTTCGGGGTTGAGTTGAACAACCAAAATGGCGGCGGCAGAGAAGCCGAATCTGAGCCAGGCCAGCGTCTTCTCTTTTTGGAGCAGCCATTGATCTTGCGGATTCATTTCGTTGCCGCTGGACTTCGTGTTTACGATCCAATCACTTGCCGGGAGCTTTACTTCTCGCAGCCCTGCTTGCCGCCGTTGTTTCGGATGGTCTGTTCATGATCAGTAGCGCCGCCTTGAAGCGGTTGTTGACCTTGAGCTTATCGAAGATGTTGGTGAGGTGAGTCTTCACTGTTTTCTCGCTTATGAAGATTTTCTTGCCGATCTCCTCGTTGGTCAAACCTTCGGCAACGAGATGGAGAATTTCCAGCTCTCGTTTGGTCAGGCTGTCGATGGGCTCATTAGCCCGGTCGTTCGCGACCTCGCCAAGCTGGGCTTGAGCGATCTCTTCGAACGCTTCGGCCGAAGGAGTCTCCTTGTCGATCCAAAGACCGCCGCCGTGGGCGGTCTTAATCGCTTGCAATAAAGTGGAAGAGGAAACTCCTTTCATGACGTACCCTTTGGCGCCTCCTTTGGCCGCATTGAGAATATTTTCGTCTTCCGAAAAGGCGGTGAGGATGATCACTTTCGTGGAAGGGTTCCTTTCGTTCACTTCCAGAAGGGTTTGGACCACGTCCCCCTTGGGCATTTTGAGATCCAAGAGCAAGACATCGGGCTTTGTGCGTTCCACCACTTTTGCGATCTCGTCACCGCGAGAAGCCTCCCCGACTACAAGCACGTCCTTTTCCAGAGATAGGATCCTTCTCAGTCCTTCCCGGAATAGAGCGTGGTCGTCCGCGATCACAACTTTAATTGGAACCATTTTCCGTCTCTCAAAAGCGACCACAAAGTATCTTAATTCGCTCCCCAAGCCAAGGTTTTCCCAGTATCAAACTAATTTTCTTGTGAGCATATACGACTCTAGTCGTATATCATTCTCAAAAGCCTTTGCGTGACAGTCAAAAATCCTACCTAAAGAGTATTGCGGAACTGGGCTCCCCTCGATTAACTTCTACGCACATCTTTTGATTATAAAGGAGGATCGTCGGTCCATGAGAAGCAATTGGCTGTTGTTGATGGTTTCATGCATTTCATTGTCTCTCGTTCTTGGGTCGTCTTTATCAGCCCAGGATAAGAAAGAAGAGAAGAAGGAAGAAAAGGCAAAGGCCGAGAAGGCGAAAGGCGATGTGGGGCTGCTTGACAGCGAGAAGAACTACATGATTCTCGTGACCAAAGAAGGCAAGCTGATCACGCTCGACTTCGACCAGAAAACCAAGGTGACGATGCTGGAAGAAAAAGACGTCAAGATGGGCGAAATCGGTCTGGGCTCTTCCGCGGATGTGGAGTACGTGACGAAGGGCGAGCAGAAAGTCGTCACCAAGATGGAATTCAGACCCGCCAAAGGCGGCGATTAATTTTCCCGACGCACGGCATTCGAAAACTGGGCAGACTTCATGGATTGGAAGCCTGCCCAGTTTCTATACCAGCTCTCTATTCTTAGTTCTCTATTCTCTATGCCAACGCGACGGGTGATCCCCGTCGCGTTTTTGGCTTAGTAGACCAGCGCGATAATAAAATCCATCACGTTCGTTCCGGTCGGCCCGGGGCGGAAATGATCTCCCAGACGTTTGAAGAAATGATAGGAGTCGTTTTCGCGCAAGGCATGGCGCGGATCGAGCCCGAGACGACCGGCGCGCGCGAAACTCTCTCCATCGACAAACGCGCCTGCGGCATCCGTGGGCCCGTCGCTGCCGTCGCTGGCGGCGCTGAGTAGATAGACCCCGCGGCAACCGCTGAGCTCCAGCGCGCATGCGAGGGCGAATTCCTGGTTTCTTCCTCCCAATCCTTTTCCTTTTACGCCCACCGTGGTCTCGCCGCCGATTAAAAAACAGCGCGGCCTT
>JBGQBP010000184.1:0-8243 GCA_041494945.1 Binatia bacterium | reverse complement strand
GTCTCCAGGGTCAGATAGACCGCCGCCAGAAACGCAAACAAAGTAAGCGCGAAGAGACCGACCGCGAAAGGAAACGGCGCGAGCCACGCCGCGAAAAAACCTGAAGTAACGACGCCGTTCCGGACGCGAATCGCGCTTGAAGAGATAGCGCCGAGCGTGATTCCCAACAGCACCGGGGTGATAATGCTCGCGATGGAAAAGACCCAACTCCAGCGGCGCTGCACGTCATCGCGCTGGACGTCATATTTTCGAAAGGTGAAAGCGGTGCCGCGCAAAACGATGCCGATGAGCATCAAGGCGAGCGGGATATGGAGCGCCGTTGCGATGGCGGCGAACGCCGGTGGAAAGGCCGTGAAGAGAACCACGATCACCAGGATCAACCAGACGTGATTGGCTTCCCACACAGGCCCGATCGCTTCCTCAATCAGCGCGCGTTGCGCGCGCGCGCGAGTCCCGCGCGCGAACAAGTCCCACACCCCGCCGCCGTAATCGGCGCCGCCCAACAACGCGTAAAAAATAAGCGCGACGACGAGGACGCCCGCGATAACAATTTCAATCGACGGAAACTGCATGGTCTCCATCACCGTTCAGCCGACTTAAACTCCTGGGGACTCGCGGCGACCTGCCGCAGCAGCAGCCAAACCGTTATGACGGCGAGGAAGAGGTAGAGCAGCGTGAACGTAGTGAAAGGCGCTATGAGCCCGGGCATCGGAGTCACCGCGTCCGCCGTCCGCATGACGCCATAGATGATCCACGGTTGCCGTCCGACTTCGGTCACGACCCATCCGGCTTCGATGGCGACGAAACCGAGCGGCGCCGCCGCAACCAGCGCGCGGAGAAACGGTTTGGAGTCGAGCCACGCGCCGCTTCTTCCCCATCGCCACGCGCCCCAAGCTGCCGCGGCCATCATGGCAAAGCCGCAAGCGACCATGATTTGAAACGCTACGTGCACGATGGCGACCGGCGGCCATTCATCCCGAGGAAATTCTTTCAGCCCTTTCACCGTCGCGTGCGGATCGCCGTAAGCGAGATAACTCAGACCGTATGGTATCTCGATCGCGTAGCGCGTCACGCCCGCGCGCTCATCCGGCATGCCGCCGATACGAAGCGGCGCCCCCTGCACCGTCGCGAACTGTCCCTCGAAGGCGGCGAGCTTCACCGGTTGATTGCGCGCGACCGCCTTCGCGAGCCGATCTCCGCTCAACGGTTGGAGGATCGCGGTCAGGCCGCCGACGGCGAGCGCGATAGCGATGGCGCGGCGGTGAAACAGGTTGGAACGGTCGCGCAGCAGCATGAACGCGTGGATACCGGCAACGACAAAGCCCGTCGCCGCGTACGCGGCCAGCGTCATGTGCAGGTTTTGCGTGAAGGCCGACGGGTTCATCATGGCGGCGATCGGATCGATGTCGACCGGCCGGCCGTCGACGATTCGAAATCCGGCCGGCGTGTTCATCCACGCATTTGCCGTGACAACGAAGATACCCGAGAGAGCTCCGCTCGCGGCAACCGCCGCGCCCGCCAAGAGATGCGCGCGCGAGGAAATGCGCCCCCAACCGTAAAGATAAATGCCCAAAAATATCGCTTCGGTGAAAAACGCGAAGCCTTCCAGCGAGAACGGCATGCCGATGATCGCGCCGGCGTATCCCATAAAGGCGGGCCACAACAATCCCAGCTCGAACGAGAGCACGGTGCCCGAAACGGCGCCGACCGCGAATAGGATCGCGGTCCCGTTCGCCCACCGTTTGGCGAGGGTGAGATAAACTTCCTCTTTCGTTCGCAACCATTGCCCCTCGGCGATGATCATCAAGAGCGGCAGCGCGATGCCGATGGCGGCGAAGATAATATGAAACGCGAGCGACATCGCCATCTGCGAGCGCGCCGCGAGGAGATCGTCCATGGACTTACGCTCCCGTGGGTCACTTTTTAAATTATCACAAAATCATCGCGGTAACGATGCGCTCCGATTTGTCCGCCAGGTCTACCCCGGTGCGGTATTCCGAATCATAATCCTGCTTGACATTTTCTGATCCGCCGGAGTAGCTTTCCCCAATTGTCGAGCTTCGCTGTAAGGAATTCTCCGGAGGTGGGAGTAATGAAATTACATAGACGTGGCATGCCGCTTCGAGGATTGTTGTCGGCGGTTCTTCTGGCCATTTGCATCACCGGGTGTTCAGCACCGATCGAGCATAATAAGGAACTGGCTGTAAAGCGGGCGGTCGAGTTCGCGGAGCTTGTGTTCGTGAAGCGGGATTTCGATAAAGGTTACGAGCAAATGTCCGGTAAGGCGAAAGCCTACATCCCTCTCGATATATTCAAAGACGCCATGTCTCGTTTGCATCCCGACGGCTATCCGAGGACGGTGAGGGCAAACGGCTATCGAGAGGAGGCGGAGCAAAATAAAGTCTACGTCGTCGTGAAAGGAAAGAACGGCGGCAGAGAGTTCGACTATTTGTTGACGCTCTTAGGCACGGCGCAGACCGATTATAAAGTTACAATCGTAAACCGGTCGGGATTCGCATCGTCGATGGGGTTGGAATAAATTTCGGTTCGGCTTCTCCTTGCTTCCGGATCACGCGTGCCCCGGCGCTCGGTCCAAGGCGCGCGTTCGCATTTCACACCAACTTCTTCAGTAACGTATGAATGGTTTTGTTTTTGCGGATTTGTTTGCGCAGCGCTGCGAGATGATTTTGGCCGAGGATCAACGGGCCGCCCTGATAGAAACCGTCGTGGTAATAGCAGAAGCGGAGCGACTTTTCGCCTGAATCGAAAGCGAGAAGCTGAATCGACGGCTCGTGATACTGAGTCTTGGAGCGCGCCTCTTCGGTGATCCATCCTCCACCCCAATGCAACTGAAAGCGGCGTTTTTTGAAACCGTCTTTTTCCTTTTTCACTTACTGAATCTCCTTCCAGACTTTTGCCAGGCTGTCGCCGTAGACGCTGAGATCCCATTCGCAGAAGTAGCCGAACGGCGTGAGCCATACCGAGTAACCGGTGTCGCGCAGGCGCTGGGCGACTTCGTTCATAAAGGTTTCGGTGAAAGCCGCAGCGGCGCCTTCGCCGCCGAGATGAGCGAACGAGTGCAGTACGACGTTCTTGAGTTCGCGCTTGTTCGCCAGCCATTTGATGTGCTTGAGAGTTTGCCGAAGGATCGAGCTTCGCCGCTCGCTCTTTTCGTCGGCGGTCTCGGCGTGGAGAAAGACCGCCAGCGTTGCGGCGACGCTCTCTTCGACTTCCCGATCCGGCGCGTCGGCCAGCGTCTTCGAGTGGGTTTTCCACCCGAAGCGCTTGGCCTGGAAGCAAAGCAACCGCATACGCGCTCGAAGTTAGCAGCATGAATGTGCCGATGCAAAGCGAACGCGCGGCGGCTTGAACAGGAAAACGAAACGTTGGTATGGTTGCCGTATCGAGGTTCGGGAGAGGGAGAAAAAAACATGGCGACTGAGAACGACCTCAAGTTCGGCATCGCGGCGCCGCAAATCCACATGCAGTTGCCCGTGAACGTGGAGGAGATCCAGCGCTATCTGAAGCGCGCCGAGGAGCTGGGTTTTCACAGCATCTGGGTGCAGGAACAGGCGGTGTTGAGACAGGCCGCGAGCGCGCTCGAAGGCATCACGATGCTGAGCTACGCCGCCGCGGTCACGCGCCGCGTGCGTCTCGGCATGGCGGTTTTTTTGATCAACCTGCGGAGTCCCATTCAGCTCGCCAAGAGCCTCGCGAGTCTCGATCAACTGAGCCAGGGGCGTCTCATCGCCGGCGTGGGGCTGGGCGCGGCGACCCGGCTCTATCAGGCTTACGGGCTTTCGCCCGACAAAAGGCTCGCTCGCTTCAACGAAGCGCTGACGCTCATACAAAAGTTATGGACCGAAGAGAACGTCACGTTCGAAGGAAAGTTCTGGCAGCTTAAAAACGCGACGCTCGTGCCCAAGCCGTTCCAGAAGCCGCATCCGCCGATTTGGTTCGGCGGCAACGCGCCGGCGGCGCTCCGGCGCGCGGCGCAAAGAGGCAGCGGCTTTATCGGCGCGGGCTCGTCATCGACGGACAGCTACAAAGAGCAGGTAAAAATCATCCGGCAGGCTCTCGACGAGGCGAAAAAGAATCCGGCCGAGTTCACCATCGGCAAGCGCGTTTATATCGCCGTCGATCGAGACCGAGACCGCGCGGCCAAGCGGCTCAGCGAGTGGTTCGGCGCGTACTACGGCGCAGCGGACCTGGCCGAGAAAGTCTCGGTGTGGGGCAGCGCGGAGGAATGCGCGTCCCAGCTTGGCGAGATCGCCGCCGCGGGCGCGCGCCTGCTCTTGCTCAATCCGGTCTTCGACATGACGGAGCAGATGGAGGTTCTGGCTGGAGAGGTCATTCCCAGGGTATCGAATAAATAGTTTCGGGTTTAAAGCCAGAAGATTGGATTCCCGCTTTCGCGGGAATAACGAAACGGGTGTTTCGCCTCGCTGGACAGCGGATATCGTGTTGGAGTAAGAGTCAGGCAGACAAATCGTCTAAAAGGAGACCGCCATGGGTATCAAACTATACCAGAGCGAAACTTCCATGTACTGCGAAAAAGTGCGCATCGTTCTCAAAATGAAAAACGTCCCGTACGAAATCTCCGACGTGAGGCCGAACCGCCAGCCGCTGATCGACTTCTCCGGCCAGCGGAAGATTCCGGTCATGGACTACAACGGGCAGTGCGTGATCGATTCGACTTTCATCTCCGCCTTTCTCGAAGAAAAATATCCCCACAACAGTATTTACCCAAAGAATCCGTCCGACAAAGGCCTCGCTCTCATGCTGGAGGACTGGGCCGACGAGGTTTTAAATCTCGCGATTCGCGGACTTCGCCACGCGGAGACTCCCGAAGCTAAGAGAGACGCCGAGAAGGGCCTCGACGCGCACTTCCGCACGCTGGACCAATTTTTCAACGGCAAGCAGTTCATCTTCGGCCAGATGACGATCGCCGACATCGCCATCTTCGTCCAGCTTCATTATCTTTACACGGCGGTCAAATATGAAATTCCGGCGGAGCACGGAAATCTCATCAAGTGGATGGATGTCATACGGCGCAACTTGAAATTGGACTCGCTGCAAGCCGTCGCGGCGTGAGGCTATCGTCGTGAAGATTACGATCGACCGGAGCAAGTGCCGCGGCGTCAGGAACTGCGCGTCCATCGCGCCCGACGTCTTCGACATCGACGCGGAATTCAAAGCCGTGGTCCTCGACCCCAAGGGCGACAGCGACGAGACGATTCAGAAAGCCGCCAAGTTCTGCCCCCCGCAGGCGATCCTTCTCGACGACGAAGCGACCGGGAAGAAAATCTTTCCGTAGGCGGCTTCATTCGTCACCGTGGCTGAGAAGAAAACCAAGAAAGCGCCGCGCAGAAGAAAAAAACCTGCGGGGCGATCTTGCGGCCTCGCCGCTACCGAGCTGCAATCGGGCGCGGCGCCTCCGGAGATCGCCGAGCTGGGCCGCCAGGTCGAGCGCGACGGCGGCAAAGTCCTGGGCGCGTACCTGGATCCCTACGGCGGGCGCTGGATGATTTTCGCCGCTCTGCCCATCGAACAGGTCGAGCCCACGCCTTACCAGCGCAATCTCTCCGACGCGCACGTCCGCAAGCTCGAAATCGTCATCGGCAAGCTCGGCCGATTTCTCGATCCTATTATCGTCGTGCGCGCGCAGAAATCCGGCGCAGACGGCGCGCGCTATTGGACGCCGAACGGCCACCACCGGCTTTTCGCGATGCGCACGCTCGGCGCGAAGTGCATCGTTGCGATCCTCGTGCCCGAAGAGACCGCGGCGTATCAAATCCTGGCGCTCAACACAGAGAAGGCGCACAACCTGCGTGAAAAAGCTCTCGAAGTGATCCGCATGGTTCGCGAGCTGGCGAAGCTCGCCGGCGGCAGCGAGGAAAGCTACGCGTTGGAATTCGAAGAGCCGGACTTCATCACGCTGGGCCTTTGCTACGAAGAGCGGCCGCGCTTCAGCGGCGGCGCTTATCATCCGGTGCTCAGGCGCGCGGATAGTTTTCTCAAGCAGCCGCTCGACGCGGCGCTGAAGATTCGAACAGCGCGCGCAAAATCGCTCCTCGAACTCGACGATCTGGTGGTCAAACAAGTCGAAGCGCTCAAGGCCAAAGGCCTCACCAGCCCGTATCTCAGGAGCTTCGTCGTCGCGCGCATCAATCCGCTGCGCTTCCGGCCCAAAGAAGCCGCGCCGCTCGGCTACGAGGAGACGATGGAGCGCATGACCAAGGCCGCGGCGAAGTTCAACCCGGAAAAAATTAAAATGGAAGATCTCGCCCGCTCGGGAGGCGCGCCCGACGGAGCCGCCGTTGAGTAAGACCGCGGCGCTTCTCGGCGCGGTGCGCGAGGTCGGCGCGGAGCGGCTCAAATTTCTCGGCATCATCACCGGCGGCCACTTTTTCATTCACTGGTTCCAGCAGCTTTTTCCGGTCGTCCTGCCTTCGATCAAAGCCGGGCTCGGCCTCGACGACGTTCAGGTCGGCGCGCTCAACTCGGCGCGCCAGTTTACTCAAGGCACGCTCGATCTGCCGCTGGGAATGATATCCGACGCAATGGTGCGCCACCGCGGCCTCATCCTCGCCTCGGCTCTCGTATCGATGGGCGCGGCGTACTTTTTGATGGGCATCGCGCCGTCTCTCCTTTGGGCGCTCGCCGGCTCCGGCCTGGTGGGACTCGGAACGTCGCTCTGGCATCCGGCGGCTTCGGCTTCGTTGTCGAATCGATTTCCCGAGCGGCGCGCCACCGCGCTCGCCGTCCACGGCATGGGCGCGACCATCGGCGACACGCTGACACCGATCGGCGTCGGTCTTTTGCTGGTGACGTTTCGCTGGGAAGCGGTGCTCCGGCTGCAACTCGTGCCGGCGCTCGTCCTGGCGTATCTCGTGTGGCATGGGCTCGCCCGATTTTTCACCGGCGCTGCGTCGCATCCGTGGCGCGCGGCGGAGCTGCGCGAAGTCTACGCCCTGGCAAAGAACCGTCTCTTTCTCGGCATCTGCGCGGCCACCGCTCTTTTGCAAATGGGCCGGCTTTCGACGATCACCTTTCTTCCCATCTATCTCCAGGAGCGCCTCGGCTACTCCCCTTTCGTTCTCGGTCTTTACATCGCGCTGCTTCACGCGATGGGAACGATCTCGCAGCCGATCATGGGCCATCTCTCCGACCGCTTCGGCCGCAAGGCGGTGCTGCTGCCGTCGTTCGTCGTGTTGGGAATTTTGTTTCTGCTGCTGGCCGCCGCCGCTCCCGGCGTTCAACTGGCTCTGGTTATCGGCGCGATCGGACTCTTTTTCTACACGCTGCTCAACATCACGAATGCCGCTTGCATGGACGTTGCGGGACCGAACATTCAGGGATCGTCGTTCGGCCTGAGCTCGCTGGTGACCCAGGTCGTGGTTTTTCCCACGCCGATCGTCGCCGGCTATCTCGTCGAGCGCCACGGAATTTTTTCCGCCTTCTGGCTCGCCGGGATCTTTCTGCTTCTTGGCGCCGCGACACTCGTGCCGCTTAAACTTTACCAAGGTACCCGGAAATGAATTTCAAGGAGGCTTTATGTCTGTCATGATCGGAACCGGAAAGTTCACTTATGAAGTCGCTGAAGGTTGGGGAAAGCTGCCCGACGGCTGGAGCTATCGCGAAGTCGCGGCGGTCGGCGTCGACCGGCAGGATCGAGTTTACGTCTTCACCCGGGGCCAACATCCCGTCGTCGTTTTCGATCGCGACGGAAATTTTCTCCGCTCCTGGGGCGAGGGACTCTTCAAGCGGGCGCACGGCGTGACTATGGGATTTTCGGACGACACGATCTACTTGACCGACGACGGCGACCATACCGTGCGTAAGTGCGCGCTGGATGGAAAAGTTCTACTGACTCTGGGAATCTCCGGCAAGCCGGCGCCCTATCAGAGCGGCGAGCCGTTCAACCGCTGCACCCACGTCGCGCTGTCGCCGAAAAACGAAATCTACGTTTCCGACGGCTACGGCAACTCGCGGGTCCATAAATACTCTCCGGAGGGCAAGCTGCTTTTCTCCTGGGGCGAGCCGGGATCGGACCCCGGCCAATTCAACATCGTGCACAATATCTGCTCGGACAAGGACGGTTACCTCTACGTCGCCGACCGGGAAAATCACCGCGTGCAGGTCTTCGACGGCAACGGCAAGTTTGAAGCTCAGTGGCACAACATGCACCGGCCCTGCGCGCTCTACATGGATCGCGGACCGAATCCACTCTGCTACTTGGG
>JBGQBP010000183.1:0-8256 GCA_041494945.1 Binatia bacterium | reverse complement strand
TGGTTGCAGCGGAGAACGCCGAAGTGCCGCCGCGTGTCGGGATACTCGCCCTTCTCGATGTACTTGACCCACGTGCGGTTAACTCCGACCGGAATGTCGTGTTCTTGCTTGCAGGCGACCGTGCAGGCATGGCAGCCGATGCAGCGGTTCTGGTCAATGACGAAACCGTAGCGCATCTACCGATACCATAACGGCGAGAGTGAACCGACGGCAAATAAATAATGCGGGGCGGCCCTATAACGGATCGCTTATGTCAGCGGACCGATTTAAGAACGACGCGCTTCGCGGCGCGCGAGGCCGGAAGATGCCCGCGCGCGTAGGCGTGAACGAATTCACGAAAGCGCTCGGCGACGGGCGAGAAATATTTTTGCTTGCGGTAGATCAGCTCCATGTCGCGCTCAAGCTCGAAGCCTTCGACGGAGACGACTTTCAGCTCGGCGGGCGCGCCCTCCCGCTCGACCGCGTACTGAGAGACGAAACCGATCCCCAGATTCGCCGCGACGGCGCGCTTGACCGCTTCGGTTCCCATGAGCTGCATGACCACGTTCGGCGTGACGCCCGCGGCCTTGAGCCCGCGCTCGACCAATTGCCGCGTGCGCGAGCCCTGTGATGGAACGATAAAGGGCTCGCCTGTGAGATCCTTGAGCGAGACCTTCGCGGTCTTCGCGAAACGATGAGACGGCGAAGCGATCAGCGCCAGCCGGTCCATGCAGACCGCCTCGACGCCGAAGCGCCGGTCTTCGGTCGGCCCGCCGACGACGGCGAGATCGACGACGTTCTCCAGGATTTTTTCATAGAGCCATTCCGTCGACTCGATCTGAAAAATAATCTCGGTTTGCGGATGGCTTTCTTTAAAGACGCGAACGATCCGCGGCAGGAGATACATTCCCCCGGTCGTGTTCGCGCCGAGGATCAACTTGCTTTGGTAGCGGCGCCGAGCTCCGCGATAATACGCTCGGCTTCGTCTTTGGCGTTGAGGATCGTCACCGTCGCGCGAAAAAACGCCTCGCCGGCTTGCGTCAGGCGGAGTTTCGGACCGCCTCTCTCGAAGAGCGCGATGCCGAGCTCCTTTTCCAGCGCTTTGATCTGCTGGCTGACGGCGGGCTGCGTCAGACGTAGATCGAAAGCGGCCGCGGTGATGCTCCGCTGCTGGGCGACGGTATAAAAGATTTTTAGCTGGTGGAAATTCATGGCTGACCGGATTGTTATGTAGTGTCGTCCCTCAGTCCCGAATGTTCTGCGTGAACCACTCCAGCGGCAATGGATGCCCCAACCCCTTCGCCTTCGCGAGGTTGTACGCCGTGCCGCCCACCGCGGCAAACTGAAGACCCTGGGTGCCCTGATTGTTTAAGAATGTAATCTGCCGGTCGTCGGTCCGGCCCGCCCACCTGCCGGCCATGATATCCGGCACCGTGCCGATGTTGGGATTGTCGATCTCGTGGAACGGAGACGGAGGTATTTTCTTTTTTTCTTCCTCTGTCCCCGCGATGTAGCCGAACATGCCGTCGCTTCCGGTTACGACTCCCGCCACCGACCGATCGGCGTGCAATGTGGAAGTTCCGAGGCGCGCGATGACATCGACGCGCTTGAGCACGTCCGGTCCGGCCTCGTTGTTGCGCACGTTGTTGATGTGCATGCCGGGCTCGAGCCATTCGACCTTGATGACGGGAAGCAGAGAGTCGGTCGTCAATGCGACTACATCCACGCCCTTCAGCGCCTTCTCGGCTGAATCCACGGCAATCACGTCGATGCCCAAGATGTCTTTCATCTCGCGCGCGTAAGCGTCGCGGTTGGTTTTCGTCGGACTAAAAACCCGGATGAGCTCGATCGGCCGCACTTCTTTAATCGCGCTGGCGTACGTTCGCGCCATCCCGCCGGAGCCGATCATCGCCAATACTTTCGAATTTTTGCGCGCAAGATATTTGGTTCCCAAACCGGCGCAGGCGCCGACGCGCATATGCTGCAAATAGCCGTCGTTCATGATCGCCAGCGGCTCGCCGGTCCGCGTGCTGAGCAGGAAAATCAGGCCGCAGTACCTGCCTCGCTCCATGCAATACTTGTCCTCGACGGTAAAGCCGTCTTTTTCTTCCCACGCCAGCATGTCCGACTTCATCCGGATGGCGAAGACGCCGAGCTTGCGCGACGCTCCCTCCATGGTTCCCCACCTGTAGTAATGCGGCTCCTGCGGGACATAAAAGTCGATCCGCGGGCGATAGCCGGCTTTTTTTTCGTTGAGCTCCCGGTAGGCGTCCTCCATGGCGTTTAAACACGTCGGCATATCGAGCACCTGTTGAACATGTTCATTCGTAAGAAAGATCACTTCGCCCTCCGGTTGAACGGTTTATTTTTCTAGCGCACGAATCCGCTTTGTTCGAGCCTTTGCAGTATGGAGACATCGACGAGATCCTCCGGCTTGAGCTGCGCGATTTTTGGGTTGCGCAGTCCCATGACCTGTATCGTCGCTTTGACCGCCTCCATGCTGGGATACGGCTTGCGTTCCACTTTTGGAATCAGATCCTCGTAGATCTTCTCGGTTTCTTTGGCTTCCAGGCGCAAATGCTTCGCCAAAATTCCCATGACCTTTGGTTTGTTGGCCGGGTTGAGCATGAATGCGTTGCCTTCGACGATGGATCGGACCACGGCTTCGGCCGTGCGCGGATTTTCTTTCAAATATTTCCGCGTGCTGACGAGCGCGTTGTTGACGAAAGGAACGCCGAGCTGCTGGAGATTGCCGAGGTAGGAGAACCCTTTTTCCTTCAGCGGGCCGGACACCGAAGGATCGACGATGGTGGCGTCGATGCGGCCCGCGATGAGAGCCTGGGCCCGGGTCGGCTCGTCGCCGATGACGAGGAATGTGATCTTGTCTTTGTTCTCGTCCAACTTGAAGTGCTGCAGCATCAGAAACGAAGCGACGTGTGAGGAACTGCCGAAGCCGCTGACCGCCAGATTTTTTCCCCGCAAGTCTTCCGGCCGCTTGATTTCGGGCCTGGCCCAGATGTCGTAGGTCAAGCGGTTCGTGATCCCGAGCACAAGCACAGCATCCGAGCCGCCGGCCACGGCGGACGCTACGAGAGTGGCGCCGGTAAATCCCATCGGCGCCGAGCCGGAAAGAATCGCCTGGGTCATTCTGACGCCGCCCGTGATGAGCACGATGTTCACGTCCAAGCCGTTCTTGCGGAAGAGTCCCAAATCCTTCGGCACCCAGAGCGCCGCGATGTCGTTGCGGATGTTGGAATGGCCGACCACGAGCTTTTCCAGCTCCTGTGTCCAACCCAGCTGCGTGGCCAATATCAACGGGAGAGTTAAAACCCAGCTAAAGGCTCGCGCATATCGTTGCATGATTCCTCCGGATGAGTTCGACGCTTAACGTCAGATAGAAAACACATTGCCGGCGCATTGTATGCGCGCGCCCGTTGGGCGTCAAACGACCTGTGGAAGGAGCCGCCGATTTAAGATAAGGATGGGGCTGGAATCTTCAAGCCCTGGCCCGGGAGGAATCATGCTTCTCATCAACGACGCCGAAGTGCGGCAAGTGCTCAAGATGCGCGAGTGCATCGAGGCAATGGAAAGGGCCTTCGCCGAGGAGGCGCGCGGCATTGCCGTCAATCGGCCGCGGACACGCTACAAGGTGCCGCCGGATCTCGACAAGCCCGGCTACATGGCGAATATCATCCCCGGCGCGGTGCCGAGCTCAGGCGTTGCCGCCCTGCGATACGATTCCACCATCGTGCAGGAAAGAGTCGTCGCCGGGACGAAGCGGATGGATTTTCCCTCCCCCATGAAAAGAAGCTGGGGTTTTGTTTTGCTTTTCAGCTTACAAACCGGCGAGCCGCTCGCGCTCATTCATGATTTCAGTCTCTCGGGCATCCGCGTCGGCGCCACGACGGGAATCGCCCAGCGCGCATTGGCAAAAAAAAACGCCAGAGTCGTCGGCATATTCGGTTCGGGCAACGAGGCGCGAACCAACTTGGAAGCCATCTGCGCCGTCCGCAACATCGAATCGGTCAAGGTCTACAGCAGCACCAAAGAGCACCGGGATCGATTCGCGGAAGAAATGACGGAGTTGCTCAACATAGAAATTCAGCCCGTCAGTAGTCCGGAGGCCGTGGTCAAGGGATCCGATATCGTCATGTGCGCGACGAATTCGAGCCAACCGGTGTTTGACGGAAACTGGCTGGAGCCGGGACAGCTGGTCACGACTATCGCCAACACCGACGGCGTCCATCGTCGCACGGAGGCGGATGCGACGACGATGACCCGGAGCAACTTCATCGTGCTCAACAACAAGGAGACGGCGATAACGAACCAGCAGCGAGAGCTCCTCGACCTGATCGATCAAGGAAAGTTTGGATGGGAGAAAGTCTGCGAGCTGGGCGAGGTTCTCATCGGCAAACACCCCGGACGGACCGACGATCGACAAATCATTTATTATAAGAGCAATACCGGCGTGGGGATTCAGTTCGCCGCAGCCGGGGCTTTGATCTACGAGGCATGCAAAAATAAGGGGTTGGGACGAGAACTTCCTACGGAGTGGTTCGGCGCGGACCTGAGCGAATGGGTCGACAAAGGGTTCATGCCTTCTCCGTAAAGAGCCGGGCTCGCTTCATATCCCCTTCCGAAGCACCATCCTGAAATAGCCGTGTCCAATAGAATCCGGGTGCATTCGTCTTGACAATGTATGCTGGATTGTATACAAGCGCTACATTTCTCATCAAGGCGCCCGTCGTGAAAAACCCCGTTCGCTCTCTCTACCATACGACTTACGATAGAATTAAGCAGGATATTGTCTCGGGAAGGCGGCAGCCGGGGGAGCCGCTGTTCGAAGAAGATTTAGCACGGAGCCTTCAGGTGAGCCGGACTCCCGTGCGAGAGGCCTTGCGGAGACTGAATCATGAGGGGCTCGTCCGAATTGTTCCGAACAAAGGCGCTTTTGTCCGCGTTCTCACCCTTAGGGACATCCGGGAGATTTACGAGGTCCGAGAAGCTCTTGAGAGTTTCGCAGCAGGGCAGGCCGCGCTGCGGATGTCCCCGGAGCCCATCCGTAGACTTTCTCACCTTGCGGAGAGCCTCAAGCGCCGCAAGAACCATCTGGGCTACAGAGATCTTAGAGACTCGTGGGAAATGCTGCGGCAGGCGATCGCCGCCGCGGCGGACAACGAGCGATTGAACGCCTTTCTGAAGATGACCAACGAGCAGGTGGAAACGGCCCGTCATTACTCTTCCGCCCCGCCCGGGAGAATCGAGGAACTGCTGTTGGATTTTCTCAGCGTAGTGAAGGCCATCAAGGGCCGGGACAAAAACAGGGCGGCAAAGACGTTCCAACTTCACCTGAGGAAAAGCAAAGAGATTCTGCTGAATATGTTTGAACACCGAAAGGAAGGTCCGAAACAAAAGCCCAAACAAATGGCAGTGGTATCCTCGAGAATGAAAACGGCATTGTAATCTTATTGGGGAGGTTCGGCATGACAAAAACCGCTAAACCGTTCGCTGCGCTGCTCCTCCTTGCCCTGTTGTCGGCTTGGTCCAATCTGCAAGCCGAGGAACGGCTGAGAATGGCCTACTCGGCCATCAGCGGGGCCATGCTGACGCCGTGGGTGGCTTTGGAAGCCGGCATTTTCAAGAAGAACAACCTTAACGTCGAGCTGGTGTACATCGCCGGAGGAACCATCACGGCCGCGGCTCTCGTCGGCGGAGACATTCAATCCATGCTGGCGAACGGTGAGGTGGTTTTGCGCGGCCGGCTTCAGGGGTCGGACATGATTTCCTTCGCCGACACTGCGTCGACCCTGGTCTTTTCCCTGATGGCCCGCCCCGAAATCACCCAGCCTCAAGACCTTCGCGGGAAGCGTCTGGGCGTCTCGCGCTTCGGCACGGCGACGCACGCAGCGCTGCTGGCCGCCCTCGAGCACCTTCGGGTGCCCGCGAGCGAGGTCACGATTCTTCAGATGGGCGGCGTCCCGCAAATCCTGGCCGGGATCGATAGGGGAACGATCGCCGCCGGGGTGCTTTCCCCGCCCATCAACATCCTGGCCAAGAAGATGGGGTTGAAGGAACTCCTGGACGTCGGCACGCTGAAAATTCCTTATCAGCAGACGACCTTTGTGTCGCGCCAGGAATGGATCAAAAGAAATCCCGAAGCGATGCGGGCGCTCGTGCGCTCGATTGTCGAAAGCATCCACAAGATAAAGACCGACAAGCCCTTTGCGGAACGGATTCTTGCCAAGTATACCAAGATCGAAGACCCCGAGATCATCGAAGAGGCCTACCGGATTTTCGCGGTGAACTATCTGCCGCAAGTTCCTTATCCCAGCGAGGCTGCAGTTCGGCAGCGGCTCGCCGAGATAGCAGCCTCTGATGAAAAAGCCCGAACGGCCAATGCGAAGGATTTTATTGATCCCCGCTGGGTCCAGGAGCTTGAGCGTAGCGGTTTCATCGCCAATCTTTACCGCCGTTAGGAGGAAACCAGTATGATCGTCGATTTCCAGCATCATTATGTGCCCATCGATCTGGCAAAGAAAAAGGGGCTTTACTCTGAAAAAGTGCTTTTCGCGAGCGATGGAACGGTTCCGAGCCTGACCATGCATTCGAAACTCTATGATCCTGAAGCTCAGCTCAAAGACATGGACGAAGCGGGAGTCGACGTGTCGGTTCTTTCCTGCCTTCTGGGCTGGAGTGCTCCTTTGGAAGAATGCCAGCTCATCAACGAAAGGCTCGCCGAGGTGCAACGAAAATATCCCGGGCGATTCGTCGGGCTGGCGCAAGCTCCGGTGCTGGAAGGAAAGCCGGCGCTCGACGAGCTGGATAGGGCGGTCCGGAAATTGGGCCTTCCAGGAGTGACGATAACTTCCCAGGTGCATGGTTTGCCCCTGGATTCCGCGAAGCTCGGAGATTTCTATGCCAAGGTGAGTGAGCTCGACGTACCGATCTTCGTTCACCCGGCGATGGTCCCCAAAGGATACGACCTGGTCAAGGATTATGATCTGGCGCGAATTATCGGCAGGGAGATGGATCTCGCGCTGGCCACCACGCGTATTATTGCCGGAGGGATTTTGGAGCGCTTCCCTAATCTCAAATTCATTATCGGACATTTTGGCGGCGGTATCGCGGCCGTTAAGGACAGGCTTGTGGCTAAAGCGTACCGCTTCGGAACCCTCAAGAGACCTTTCGATGACTATTTTAACATGCTCTATTTTGATCTTTCCGGCTTTGAGGGAGGCTTAACCGCATTGCGCTGCGCATTGCTGGGCATCAAGCCGGAGCAGCTGGTTTTCGCGACCGATTATCCACAGGATTTCACCGGGGTAAGCACCGATACCGGAAGAGGCATGGCGGCTTTAAGAGAATACATCGCCGCTGTGAAGAATTTGGATCTGGGTGAAGAGGTGAAGAGCGGAATTTTGGGCAAAACGGCGGCCAAGCTGCTCCGATTGGACAAAAAATAATGATCGTCGACATCGACCTCGATAAGTGCACGAGCTGCGGACTCTGCGATCCGATTTGCCCGGCCGACGTGATTCATATGGAGCAAAACGGGGATAAGGAGTTCCCGGTCATTCAATATCCCGAGCACTGCGTGACTTGCTTCAATTGTGAAATCTTTTGCCCGGAGCAGTGCATCGATGTTCACCCTATTGTCCGCCGTCGACCCCTTCCCTGGTGAGGCCTCATGCTGGAAAACATGGGCAAGCTGATCGACACGGACGTCCTGGTTATCGGCGGAGGGGCCGGAGGGCTCTGGGCGGCCCTGAGCGCGCGGCGGCATTTTCCGTCAGGCAAGGTTACCTTGCTCGACGCTCACATGATCGGGAGAACCGGGCACACGGCTTTTTCCAACGCCTGGATGGTGGTGGTCACCCCGGAAGACGATCTGGATGCCTGCGTCCGCGATATCGTCCAGGGAAACGAGTGGATCGCCGAGCAGGAGCTGATCCGGGAAGTCCTCTCCCTTTCGTACGATCAGATGCTGCAACTCGAGAAGATGGGCCTCCAGTTTCCGAAGGAGAAGGATGGAAAGTTTGTCCGCCGCCCGACGCGCGGCCTTCGCATAACGAAAGTGCTCAAGCCAATCGGCGGGGGCCTCGAATTCTGTTGGGTATTGCGCAAGGCGCTGGAGCAGGAGGGGGTCGAGTTTGCCGAGCGCGTTTTCGTCACCGACCTCCTGAGAGACGAGCGGGGAAATGTTGCCGGCGCCGTGGGAATTGACGGGCGAACCGGAGAGTTTCATATCCTTCGCGCCAAAGCGACGATCGTCGCCAC
>JBGQBP010000182.1:0-8287 GCA_041494945.1 Binatia bacterium | reverse complement strand
GGTGCCTTCATCGCCGGTTTTAAGTCGGCTATTACCACCCGCATCAATAAGATACGTGGCACACCCGAAGTACCGATCTGGCAACGTAACTATTATGAACATGTGATTCGCGATGACGAATCATTGAAGAATCGCATTCGGGAATACATTCTCAACAACCCGGCGCGGTGGGCCTTTGACCCCGAGAACCCAGCCGCAACCGCTGCCGAACCTCCAGACATATGGCGATTACAGGAACGGCGTGAAGGTAAGGGCGACCGGCCGGTCGCCCCTACTAAGGAGTTTGTTTTGGAAACAACCCGAACCGTTCGGACCGAGGGCGAAGAAGAAGACGTGAATTAATTTTGGATCTTCGATTTCAGCCTAAGGCTGATCAGCCTCTCTTTTTGGCTGAGCCGATTTTCGATTGGGAGAAGATAAGGCTCGAATCTTAGAAAGTGGGCTCTTAAATAGTCTTTAATCCAAAATCTAAAATCGGATGACGGGAGACATCGATGCCAGCACAAGAACGAACTCTTGAAGAGGTGAAGCGAGAGATTCTCAGACGGGTTGGAAGGTCGAACCCCTTCGAGCACACGAAAAAGAACGACGTCGAGGAAGT
This sequence comes from Binatia bacterium, assembly GCA_041494945.1. GTDB lineage: Bacteria > Desulfobacterota > Binatia > UBA9968 > UBA9968 > JAJPJQ01. The sequence goes on along the minus strand of JBGQBP010000182.1, from coordinate 7,686 downwards.
GCTGGGCCGGCTGAATAGCCTGGAATCGGACGCTTGGGGAACTGAATGGGGAAAGATCGGCGCGCGCTACGAGGCCTTGGCGGCGGAGCAGGAACAGAGAGGGCAAAGCAAAGAGGCCGGCGATACCTATTATCTCGCCTATGAATATTATCGCATCGGACGTTATCCCGTGCCGAGCAGCCCCGAGAAGATGAACTGCTATCGCGGCGCGCTCAGAAACTTTCTCAAAGCGGGCAGATATCTCGATCCGCCGGTTGAACGAATTGAGATCCCGTTCGAAGGAAAAAAAGTCGTCGGCTATCTGCAGATCCCGCGCGGAGCGAAACGCCCGCCCGTGGTGATGCACTGGGGCGGCGTGGACGGATGGAAAGAAGATTCGCGCGGGCAGAGCGAAGCGCTCCATCGCCTCAGCCTCGCGACCTTCGTCATCGACATGCCGGGCGCCGGAGAAAATCCCTTGCTCGGCCAGGAGCCGCGCGCGGAACGGACTTTTTCCGCGGCGATCGATCATCTCGAGGGCCGCGCCGACATCGACGGCAAGCGCATCGCGGTCATGGGGCGGAGCTTCGGCGGCTACTGGGCGGCGAAGATGGCGTTCGTCGAGGCGAAGCGGCTCAAGGGCGCGGTCAATTGGGGCGCGGGAGTTCACTTGACATTTCAACCCGAGTGGCTTCGCCCCGCGCTCACCGAGCGCGCCTCGCAATATCTCATGGGGCCGGCGAGCCTGCTCGACTCGCGCTCATATATTTTCCGCGCGAAAACCCTCGAAGAAGTTCTGGAGATCGCGCCGCGGCTGTCGCTCAAAACGCAAGGGCTGCTCGATCAGCCGAGCGCGCCGCTGCTTTTCTTGAACGGCAAAAACGACGACCAGCATCCGGTGGAAGATATTTATCTCGCGATGGAGCACGGCGATCCGAAAGAGGCGCGCATCTTCGCCGCCGCCGGCCACATGGGGCGCGTGCCCGGACAGCGTAACGACGAGGCGCTAGCGGTGGCGACGTGGTGGCTCAAACGAAGACTGACGGCGGATTGAAAATAGAAAGTTCCATTCCAAGGACGGTTGCGAAAAGGAGGTATCGTATGATCATCAGCGCGGCGCATTGGAGTCCGCTTCTTTCCCTTTTGTTCGGCATCCTGATTTTAATTCTCCCTCGATTCTTGAATTACTTGGTGGCGATTTGGCTGATTCTGCACGGCCTGCTGGGATTAGGGTTAGTACGTTAGCCGACGGTCCGGCTCACCCAATCAGTTAGCCGAGCTCTCTCTTCAGCCACCGCACGATCGTCGGCAGCGTCTCGGGCGTCTGGCCCATGTGGCCGCCGGGAAAGACGCGCGCGGATTTCGGCGCGCCGTATTCCAGTAAAATATAAAGATCGGCGATCGGGGTCTGGAGATCTTCCTTGCCGTTGACGATGAGCATCGGGCAGGAGGGCTTGTCGAGCCAGCCTTGGGTCTTCAACGACAGAGACGGAAAGATCTTCGCCAGCTCGTCCACGCTCTGGACACCGAAGGCGGCGCAGCGCGCGACGTCGTGATCCATGAGATAGCTTTCCGCGTTGGTCGATTCGCGCAGCCACTCTTCCTGAAAGAAATAATGCACGCCGCCGCCCCAGACCACCGCGGCGCGAAGACGCTTCGCCTCGACGAACGCCATCTTCGCCGCCCAGTAGCCGCCGAAGCTCCGTCCCAGGATCGCGATGCGTCTGGGATCGATCTCCGGCCGCTGCTCCAGATAGTCGACGATTGCGCTGAAAAGACTCTCAGCCGTGGCCGAGCCCTGGATCGGACATTCGCCGACTCCCGGCATATCTACGGCGCAGGCGCCCAAGCCCGCCGCCAGCAGCGCCTCGTCGTATTCGTAGCTCTCCGCCTTGAACGAATCGATGCCGCCGAAGTTGATCACTACGGCATGCTTCCCGCCGTCGCGCGGCACGCGCAGATAGACGGGGATTCTTTTATCTCCATAGGGAATCTCGACCCGCTCCAGCGGCGGCTCGAAGTAGCGTCCGGTCTTTTCATAAAGCTCCAGGCTCTTGCGGAAGCACTCCTTCTTCCCCTGAGTGCGCGCCACCGGATAGCGGCCCGCGGCGTAGTAGGTATAGGCCATGAAGTAAGCCGCGCGCGCTTCCTTCAATCTCCCCGCCTGCTCGTCCTTCGCGCCCTCTTCCTCGTAAGGCTTTGCAATCCGCGACCACTCCGCCGCCCAGAGCTCGGGGTCTTTGCTTGTGAGGCGCTCCAACACCGATTCCACGTCTTCCTTTTTCGCGCGGCGAAAGACGTTGCGCTTTCCCGTGCGCGCGCGGATCATCGTCTTGATCTCTTCGAGATTTTTTACTCGGCCCATGCTTGCTGTCGTTTATCCCACCTAAATAGCAAGATCAAGCTGAGCCTGCGGCGCAGCCACCTTGCGGCAGCGCTTCGGTATATAAAAAATTTCGGTCCTGTGTTATTAAAATTTCGTCGTGGCCACGTTGATTCAGGTCAAAGATCTCCACACCTCATTCTTCACTCCTGAAGGCGAAGTCAAAGCCGTCGATGGCGTGAGCTTCGAGATCGCCGAGGGCAGGACGCTCGGGCTGGTGGGAGAGTCGGGCTGCGGCAAGAGCATCACCGCGCTCTCCCTCATGCGCCTCGTGCCGTCGCCTCCCGGGAAAATCGTCGGCGGGGAGATCTTCTACCGCGGACGCGATTTGTTGAAGCTCGACAAAAAGTCGATGCGCAAGATTCGCGGCAACGATATCTCGATGATCTTCCAGGAGCCGATGACCTCTCTCAATCCGGTTTTTACCATAGGCGATCAGATCGGCGAGGCGATCCGCCTGCACCAGGGCCTCGGCAAGCGGGAGACGCGCGCGAAGACGATCGAGATGCTGAGACTCGTAAAGATCGCCGACCCGGAGTCTAGGATCGACGACTATCCGCACCAGCTCTCCGGCGGCATGCGCCAGCGCGTGATGATCGCGATGGCGCTGTCGTGCAATCCGAGCCTGCTGATCGCCGACGAGCCGACCACGGCGCTCGACGTCACCATTCAAGCGCAGATCCTGGAGTTGATGGAAGAGTTGCAGGCGAAGCTAGGCATGGCGCTCCTGCTCATCACGCACGATCTCGGCGTCGTCGCCGAACGCGCCGACGATGTGGCGATCATGTACGGCGGCAAGATCGTCGAGCGCGCGGGCGCCAGGGAGATTTTCAGCCGGCCGCTCCATCCGTACACCGTCGGCTTGTTGAATTCGCTTCCGGGGGCGAGGGGACATAAGAAGAAACGGCTGGTGGCGATTCCCGGCGTGGTGCCGAACCCGCTGGACTTGCCCAGCGGCTGCCGCTTTCGCGACCGTTGCCCGAGAGCGGCCGAGATTTGCGCCGGGGTCGAGCCGGAGCTGGTGGAGAAAGAACCGCACCATTGGGTGGCGTGTTATTTCCCGGGTCCAAGCGCTGAAGCGTTCGAGACGAAGGATTCAAGGGTCTAAGCGAAGATGAGTCTCCTCGAAATCCGTGGCTTGAAAAAATATTTTCCCGTCGGCGGCGGTCTTTTCTCCCGGCGCAAGGGGGAAGTCCGGGCGGTGGACGGCGTGGATCTCGCCGTCGAGGAGGGAGAGACGCTCGGACTCGTCGGCGAATCCGGCTGCGGCAAATCGACGCTTGGCCGGACCCTTCTCAGGCTGATAGAGCCGACCGAAGGCGAAATCAACTTTAATGGAAAAAACCTACTGAAATTGTCGCCGCGCGAGCTGCGCGACATGCGGCGCGAGATGCAGATCATCTTCCAGGACCCCTATGCGTCGCTCAACCCGCGCATGCGGGTGGGCCAGATCGTCGGCGAAGGCCTGGAGATCCATAAGCTCGCCGCCGGAAGGAAAAAGCGCGACCGCGTCATGGAGCTGCTGAACCAGGTCGGCCTCCGAGAAGAGCACTACGACCGCTATCCGCACGAATTCAGCGGCGGGCAGCGGCAGCGCATCGGCATCGCGCGCGCGCTGGCGGTCAATCCGAAATTCATCGTCGCCGACGAGCCGGTCTCTTCGCTCGACGTTTCGATCCAGGCGCAGATCATCAATCTCCTGCAGGAGCTGCAGGAGAAGATGCACCTCACTTATTTTTTCATCTCGCACGATCTCCGGGTCGTCGAGCACATCAGCCACAGAGTGGCGATCATGTATCTGGGAAAGATCGTCGAGATCGCCCCGAGCGACAAGATCTATCAGGCAGCCAAGCATCCCTACACGCGGGCGCTGCTCTCCGCGGTGCCGCTGCCCGATCCCGAGCGCAAGAAAGAAAGAATCGTTCTCGAGGGCGACGTCCCGAGCCCGGTCAATCCGCCCTCGGGCTGCAGCTTTCACCCGCGCTGCGCCTACCGGGAAGACGTTTGCGACAAAGTCGAACCTGAGTTACAATTCTCCGACGGTCATGGAGTTTCTTGCCATGTCTTCGGCCCCGGAAAGCGCAGTTAATCCAGCGGCAAAGTCGCTTCGTGAACAACTTCGGCGCCGTGCCCGCGTGTGGCTCGCGCCGGTTCTCGCATACGCGCTGGCCGCCGCGGCGGGCTGCGCCACAATTCAGAATCCTACCGTAACCGAGCCGTCCGCCGCTCTTTCATCCGACGCCAACACAAATCCCAATTCTCTCCTTAAAAGCGCGCGTGGGCATATGCCGCTCTATTTCATCGAGAATCGCGGCCAGGTCGATGCGCGCGCGTCGTATTACCTCCGCGGCAAAGACAAAACGCTTTACTTCACCGCGGAGGGAATCACTTTCATCCTGAATCGCGCGCGGCACGAAGGCGCCGAAACCATGCTGGTGCGGACCGCACTGCAAAGCGCGGCGCAAAGCGGACCGATAGACCGCTGGGCGCTGAAACTCGATTTCGTCGGCGCCAATCGCGTCGCGCCGCGCGGCGAGGAGCCGACGCCCGCCGTCATCAGTTATTTCAAGGGCCCCAAAGATGAGTGGAAGACCGGCCTCAAGAGCTACGGCAAATTGGTTTACGCCGACCTGTGGCCCGGCATCGATCTCGTCTACGGCGGAACCGCCGACAGGATAAAATACATGTTCGTCGTGAAGCCCGGCGCGGATGTAAGTCGAATTCAACTTGCCTATCGCGGCGCCTCTATCAGCGTCAACGAGCAGCAGGAGCTCGAAATCGCAACGCCCATGGGAAGTTTTCACGACGACAAACCTTACGCGTACCAAGAAATCGCGGACAAGCGCGTCGAAGTGCCCATGGCCTATCTGCTTCAACCTGAAGCTGGGGAAAAAACAGGGCGCTACGGCTTTCGCGTCGGAGGTTACGATCGTGAGCAGCCGTTGGTGCTCGACCCGGCGATTCTCGTCTACGCCGGATTTATCGGCGGCCTGCTGGACGACCGGGGCAACGGGGTCGCCGTGGACAGCGACGGCGCCGTCTACGTCGCCGGCGAGACCAGTTCCGACGAGACGACCTTCCCGGACGGCACCGGCTTCGGTCCCATTCCGGGCAAGGACAAGATCCAGAACGGCGGCGTGGACGCTTTCGTGGCGAAGGTCAAGGCGGACGGCACGGGATTAGAATACGCAACTTTTATCGGCGGCTCGGGCGACGACCGCGGCAACGCGATCGCTCTCGAACAAGGCTGCGCGCCGCCGTGCGCGGCCTACATCACGGGGGAGACCAGTTCCGATGAAACGAATTTCCCGGTGACGACCGGCGCCTTCGACACGACGCAGAACGGCGGCATCGATGCGTTCGTGGCGAAGCTAAGCGCCGACGGCACCAGCCTCATCTACGTCACCTACATTGGCGGCGCCGGCGACGACCGCGGCAAAGGCATCGCGGTGGATAGTTCCGGCGAGGCCTACGTCACCGGCGAGACCACTTCGACGGAGGCGACTTTTCCCGGCAACATCGGCGGCCTGGCCGCGCTCGGAATTCCGGGACCCGACCAGACGCAGAACAGCGGCTTCGACGCCTTCGTGGTGAAGTTGAATCTCGCCGGCACTGCGCTGATTTATGCGACTTACGTCGGCGGCAACAGCGACGATCGCGGCAACGCGATCGCCATCGAATCGGGTTGCGCGCCGCCCTGCGCGGCGTACATCGCCGGCGAGACCAGCTCGACGCAAACTACGTTTCCCGTTGCCGTCGGGCCGGATCTCACGCACAACGGCGGCATCGACGCGTTTGTGGCTAAAGTGAACAGCGGCGGAACGGCGCTTGTCTATGCCGGCTACATCGGCGGCAGCGGGACCGATCAGGCAAACGGCATCGCGGTGGATGGGTTGGGGAACGCTTACGTCGCCGGCGAGACCAGCTCGACGGAGGCGAGTTTTCCCGACGGCACCGGCTTTTTCGCACTGGGAATTCCCGGACCCGACCAGACGCAGAACGGCGGCATCGATGCGTTCGTGGCGAAAGTCAATCCAGCCGGGAGCGCGCTGGTTTACGCCGGCTACATCGGCGGCGTCAACGACGACCGCGCGAACGCGATCGCCATCGAGCCCGGCTGCGCGCCGCCTTGCGAAGCCTATGTCACCGGTGAAACCAACTCCGACCAGACCACGTTTCCCGACAGCGTGGGGCCGGGTCTCACCTTCAACGGCGGCGTGGATGCATTTGTCGCCAAGGTGAAGGCGTCCGGCACCGGGCTCGTGTTGGCGGGCTACATCGGCGGATCGGGCGACGATCGCGGCAACGCGATCGCGGTCGATGACAACGGCGGCGTCTACGTCGCCGGCGAGACCAGTTCCACCGAGAATTCCACTCCCAGCAAGTTTCCCGTCAAGACGGGGCCGGACCTGACTCAAAACGGCGGCGTCGACGCCTTTGTGGCGAAGATTTGTACGGCAGGCTGCGTCGATCTTACTCTGAAAAAAACTGGATTACCGACGACCGTACTGCCGGGGCCGGGGCCGGCAGGCACGGTTACTTATACTCTGGTCGTCTCGAACAAAGGCCCGGACACGGCGCACAACGTGACTGTGACCGATCCGCTGCCTGCGGGCGCTACATTTATCCCGCCTGCGGTTTCCGTTCCTCCGGGGGCGATTTGTACCGTGGTGGCGCCGGTTGTCTGCAATGTCGGCACGATGATCAAGGGCAGCAGCGTCACGCTCACGATCGTTACCAGAGCCCCGGCTTTCCTCGGGACGATTGCCAACACGGCGACGGTTGAGGCCGACGAGACCGACACAAAGCCCAGCAACAACACGGCCACAGCCAAGACCAAAGTGATTTTGCCGGATCTAGTGATAAGCAAGCTCACGTTAGATAAGTCGACGGTACATGCAGCCGGTGACACCATCAACGTTACCGATACGACCGCTAATAAGCAGGCGGTCTCCACCAACGGTGTCGCTTCGACGACTAGTTTCTATCTGTCCATCGACAAAATTTTCGACGTCGGCGACGCGCCTGCTCTCGCTTCCCGGCCCGTTGTCGCTTTGGGTCCGAAGGGGTCTGATCCGGCCGGGGCGCCGACTCCATTAACTATTCCTGCCATGTCGATCGGCACCGTTTTTTATATCATCGCGGTTGCTGACGATGGCAACTTGATCGACGAGACGCCCAAGGAAGGCAACAACACCAAAGTCTCGAAGAAAATCACCATCACCCCGTAATCGGGGAGCGGTTTCAGGTAAAAGTGCGGCGATAAAAAGCATTTGATTTCCGGGCGGGGGATGATAAACTTCTTACTAGATTCGTTTTATCGC
>JBGQBP010000181.1:0-8305 GCA_041494945.1 Binatia bacterium | reverse complement strand
ATCAGCAGAACTTCCGGCTCGTAGGCGAGCGCACGCGCGATCGCGACTCTCTGCTGCATGCCGCCGGAGAGCTGCCACGGATAATGCCGCTCGAATCCGTCCAGACCGACCAGACGGATCAGCCAATGCGCCTTGGCCTCGACGTCGAGCAGCGGACGGCCTTTGGCCTCCAGACCGAAGAGAACGTTTCCGAGAACGGTGCGCCAGGCGAACAGCGACTGGTTGTATTCCTGAAAAACCAGGATCAGGTCTTTCGGCGGACCCTCGACCTCCGTTCCCTCGACCGCGACGCGGCCGGCACTCGGCGCGATCAGGCCCGCGATGCACATGAGCAGAGTCGTTTTACCGCAGCCCGACGGGCCGACCAAGGAGACGAACTCGCCCTGATCGACGGTGAAGGAAATATTTTCGATCGCGAGGGTCGATTCGCCGCCCGCCTGAAGATAATTTTTGGAGAGACCCTCGACCTTTAGGATTGGCTCCGTCGGGTTCATTTAGGAATCAACGGTAGTGGGTGAAACACCCGGCGTCAAGCGATCGCCCTTCGTGCTCGTGTCACTCCGTAGCTGTCCTTCGAAGTCTCGTGTTGGTGTTCGTCCCCTCCCCCACGAGCACGAGTCACCATTCGGCAAGCTCATGGCCCTGAGCAAAGTCGAAGGGCGAGCACGAACACGGTTATTGCGACCGGTAGCTCCACAACTGCGGGATCGCGCGGCTGATGGCGGCGATCATCAGGACGCAGACGATGCCGCCGATCACAAGCGCCCTGGGCGCGCCCCACAGTTCCGCGGCGCCGCCGGCGAGGAGCGCGCCCAGCGCATTGGTGCTCTGCGCGAAGACGGTGATCAGGCTCGCGGCGCGGCCGCGCATCGCGTCGGGCGCCATGAACTGCACCACCGTGCGGCGAATCGCCACGCTGAGCGAATCGGTAAAGCCCAGGAGCGCAACCGCCGCCACCGCCATCCAGAACCATTGCGAGAGTCCCAGCAGGACGAGACCGCCGGCGAAAAAAAGCGCGGCCACTATCGCCAGCGCCCCTTTGCGTTTCACGTCGCCGAACATGAGAACGGCGATCGAGCCCAGCAGCGAGCCGATGGCCGGCGCGCCGTAAAGCATTCCCAATCCGGTCGCGCCGGTTTTGAAAACGTCGCTCGCGAAGATCGGCAGGATCGGCCGGTAAAATCCGACCAGCGTAACGCCGAAGTCGAGCAGGAAGAGCGACAAAATAATGCGCTGCACCCAGACGAACTTCACGCCCTCGAGCATGCTTCTGAGATTCACGCCCCGCCGCTCGCCTTGCGGCGCGCCGGAATTCCGCATTGCCAGCACGGCGAAAATCGCCGGCACAAAGAGACTCGCGCTGACGAAATAGGCGGGCGTCAAGCCGGCGTGATCGATCAGCATGCCCGCGATCGCCGGCCCGACGAGAAAGCTCGATTGGAGGATCATCGAAGTCAGCGTGATCGCATTCATAAGATGGGACGGGGGAACCAGAACAGGCACGATGGCCGCGCGCGCCGGCCAGCTGAAGACCTCGATGAACGACGACAGGAGACTGAAAACGTAAATATGCCAGACCTGGATGGCGCCGGTCATCGTAAGAAATCCCAACGCGAGACTGGGCGCCAGATGAGCGACGTGCGTGCACAGGATAACCTTCTTGCGGTCGAAGGCGTCGGCCAGCACGCCGGCAAAAAGGCCAAAGACGACGTGCGGGAGCGCCTGAAAAAAACCGGTGAGGCCCAACTGAAACGAAGAGCCCGAAAGATGGTAGACCTGATAAAGGTTGGAGACGTTGCGGATCTGCACGCAGACGGCGGCCAGAACGCTGGAGATCCAGATCAGACTGAAATCACGGATCAGCAGAGAGGCCCACGGCCGGATCGCTCGATATTCCGTCTCACTTTGCTGCATGTCCACGCGATCGTCCACTGCGCCGTGCACCAAAGTACGGAAGGCGGCTCCGGGAGTCAAGGGCGTTCAATTTTCGATTTTAGATTTTGGATTTTAGATTCCGGATTCAATCGAAAATCGGCAATTGCAAATCTAAAATGGGTTGACACGGAACGGCTTTCACATTACGTCTATCTCTTCGACGGAGACACGTCCCATGGCATACGACGATCGCAGCGTGAAGCCGATGAGCGCCAGCTTGATGCGCGCGCGCATCGCGACGCGCGTCCTGGCCGGAATGTACGAAACCGCGCCGACGCTTCTGACGAGCGCCGTGCGCCTGAGCGTGGAGCTGCCCGGCGCCGCCGGTCAATCCGGACCGCCCTATCCATTCACTTTCGCCGTGAGCCCGGCGTGGTGCAGCGGGCTCAACGGCGCGCGTCTCGTCGGCGCGGGCAAGCTCGACGTTGCGTGGATCAATCCTTCGGTCATCACGACGATGGCGCATCTCGGAAAAGGACCGTTTCGCAGGCCGTATCCGATTCGTGCGCTCGCCGTCTTTCCTTCGTGGGACCGCCTGGTCGTCGCGGTCGCCGGCAATCTGGGAATTCGAACGATGGACGAGCTGAAAGAAAAACATCCGGCGCTTCGCGCCTCGGTCGCGTCCAACGACTGCGTCGATTTCGCCATCGCCGCGATGCTCAAAGCTCATGGATTGAAGCTCGATTCGTTCGGCAAAGTCGAATTGGTGGAGCGGCCCAGCAACCCGCGCCGGCGCGACGGTATCGTCTCGGGAGAAATCAACATGGTGATCGATGAAGGACTGGACTCGTGGGGTGAAGTGGCCGTGAAGCACGGGTTTGTGTTTCTGCCTTTTTCAAAAAAGGCGCTCGTGAAACTGGAGCGCTACGGCTTTCGCCGCGCGCCGCTCGGCGGCGGCAGGCTCGAAGGAAATTTCGATCCTGCGACCGAAGTCGTCGATTACAGCGGCTGGCCGATCGTCACGCATACGAATTTTCCCGACGAGCTGGCCTATCATTTCGTTGCCGCGCTGGAAAAAATCCGCGGCGAGATTCCCTACGACGCGGCGGGCGTTCCACCGATGTCGTCCTTCTGCCGCAGCACGGAAGAAGGGCCGCTCGACATTCCGCTCCATCCCGGCGCGGAGCGCTACTACCGCGAGCACGGGCATTTGTAGCGCCGAGGAGGTTGTATGAAGAAGCGTTCACTTGCGCTGGCCGGCCTCGCCGCGCTGTTTCTACTTTCCGGCGCTGGATACTCCCAGGAAAAGCTCCGGGTCGCCTATGGCTCGGTCAGCGTTCAATCGGGCCTCATGTGGATTGCCAAGGATAAGGGGTTCTTCGCCAAATACGGCCTCACGCCGGAAATCATCTACATCCCCGGCGGGTCGACCAACGTCCAGGTGCTGGTCTCCGGCAGCCTCGACTTCTCCCAACTCACCGGGGCGCCCGGCGCAGCGGCCAATCTCGCTGGCGCGGACATCGTCTACATCGCCGCTTTCCTGGACAAGCTCAATTACCAACTCGTCACACGGCCGGAGATCAAAAGCCCGGAGCAACTCAAGGGAAAAAAATTGGGCGTCAGCCGCTTCGCCTCCGCCGCCGACTTCGGTCTGCGCGCGATGTTGAAAAGACTCGGCCTGGATCCGGCCAAGGACGTTGTCATCTTACAGATCGGCGACGAGCCGGCGCGTCTTGCCGCGGTGAAGAGCGGCAACGTCGACGGCACGGTAATGAACGCGCCTTTCGGGACGGAGGCGGAAAGGCTAAAGCTTTACGTCCTGGCGGACGCGTTAAAGATGGGAATTCCCTTCCTGGGCACCGGTCTTCTGGCGAACCGAAAATTCCTGGAGCAGCACGAAGCCAAGACGCTCAACTTTTTGCGCGCTCTGCTCGAAGCCATCAGAGTCTTCAAGAGCGACCGCGAGTATTCCCTCAAAGCGATGGCTCAGTTCACCCGGCTCAATAACTTGAAGGCGCTCGAGGAGGGTTACGATTATTTCAAGGATGCGCTGCCGAACGTTCCCTACCCGTCGCTTGAAGCGATGCAGGCCGTCGTGACGCAGCTCGCGGAGACGAACCCAAAGGCGCGCCAGGTCGACGTGAGGACTTACGTCAGCGACCGTTATCTGAAACAGTTGGAAGACGAAGGTTTCGTCAAGCGGCTGTGGAGCCGCTGACGGCGGGAGGGTTATGGAAAAATTAACCGAACAGAGTTTGAAGCCCTTGTTGGCGCAAGCGGGCTTGGAGCCGAAAGACGGCGATCTGGAGAGCTTCGGCGACGTGCTGGATACTTACGTTGCAAGTCTCAAGGCGCTGCACGCCTTCGATCTCGCCGACGAGGAAGTCGCGCCGACTTTCAATCCGGCCTGGACGAAGACGTAAGGAACGCCGCCATGCCGGACAAACCGCTTTATCATCTGACCATCCACGAAGCGCAGAAACTCGTCCGCGACCGCGAGCTTTCGCCGGTCGAGCTGACCCGTGCGATGCTCCAACGCATCGAAGCCGTCGATGGAAAGCTGCACGCCTATTTGAATCTCACGGCCGAGAGCGCCATGAACGAGGCGCGCGCGGCCGAGACGGAAATTCTTCACGGCCAATACAAGGGCCCGCTTCACGGCATTCCGCTCGCGGTAAAAGATCAGTTGGACTTGAAAAGCTTGCCCGCGCTGATACGCGGAGAGAACGCGCGTGCCGGAGAAGACGCGACCGCGGTCCAAAGATTGCGGAGCGCCGGCGCCGTAATTCTGGGCAAGCTCGCGATGTCGAGCCTGCCGATCGAAATTCCGCCGCCGCGAAATCCGTGGAACACCGATCGCATCACCGGCGGCTCGAGTACCGGGCCGGGCGCCGCCGTCGCCGCGGGACTTTGCATGGGAGCGCTCGGCGAAGACACCGCCGGATCGATACGCAACCCGGCTTCGCTCTGCGGCATCGTCGGGCTGAAGCCGACCTACGGTCTGGTCAGCCGCGCCGGCCTCGCGCCGCTCAGTTGGTCGCTCGATCACTGCGGTCCGATGACGTGGACGGTGGAAGACGCGGCGCACGTGCTTCAGGCGATAGCCGGTCACGATTCGAAAGATCCCACGTCGATCGACGCGCCGGTTCCAAACTACTCCGCGGCGTTGAAAGCAAACATCAAAGACCTGGTCGTCGGCGTGCCGCGCGACTACATCGAAGAATGCCGGGCGCGTACCGATCCGGAAGTGCTCACGCTGGTGGAGCAGGCGATTGCCGAGCTGAAGACCCTTGGCGCGCGCGTCGTTGACGTAAAATTACCGGCGCTAAAACTCGCGACGATCGCCAACGCGGTGATCTATTACAACGAGCACTTTGCCGCGCACAAGAACGACGCCAAGAGTACGATAAAAAACGCGGCAACCTCGGCACGAGCGAGAGTATATCTGGGCTTGCTCACGAGCGCCTCCGACTACATTCAAGCTCAGCGCCTTCGCAGCAGAGTCCGGCGGGAATGCGCCGAGGTTTTTAGCAAAGTGGACCTGCTCGCCCTGCCCTGCCAGTTAAAGACGGCTCCGACGTTCGCAGAGACGGGGCCGCTCGACACCTTATATAAGCATCTGCTCCCGGAGTATCAGTCGCCGTTCAACCTGGCCGGGTTGCCGGCGATTTCCATTCCCTGCGGCTTTTCGAAAAATAAACTTCCCGTAGCGCTCCAGCTCGCAGGCAGACCGTTCGACGAGTCCACCGTCCTGCGCTCCGCTTACGCGTATCAGCAGCACGCCGGGTGGCACGAGCAACGCCCGCCGATTTAAGCACGGCATTCCGATGCAAGCGATTCCTCGGGGAGCGAGTCTCGCGCCGCTCGGCCTCGCAGCGAACGCAGTCGCCCGGTCGTAGAGCCCGCGCATCCGACACCGGCGGTTGGATTAAGCAGCTACCCATTGCGCGGGCTCGGAGAGCGGGCGGCTGCGTTCGCATCGTCAAGAGCGGATTACAAGAGCGGGATTACGTGATAAAGAATATTCCCGCGGCTTGTCTCATCCACACATGACACCTCCTGCGCTATTCGGCCCCACCGCTCCCGGTCTGGCCGTCCTCTACACGAGCACGCTGCTGGCCGGAATGTGGGGCATGGTGCTGCCGGCGATCCCGCTGCTCAGCGAATATTTCGCAATCTCCTCCGGCATGGCGGCGCAAATCGTCACCGCGATCGCGGTCGGGCGGTTTCTCGGCATGCCGATCAGCGGAGTGGTGCTGGACAGACTCGGCACGCGCGCCGCTCTAGTGAGCGGACCGGCGATCGCCGCAATCGCGGCTCTGTCGGCGGCGGCCATGCCCTGGTTCAGCGCTATTCTTGTATTGGCGGTGGCGATGGGAATCGGCGACGGTCTCTGGACCTTCGGGCGCGAGATTGCCGGCATCGATCTCGCCCGCCAGGATCAGCGCGGTCGCGTTCTCAGCGGATTTCACGGCGTCAACAACATCGGCCTGGCGCTGGGACCGCTCGTCGGCGGTCTGCTCGCCGAGGCCGTCGGATTCCGCGCCGCGTTCGTCGCCTATGCCGTGTGCGCCGCGGTCTCGGTGCCGCTGGGATTCAGCGGCCACGAAGCGCCGCCGCCGCGGACCGCCGAGCGAAATCCGGGAGCCGGCGGAGGATGGGCGCGCATCTCGCTCGTTGATCGGCTGCGCCGGCTCGCAGGTTTGTTCCGGCAGATCCCGCCGGAACTGCGCGCGACCTATCTCGTGATTGTCTTCGCCACGTTCACGAGCTTCATTCACCGCACCACGCTGCAGAGTATGCTTCCGCTCTACGCCGGCTCTTACCTCGGCTTTGCGCCGAGCGAGATCGGCCTTCTATTCAGCATCATGGGCGCGTTCGTTTTCATCATGATCCTGCCCGCCGGCTTCATCATCGACAAGGTGGGAAGGAAATGGGCTTCGGTTCCAAGCACCGGCATCCCGGCGCTCGTCTTCGTCCTCATTCCGTTCGCGCACAGCTTTCTCCAGCTCGCCGTGCTGATGTCGCTCATGGGCGTGGCCAACGGACTCTCGCTCGGCTCGCTCGCGACCTCGACGTATGACGTGGTTCCAGCAAGCGCGCGCGGGCGGTTGCAGGCGGCACGCCGAACCGTGGCCGAGATCGGCGCGGTCTCGGCGCCGCTCCTCGGCGGTTTTCTGGCCGACGCCTTCAACCCCAGCCTGCCGTTCCTGGTTTATTCTCCGCTGCTCGTGCTCTCCGCGGTGTTGCTCGCGGTCATCGGCCGCGAGACTTTGAAAAGATAGGACTGCGAGCACTGCGAATCCTGCCTCTCGGAGGCGGAACTCTCAGAACCAATCTTTCTGCCGTAAAATATATTCCGCCGTGCGATAACTGAGGGCCGCGATCGTGGCCGTCGGCGGATAGCCCGCGAGCGTCGGAAAGACCGACGAGCCGACGATAAATAAATTCGGCACGTCGTGGCTCTGGCAATAATCGTTCACGACCGAGCGGCGCGGGTTTTTTCCCATGCGCGTGCCGCCGGCCCAGCGGTTGGGACGCTCCTTTACTCCCGTCCACACCCTGCTCGCGCCCGTCGCGCGCATGATCTTCTCGCCGACCTCGGCCATGAATCGATGCAGCCGGTGCTCGTTCTGGTGAAAGTCGAATGTCGCGCGCGGAAGCGGCAGGCCCCAGCGATCGCGATGACGCGGATCGAGATCGACGCGGTTCGCTTTGTGCGGCAGCGTCTCGGGCTGCATGTTGAGATCGAAAGTCCGCGTATAGTAGCGGCTGAAGTAGTCCTTATATTCTTTTCCCCAACGGCGAACGCCCGGCGGGACAACGTCCATGCGCCCGACCGGCGTCCCCTCGCCGCTCGTTCCGATCGTTCCGCCGCGGATGAAGCCGAGCCCCGAGTGATCGAAGTTGTTGCCGTTGAAGTCGTCGATGCGCATCGCCGCCGAGCCGGGTCCGATAAAGCCGTTGACGATAAAATCGTCGAACAGCGCGTAGGCGCGCACGTCGCCGTGCGCCAGGATGTACCGGCCCACGAGACCGCTCGAGTTCGCGAGGCCCTTTGCAAAGCGCGGCGCGTCCGTTTTCGACAACAGCAACAGACGGACGTTTTCAAACACAAAAGCGCCCAGGATGACGATCCGGGCGCGCTGCTCCTGCGCCCGGCCGTCGGGATCGAAATAGGAGACGCCGGTCGTGCGCCCGGCGTCGTCCACGTTGATGCGAAAGACTTTAGAATTCGTCCGCAAGTCGAAGTTTCCCGTTTCGACCGCGACGGGGATGGCGGTGTAAAGCGTCGCCGCCTTGGCGTGAACGTGGCAGCCGTAAAAATTACAGTGCCCGCAATAAACGCACGCGGTACGTTCGGCGATTCTCGTGTCGAACGGAGCGGCGGGACGGTACGGCTCGGAGAGAATTCCCGCCGGCGTGTCGT
>JBGQBP010000180.1:0-8320 GCA_041494945.1 Binatia bacterium | reverse complement strand
TTTCTGGCGGCTGGAATCTGACGCTTTCGTTCCACAGCCCGTCACCATTTTTCCATGATCACGACCGGCAAGCCCTGACCGGTGAATTGCTTGGCCTTCTCCTCGGCGTCGCTGCGGCTGGAAAAAATTCCCGCCTGCACGCGGTAGAACGTGCTGTTGTTGCTGCGGAAGGGGACGACCGCTATCTCGGACGGTTGAGCGAAGCCTTTGCCTAATTGGTCTTTGAGCTTTGTGGCGTTCTCCAGGTCGGTGAACGAGCCGATCTGCAGAGTGTAGTCCAATCGGTCGCGGATTTTGTCGATCTTAAAGGGCCCGTCGAGGACTTCGATGCGCACGGGCGCGGTGCCCGCGCCGATCATGCCGAGACTTTGGGCCGCGGCGTAGGAGAGGTCGATGATTCGCCCTTTGGCGAACGGGCCGCGGTCATTGATCGTGACCTCCGTCGATTTGCCGTTGTTCAAGTTCGTGACCATGACGCGCGCGCCGAGCGGCAACGTTTGATGAGCGGCGGTAAGCTCGTGCTGGTCGTAGACGCTCCCGCTCGCGGAGGCTCGCCCGTGAAATCCCGGCCCGTACCACGAGGCGACGCCGGTCTGAGTGACGCGGCCCGCGGGCGCGGTAGAAGTTTTTGCGACGGGCAGCGAGCAGGCGGCAAGCGACAAAAGAGCCAAGCAACCCAGGCTGTCGGACAAAACGCTTCTTTTTCTCATCGGCATTCAATATACCTGAGCGGGCCGGCGGACGGAAGTATTTTGCCGCCGCGCGACCGTTTACCGCCGGAGAGGATTGTGCTAGCTTAGACCATCACAAGAGAGGTTACGATCCTATGTCCGGTCATTCCAAGTGGAGCTCCATCAAACATAAAAAAGCCGCCAAGGACGCGAAGCGGGGCAAGCTCTTCACCAAGCTCATCAAGGAAATCACCATCGCCGCGAGAATGGGCGGCGGCGATATCAACGCGAATCCGCGACTGCGCACGGCCGTGCTGACGGCCAAAGGCAACAGCATGCCGGCCGATAATATCGATCGCGCGATCAAAAAAGGCACCGGCGAGATCGAAGGCGTCGCTTACGAAGAAGTTCAGTACGAGGGATACGGGCCGGGCGGCGCGGCGATCATGGTCCAGGTGCTGACGGACAACAAGAACCGCACGGTTCAGGAGATCCGGCGGCTCTTCGCGAACCACGGCGGCAACCTCGGAGAGAACGGCTGCGTCGCCTGGATGTTCGACAAGAAGGGCCTCATCACCGTGGACAAATCCCAGATCGACGAGGATCGGCTGTTCAGTCTGGCGCTCGAAGCGGGAGCGGAGGACGTGCGCGAAGAGGACGGCTTGTTCGAAATTATCACCCCGCCTGAAGATTTCCACAAAATACAACATGCGCTGGAGCAGGCGAAGATCGCGACTGAAACCGCGCAGGTCACGATGATTCCCAAGAATACCGTGACGGTCGATGCGAGCCACGCGGAGCAGATTTTGAAGCTTACCGAAGAGCTCGAGGACCATGACGACGTGCAAAACGTCTCGGCCAACTTCAACATTCCCACGGAATTTTTAGAGAAAGCCAGTTGATGCCAAGCCGTCCGCGCCGGAGCCTCGACGCCGATTTGTCCCAGCGATGCGAGCGGATTCTGGGAATCGATCCCGGCACCGTCGCGACCGGCTGGGGAGTGGTCGAGATGGCCGGCGGCTCGCTGGTTCATCTGGACCACGGAACCATCGGATCGTCGGCGGGCCTGGAACAGGGAGCGCGGCTCAAGCGGATCTATCGCGGTCTGCAAGAAATTCTCGCGCGCTACGAGCCGCAGGGAGTGAGCCTGGAGAAAGTATTTTTCGCGCGTAACGCCTCGAGCGCGCTCAAGCTCGGGCAGGCGCGCGGCGTCGCCGTGCTGGCCGCGGCCGAGAGCGGCGTCGCGCTCTACGAATACGCGACTGCCGAGATCAAGCTCGCCGTCGTCGGCTACGGGCAGGCCAGCAAGGAGCAGGTGCAGAAGATGGTCGCCTCTATTCTTCGCGTTCCCGAGCCGATCGCCCCTGACGCCGCCGACGCTCTGGCCGCCGCGATCTGTTATCTCCATCAACGCGCGTTCCATGCCCGGATTAAGGAATCGGAGCGGGGAGATCTGCGAGCGGCGCGCCGGTAAGAACGGATGATCGGCAGGATCAGCGGATTCCTCGCGCATAAAGCCCCCGGCGAAATCACGGTCGATGTCGGGGGCGTCGGCTATCAGATCTTCATTCCCCTCAGCGTCTTCTACCGCTTGCCCGATCTCGGCGAAAAAGTCAGCCTGCACATTCATACGCATCTGAGAGAGGACGCGCTTCAGCTTTTCGGTTTTCTCGAGCCGGAGGAAAAGCAGATCTTTCTGCTGCTCAACAGTGTCGCCGGAATCGGGCCCAAGCTGGCCGTGACCGTTCTTTCTGGCATTCCGGCCGACGATCTGGCAAAAGCGCTGAAAGAGGGCGATCAGGCGCGGCTGGTCTCGATTCCCGGAGTGGGGAAAAAGCTGGCCGAGCGTATGATCGTCGAGCTGCGCGACAAAGTCGTACCGTTGCTGGCGCAAGAGGTTACGCTCGGCGACGGCTCTCAGTTGATGCGCGACGCAGTTTCGGCGCTCGTCAACTTGGGCTATCGGCGGCCGGAAGCGGAGAATAGCGTGCGTGAAATCACCAAGAAAGAAGGCGGAACGCTCGCCGACGTGTTGAAGGAGGCGCTCCGGCGCTTGAGCCAGTGAAAAATGAAAATTGTAAAATGCAAAATGAAGATTTAAAATTTGCACTTTACACTTTGCATTTTGCAATTTGCAATGTGCAGTGAGTATGGAAGCGCGGCCGATAACTCCTGCGAGAACAGACGAGGACCTCAAGTACGAGGTCAATCTGCGCCCGCGCGGCTTCGACGAATACGTCGGGCAGGAACAGGTCAAGGAGAACTTGAAAGTCGCGATCGCCGCCGCGCGCGGGCGCAAAGACACGTTGGACCACGTTCTCTTTCACGGCCCTCCCGGCCTGGGAAAAACATCGCTCGCCTACATCATCGCGCGCGAGATGGGCGTGAACATCAAGGCCACCTCCGGGCCGGTGGTGGAAAGGCCGGGGGATCTGGCCGCGCTGCTGACGAACCTGGAAGAAGGCGACATCCTCTTTATCGACGAGATTCACCGGCTGAACCACGTCGTCGAAGAAGTCCTCTACCCGGCGATGGAAGATTATCAGATCGACCTCATGATCGGCCAGGGACCTTCCGCGCGGTCGATCAAGCTCGACCTCAAACACTTCACTCTCGTCGGCGCGACGACGCGCTCGGGCCTTCTCACCTCGCCGCTGCGCAACCGCTTTGGCGCGATCTTTCGCCTGGACTTTTATTCGCCCGAGGCGCTGGCGCAGATTCTCAAACGATCCGCCTCGCTTCTTAGCGTCAAAGAAGAAGACGCGGGATTGGCCGAGATCGCGCGCCGCTCGCGCGGGACGCCGCGGATCGCCAATCGGCTGCTCCGCCGGGTCCGGGACTACGCTCAGGTCAAAGCCGGCGGCGCCATCACCAAGAAAGTAACCGAAGACGCGCTCAAGATGCTCGAAGTTGACCCGATGGGCTTCGACAAAATGGATACGATGCTGCTCCTCACTCTGATCGACAAGTTCGCCGGGGGTCCGGTCGGCGTGGAAACGCTCGCCGCGGCCATCGGCGAAGAGAAAGACACGATCGAAGATGTTTATGAGCCGTTTCTGATTCAAGCGGGTTTTCTCAACCGCACTTCGCGCGGCCGCGTAGCGACCGCGCTTGCCTACGAGCATTTCGGCCGCAAGCCCGGGACGGCGCCGCCGAGCGGCGCCAAGAAACAGCCGACGCTTTTTTAAAAATGTTTAAGGGTTTAAGAGTTTCAGGGTTGAAGGGTTAATGGCCACGTTCGGCAAGACGCTCATTTTCTTGGGTATCCTGCTCGTTGCGTTGGGACTGCTCTTTTCGCTCGGATCCAAGGTTCCATGGTTGGGCCGGCTTCCCGGCGACTTCTACATCCACCGGGAAAATTTTACTTTTTACTTTCCCCTGACAACCTGCGTTCTCCTAAGCTTACTCATTACCCTTGTCCTTTACCTGTTCCGACGGTAAAATCTCCGCAGCCGATGAAAAAGGCCCATCTACCATAGCCTGCCGGAGGGCAGGCGTTAAAATGGTTGCGCTTGATCTGTCTCGCTCGACGTACTGAAAAGAGTACGCCTGCGCTCGCCAGATCGGCGCGCGCCTAGTATCTGGGATCTTTTTGATCGGCTGCGTATAGAAAATTTACGCGGAAAGATAAATTTTGGACAACGTTAGAGAATTGGAAGACAGCCTCAGGCGCGAGGAGGCCAAGAGGCGAAAACGGGAAGGGTTGGTCATCCTCGTCCTCACCCTGACGGTGGTGCTCTTCGCCTTCTTCGAGGTCCAGCTCCCGGAAGTCTCACCCGACAATGCGCTCACCAACAACATCGCCTTTTTTCTCCTTCTCAACATCAACATCATCCTCCTGATTCTCTTGATCTTCCTCGTAGTGCGGAATCTGGTCAAGCTTATCTTCGAGCGCAAAAAACGCATTCTCGGCTCGCGTCTTCGCGTCCGACTCGTGGTGGCGTTCGTGGCGCTCTCGCTCGTCCCAACGCTGCTGTTGTTCGTCGTCGCCGGCGGCTTCGTAACCCGCTCCTTCGATAGGTGGTTCGACGTTCAAATAGAGAATGCGTTGCAGGGCTCGCTGGAGATCGGCCAGGCCTATTATCAGAATTCCGCCAATAACGCGCTCTTTTACGCGCGGCAGCTAAGCCAGAGAATGACCCAGGAGGGGCTGTTCGAGTCCCGGCGCATGGCCGATCTGAAAGAATTCATTCAGGCCAAGCAGCGCGAGTACAGCCTCGGCACCGTGGAAGTCTTCGCGCCGGACCGCCAGCTTCTCGTCGTGGCGTTCAACGATCAGGTTCCGACCGGCGTGACGATCAAGCCGGAGTCGGATTTTCTCAACCGCGCGCTGCGCGGTCTCGAAGTGACGCGGACTCAGGCGTTCGGCGAAGGGGACATCATCCGCGGCGGCGTGCCGGTCTACAGCGGCGACCGGAAAATTTTGGGCGTGGTGGTGGTCGATTACTACGTGCCGAAGAGCATTACCAACCGGGCGCTGCAGATCTCGCGCTCCTACGAGCAGTACAAGCATTTGACGGCGCTCAAAAGGCCGGTCAAGAACAGCTATATCCTGACCTTGCTCCTGATCACCCTCGTGATCATTTTCTCCGCGACGTGGTTCGGACTTTATCTGGCCAAGGGGATTACCGTGCCGATCCAGCAACTGGCAGCAGGGACGCACGAGGTAGCGCACGGAAATTGGGACTATCAGATCGAAGCGGCCGGCGACGACGAGATCGGCACGCTGGTCGATTCTTTCAATCAGATGACCCGCGACTTGAAACAGATCAACCTGGAGCTCGCGCGCCGCGGGCGCTACACCGAGACGCTGCTCGGCAATATCGCCGCGGGAGTGATCTCGGTGGACCAGGCCGGCAACATTACCACGATGAATAAGGCCGCCGAGCAGATGCTGGGCGTAAAGGCCGACCAGGCTCTGGGGAAAACCTACGCGGGAGTTTTCCAGTCGGAGCACCTCCGCGCCATGCGCGAGATCATGGAACAGATGAAGAGCGGCGGGACCATCGAGCGCGAGGTCAAGATACCGCTGCCCGACCAGATCCTCACCGCCGTGGTGACGGCAGCCATGTTGAGGGGCGACGATGAGAACAATCTGGGCATCATGGTTTTCCTCGAAGACATCACCCAGATCCAGAAGGTCCAGAGGATGGAGGCCTGGCGCGAGGTCGCGCGCCGGATCGCCCACGAGATCAAAAATCCCCTGACTCCGATCCAGCTCTCCGCCGAGCGGCTGAGAAAGCGCTACGCCAAGCTTCTGGAAGGCGACGGCGGGATTCTAGACAAATGCACGTCGACGATCATCAAGCAGGTAGAGGATCTCAAAAACCTGGTGAACGAGTTTTCGCAGTTCGCGCGTCTCCCCGCCGCGGAGCTTGCGGCGAACGATCTCAACGAGATCGTGAGAGAAGCGCTTTTTCTGTTCAAAGAAGGCCATAAGGGCATCAGCTTCCAATTCAACAAAGCCGTCATCCCGGCGCTGGAGCTCGACCGGGATCAGATCAAGCGCGTGCTCATCAATCTCCTCGATAACGCAGTGGCCGCGGTTGAAGAAAAGGGCGAGATCAAGATTTCGACTTCGTACTCTCCGGTTTCGGGGGTCGTGCTCGTCGAGGTGGCCGACGACGGCTGCGGCCTTGCGCCGGAGGTGAGGGCGCGGATTTTCAACCCCTATTTCTCCACCAAGAAGGATGGGACCGGCCTCGGCCTGGCGATCGTCAGCGCCATTGTGGCGGACCATCGCGGCAACATTCGGGTGCGTCCGAACGAACCCAAAGGGACCCGGTTTATCATCGAGCTGCCGGTGCGGGATCACGGGGCCATGCGGGTGACGCAAAAAAGAGCGGCCTCTTCATAACACAAGAGCGCGCTACAGGAGAACGGGTGAAAACAAAAAACGCAGAGAGGACGATCCTCGTCGTAGACGACGAAGACCGCGTGCGGGAATCGATCCGCGAGATCTTGAGCGACGAGGGCTACCGCGTCATCGAGGCGTCGCACGGGAGCCAGGTGCTCGATCTGATTCGCGGCAAGCGTCCGAGCCTCGTGCTGCTCGATATCTGGATGCCGGACGTGGACGGCATCGGGCTTCTCAAAGAAATCAAAAAGGAAGAGCCCGAGTTGAACGTGATCATGATCTCGGGACACGGCAACATCCATACCGCCGTGACGGCCACCAAGCTCGGCGCCTTCGATTTCATCGAAAAACCGCTCTCCTTGGAAGGGCTGCTGCTGACGGTGCGGCGCGCGCTGGGCGAGTCCGGCGGTCCCGATGCGAAAATTAAAAAGGCGAAAGAAAACAAGATCAGGCGCCATGCCCGTGCCACGGCGAAAAACGGCCACGCGCGAACGTTCAAACAGAAGACGCTTAAAAAAAGTGTCGTTTTCTCCGGCCAGGGACTTCATTCGGGTATCAAGACGGGAGTCGTCCTTCATCCGCTTCCTCCCAACAGCGGCGTTCTTTTCAGCGGCATCTCGGCCGACGCGACGGTGCCCGCCCATCTGGACTATGTCGGCTCGACGGGTTACGCGACTTCGCTGCGCGGCAAAGGCATCGTGGTGGGCACGGTGGAGCACTTCCTGGCAGCGCTGCACAGCTACGGCATCGGCAATTTGCTGGTCAAGATTCAAGGCGAGATCCCGATCATGGACGGCTCGGCGCTGGAGTTTTGCCGTTTGATCGAAGAGGCGGGCATCGAAGAGCAGGAAGAGGAATGGTCCGAGATCGCGATCGACCGCACCTACCGCGTCGGCGATAAGAACGGCGAGTCCATCAGCGTGGCGCCCGCTGAAACGTTCAGCGTCAAATACATTCTTAATTATCCCGAGCCGGTGGGCCTTCAGGAGCATACCTTCGTCTCGCATGGTCCGGATTCGTTCAAAGAAGAGATCGCCCCGGCGCGGACGTTCGGATTTTTGAAAGATATAGAGCAACTGGAGAAAGTCGGGCTCGTGAACGGAGGCCGGTTGAGCAACTGTATTTTGATCGACAACGAGAGGGTCATCAACACCGAGCTCCGTTTTCCCAACGAGTTTGCCCGCCACAAGATCCTCGACGTCATCGGAGATTTTTATCTTTTGGGGCGGCCGATCCGCGGCGCGGTGACGGCGCGCATGACCGGGCACACGGACAATATCGCGCTGCTCCGCGAAATTCGAAAAGGCATGGGCCTCTAAAAAGCCCGGAAGACCGATCGGCAATGAGTTCGTCGCAGCAGCAGGTTCCGCGTCTGTTTACCGTCGATGAGGCGAACGGCTTTTTGCCGGCCTTGCGGCCGATCGTACTGCGGATTCTGGATAACCTGGATACTCTGAGAGAGAAGAGCGAGACGGTTGTACGCACGGAGCGGTTGTCGCCGTCCAGCCCGGAGCTGATGAAATCTCTGCAGCGGAACGAGGCCATCGCTCGCTTGATCCAGGAAGTGAAATGCCTGGTCGATGAAATCAACGCGTACGGCTGCATCTGCAAGGGGATCGAAGAGGGACTGGTCGATTTTCCCTGCATGCTCGGAGGCGAGATCGTTTTTCTCTGCTGGCGTTTCGGCGAGGAAAGCGTGGGCCACTGGCACAAAATCGAAGACGGCTTTGCCGGGCGCAAGCCGTTGCTCGACGGCGAAGAAGGTGGCGACGGCAACGTCTCGTACCACTGA
>JBGQBP010000179.1:0-8395 GCA_041494945.1 Binatia bacterium | reverse complement strand
GAAGCGCCGCTCGCGGAGCCGCCCGCAACAGCCGAAGACTTTTTGCTCTCTTTTCTAAACCGCTTCTCGTAGCAAGCGCGGATGCGCATGCGCAGCTTTTCGTAATCTTCCAGCAGCCGCTGTCCGGCTCGCGCTTCTTTCTTGCCCTTGTATCCCAGCGCCAGCGCGATGCCCTGAATCTTTGCCGGATCCCTTTCGAGAATATCGATCGATTGCTGGCGCTCCAGGCGCAGCCGGTGGTCGAGCCGGCGGAGAAACAGGTAGCCCTGCGACAGCAAGCGGTATTCTTCCGCGCCGATAATTTTTCGATCGCGTAGCGCCCGCAGCGCGTCCAGCGTCGCCTGCTTTCTCAGCTCGCGGTGGCGCCGGCCGTGCGCCAGTTGGAGCATTTGCGTCAGAAACTCGATATCGACCAGTCCGCCTATGCCTTTCTTCAAGTTGAAGCGGTCTGCGTTTTCCCCGGCCAGCTCGTTTTCCATGCGCGCGCGCAAATGATCGATCGCGGCGACGCCCTCTTCCGTCAGTCCGGTTCCATAGGCGAAGCTTCGGGCGACCTCTTCGGCTTCGCGGCCGAGTGACGGCTCGCCGGCGGCGCAGCGCAGCTTGATGAGCGCCTGCCGCTCCCACAGCTCGGAGCTGGTCTGATGGTAATGGCGAAAAGCTTCCAGCGAAGAGACCAGCGGGCCGGCGCGGCCCGACGGCCGGAGCCGCATGTCGATCTGATAGAGCAAGCCTTCTTCCATCGGCGCGGAGAGAAAAGTGATGAGCTTCTGTCCCAGCCTCACGTAGTACTCGTGCGCGTCGAGGCGCCCCGATGATCCTCCTTCGCTTTGCGCCTCTACCGGCGCGTCGTACATGAAGATCAAATCCAGGTCCGAGTTGTAATCGATCTCCCTTCCGCCGAGCTTTCCCATCCCGACCACGGCGAAACGGCCTTGCGGCAACTCGCCGTATCTTTCTTCGATTTCCACGGCCGCGAGCGCGAGAGCCGCCGCCAGGCAGGCATCGGCCAGGCTCGTTAGCTGCTTGAATATCGCTTCGAGCCCCAACTCGTTGCCGAGATCGTGCAGGCCGATGCGCAGCAGCTCTTCGGTTTTACCGCGGCGGAGCGCGTTCAACTTGCCTTCGATATCGCCCGTTTCCGCCGCCGCGGCCTCAAGATCGCGGAGCATTTCCGCGGCGGTCTTTCGCGCCGTGGCCAGATCGGCGCGGATCAGACTGTCGAGCAACTCGCGGCGCTGGAGAAAAAGGTCGGTGAGAAACTGGCTGCCGGCGAAAAGATCGATCAAGAGATGCATGGTCTTGGGATTCTCGGCCAGCAGCGAGAGAAACCCGGTGCGGCCGCCGAGGCCTCGGCTGAACTCGGCGAGGTTGAAAAGCGCCCGGTCCGGGGCGGAGGAATGCAGGACGGCTTCGATCAGCGCAGGGCCCAACACGCACAGAACTTTTAACCTCCTGGGGCTGGGCGGTGAGTAAGACTCGCCGTCGCGCACCGCGAGCAGGTCGCGGTACGCCCGCTCCGGGTCGGGAAAGCCGAGCGCCTTCAACTCGGCGACGACCAGCTCCTCGTCGTCCAGGTCTCGCCAAATATTTTCCCACTGAGACAAGCCCCGCTTCTGCATTTCCTTTTCGGCGCTGTAGAAGAGCCGGTCGAACGCGGCGCGCACCGCCGCGGTATGTGCGCGGTAGTCGCGCCAGAACAGCTCGCGCTCGCCCCCGTCTTTGGTTTTTGCATAACCGAGGCGGCGGGCGAGAGCGGTCTCCGCTTCTTTTCCCTCAGGGATCGAATGGCTGTGCGCCTCCTGAACCATCTGGATTTTATGTTCCACGTCGCGCAGGAAGCGGTAGGCCGGGTTCAGCCGGTTTTCCTCGCGCGCCGGAATAAAGCCGTGAGCTGCGAGCAGGCTCAATGCTTTGAGCGTGTTGTGCTCGCGGATGCGGGGATCGTATCCCCCGTTCACGAGCTGGAGCGCCTGGGTGAAAAACTCGATCTCCCGGATTCCACCCTTCCCCAACTTCACGTTTCTCTTCCGGCTCGCCGGGCTCAAGAGCTCGCGCTCGATCCTCGCTTTCATCCCGCGCAGCTCTTCGACCGTGGTGAAATCCAGATAGCGCCGGTAGATGAACGGCTCGACCTCGCGTAGAAAATGTCCGCCGAGCTCGCGCTCGCCGGCGACGGGGCGCGCCTTGATCAGCGCGGAGCGCTCCCAGCACTGCCCCCAGGACTCGTAGTAGAGCAGCGCGGAGGCGAGCGACTGCACGATCGGCCCCTGGCGGCCGAGTGGGCGGAGTCGCAAATCGGTGCGAAAGACGAACCCGTCTTCGGTGACCGCTCCCATCATGCGCGTGAGCTCTTCGGCGAGGCGGGTGAAAAATTCGCGCGGCGCGGCTTTGCCTCTGGAGCCGCCCTCGCTCTCTCCGTCGTCATCCTCGTAGAGATAGATGATGTCGATGTCGGAGCTGAAGTTGAGCTCGACGCCGCCGAGCTTTCCCATGCCGAGGACGACAAAGCCTTGGTTTGCGGCGTTGCCCTGGAGCCGGAGCGGACCGAAGTTCTGCTCCACGGCGGCGCGGCAGAACCGATAGGCGATCTCGAGAGAGCCCTCCGCAAGCGCCGTGAGCTCGCGCATGGTTTGCTCTACGTCGTGTTGGGAGCCGAGATCGTGCGCGCCGATGCGGAGAAATTCGCGTTGCTTGTGCCGGCGGAGCGCGCTGGCGGCGTCGTCGAGGGAGCCGGCTTCGTCCAGCAGGAGAGAGATCTCCCCAGCGTGGTCCGCGACGCTCTTCTGCGGCGTGTTCGCGTGGTCGTGAAAAACCTGAGGCCAATTTTTTCCCTGGCGGATGAGGATGTCGCTCAGGTAGGCGCTGGCGCCCAATAGGCGGATCAGCAGCGGAAGGTCGCGCTCGGGGAAAGTCTCGAAGTTTTTTCCGCCGCCGCTCTCGATCAATCTCTCCAGGTGGGCGCGGGCCGAAGCGGGCGACGGACTTTGTCCGATCAGCCGCTCGACGGCCGCGCGTCGAGCGGGGGTTTGTGCGGAAGGCCTGCGGTTCACGCTTTGAGGTTAGTCCGCTCGCCTCCGACCCGCAAGTGTCGGATGCTCTTTAGGGGGCCCGCTCGAAAACCTCCCGCATCTCTTTACAGCCCGCGCAGAACTCGGCCTGTGGAAAACGCTCCAGCCGCGCCGGCTCGATCGGCTGATGGCACGCGCGGCAGGCGCCGAACGTTCCGGTGCGTATGCGGCTGAGCGCCGTCTCGATGCTCTCCAGCTCGCGCTGGTACAAAGCGGTCAGGCGATCGACGAGTAAAGCTTCGCTTTCGTCGCGCGCCTGATCGAGCCAGTCGAAGTGGCGATGGCCCGTGACTTGCGCGCTTTCTTCCTCGAGGTGCTTCAAGACGGGCAAGATTTCATGTCTTCGTCGCAAAAGTTTCTCTTCGAACTTTTCGACGGTGATGGTGTGCATCAGCGTTCTCCTTTCTGTGGAACTTAAACAGCAAGAACCGTGCCCTAGAATTGCCGATTTTCCCGCGAGTTTTTACCCGTGGAAAAATGCATTTTGCGCGCTTGAGATTTTGCCGCTCTTTTTTTCCGATTTGTGAGAAGCTCGTAAAACAGGATGCGTGAACTGTTGGAAAATACAGACAACGATTTGAGGGGTTTCCCTTCATCCATGGCATAAAATGTGCGACTATGAATTATGGAGGATTTCTATGGAAGACGAAAAGGATCGATTCGGCGAGAAGATGAAGCTCGTGGAGCGCGCCAGGGAGGATATTTACTTCGCCGAGAAGGATCGCGAGTTGATCGAGGGCCTCAAGGCGCGGATGAGAAAAATAGGCAAGAGCGAGGAAGACGGCGCTCAGTTGCGTTGTCCGAAATGCGGCGGCGAGCTGGAGACCTATAGCTTTATGGAATTTGTCCTGGAGCGCTGCACGATGTGTCAAGGAATTTGGATGGACAACGGCGAGCTGGAAGGCGTTTTGAAGAAAGTCACCCGGAGCCCCGTATCGCTCTTCATCGAAAAGTTTTTACAAAAAGGCCACTGATGGCTCAGAGACAGCTCGCAAAAGCGGACCTGGAACGCTATCGCGACAATTATCTCGCGGAGATGGACGGCATCGCGCTGTACCACGCCCTGGCCGGCGCCGAAAAAGATGAAAAGCGCGCGGCGATCTTCGACCGATTGGCGCGCGCGGAAGAACGCCATGCCAACCGGTGGGCCGGGCTTCTCCGCTCAGCCGGCGATCCTGTGCCCACATACACTCCCACGGCGCGCGTGCGGATGCTCGGGTTATTCGCGCGGCTGTTCGGCACCGAGCGCGTCCTGCCGGTCGTTACCAAGCTCGAAGCCAAAGACGAGAAGCGCTACGCAAGCCAACCGGAAGCGTCCGGCCTTCCCGAAGAAGAGAAAGCGCACCGCGAGACGCTGGTCGGCATGCAGCAGGGCACCGGGGCCCAAGCGATCATGCGCCGCGAGGGCTGGCACCGCACCGGACGCGGCGGCACGCTCCGGGCGGCCGTGTTCGGAATCAACGACGGACTGGTCTCGAATTTCAGCCTGGTCATGGGGTTCGCCGGCGCCGTCGCAAGCCCGGAATACATTCTGCTCGCGGGCGTGGCCGGCCTGCTCGCCGGCGCGTTTTCCATGGGAGCGGGCGAATACGTCTCGATGGCGGCGCAGAAAGAGTTGCTCGAGCAGCAGATCGCGCTCGAAAAACAGGAGCTGGAAATGTCGCCGAGAGAAGAGGAGGAAGAGCTTTCGTTGCTTTACCAGGCGAAGGGAATTCCAGAAAGCGAAGCGTCGAGTCTGGCGCACCGGATCATCGAAAATCCCGCCACGGCCATCGACACGCTCGCGCGCGAGGAGCTGGGCCTGGACCCATCCGAGCTGGGCTCGCCCTGGGGGGCGGCGGTCAGTTCTTTTTTCGCGTTCGTCGCGGGAGCGGTCGTCCCCGTGCTTCCCTATTTTATCTTCGCGGGAAAAAACGCCCTGGTTGCGAGCGCCGTTCTGAGTTGCCTGGCGCTCTTCGGCGTCGGCGCGGTGCTTTCGGTTTTTACCGCGCGCGGGCCGCTCATGAGCGGCATCCGAATGCTCGCGATCGGGCTTCTCGCCTCGGCGATTACTTACAGTGTCGGCTGGTTGCTGGGAATATCCGTGGCCGCTTAAGGAGGAAGTTATGGCGTCCAAGACCTATCTCGTGCCGGTGGATTTTTCCAAAGGCTCCGAGGCCGCTCTCGATTCGGCGATCCGGATAGCGAAGGAGCACGGCGGAAAATTGCTGTTGCTTCACGTGATCTCCACGGCCTATACGTTTCCGCTGGAGACCGGCTTCCCGGACATCTTCGAGACTCTGGAGAAAAACGCGCGCGAGAGCATGGCCAAACTGATTCGGCGCAAGCGTCTTAAGCCGCGACAGTGCCGGTCCATGCTGATCGCGGGCGTGAACCCGGCGGACGTGATTGCCGCCGTGGCGAAAAAGTCGCGCGCCGCGATGATCGTCATGGGAAGCCACGGCAAAACCGGCTTTCAGCGTTTCATGCTGGGCAGCGTGGCCGAGCGCACGCTTCGGTACGCTCATTGCCCGGTTTTGATCGTGAAGAAATAGTGTATCGAGTCAAGCCGCAGCCCGCGTCTTAGCGGCGTCTTTTTCCGGCCGCACCGTAAGGACCGGGCAAGCCGCCAACCGGACGACTTTTTCAGCCACGCTCCCAATGAGCGTGTGCAACAAGCCCGTTCTGCCATGGGTGGACATCACGATCAGATCCACGTTTTCTTGCGCCGCCTTTTCGACGATCTTTTGGTAGGGCGTCCCGACTGCGACTTCGAGGCGGACCTGCGCCGGCGCGGCAACGTCGGCGAAATATTTGCCGAGGAACCCGGCCAGGTACTTCCGGTGCTCCTCGATTACTTCCTCGACCGTCGGAACCTGCGCTGCGACGTAAGCATCTTCGAACTCGTAGTACGGCAGGGCTTCGTAATATCCGACGACGTTGTAAACGATGACCTCGCTTCCCATCGTCGCGGCTGTTTCGAGCGCGAAACGCACGCCGGCTCGCGACAAGTCTGAGAGGTCCGTCGGGGCAAGAATCTTTTTAATTTTATTCATCGCGCTTCCTCCTGGGTCCTGACCGGCTGACGATCTCTTTTCGGAGCAAAAATTATGCCCCCGGCACGCATAAATATGCGTTCCATCACATCAACTTGCGCGGACCGCTCAGGCCGGACATTTTCAGTATTAGGATTTTAGGCTTCTGCGATTCCCACTCGTGCGAATAACCCATCGGCGCGCTCACGCAGCGGCCGGGGAATCAAGGCTTCTAGCCGCCGCGGGACTGGCATGGAATGTGCGCTCAGTTCAGATTGAGGAAGAAACATGACGGATGAGAAGGAATTAAATTACGCGGCGGAAGTGGCATGGACCGGAGGCCGGAGCGGCGAGTTGAAATCTATCGGCTTGCCGACTCTGCAAGTCGCGCCGCCGCCTGAGTTTAAGGGAAGGGAAAATACCTGGACCCCCGAGCATCTCTACGTCGGGTCGGTGGCTTCTTGTTTTATGATGACGTTTCTTGCCCTGGCCGAACATTCGCAGCTTCAATTAATAAGCCTCGACGTTACAGCCAAAGGCAAGCTGGAAAACATCGATCGGAGCGGATACCAAATCACCGAGGTGATTCTCCGGCCTACCGTCGTAGTTCGCCGCATCGATGACGTGCGCCGGGTTGAAACTCTGTTAAAGAAAGCGGAGCGAAGCTGTTTCATTGCGGCTTCGATCAAGAGCCGGGTGACAGTTCTGCCGCAGGTCTACAACCGGCAGCTCCCCGTTTATCCATGTCCGGCGGTCTCTGAGGCTGCCAACGATTCGCTGTGAAAATCGGCGGTTATTTTTTTGCCGGCCTCCTCTTAGCAAGCGTATTCATCGCCTGCGCCGACGTTTCTTCCAGGCTCCGGCGCTACACGTATCCGCCCGATTTTAATTACATCGCCGAGGAGCAGTTGCGCTCCACTATGTGGCAGCTTGCCCGAGACGTGCGGGAACTGGATCGAACCGTGCGCGCGCCGGCGCCGATCGAGGAGCCGCGCCGCAGCGAAATCCTAAAGCTTCTGGTCTCTATGGAACGTGCAACGGAACGGCTTGGACAAGAAGGCCGCCGGTCCAATCATCCCGTCATCGACGAACATTTGGCGACGCTCAGACGGGACATCGTGCTCGCGCGAAAGCAAGTGGAGAACGAACCGCCGAATTACGTTCTGGTTGGGTTGCTGCCGGGCGCCTGCATGTATTGCCATAGCGGAGGGCGTTGAGCCGTCAGGCGCGCAGAAAAGCGGAAAATTCGGGTTCGCTGTAGTTCTCCCGCTGCCGGCGCCGGGGATTCGAAAATATTAGGCCGCGGTTTTTTGCGCCTCCTTCTTGGGCATCTCGGGATGGATCGAAAGCACCGGGCACGGCGCATGACGAACGACCTTCTCGGTAACGCTTCCCACCAGAATGTGCGACAGGCCGGTTCGGCCGTGCGTGGAGATAACGATCAAATCCATTCCGTCCTTTTTTGCCTCCTCCACGATGTTGTTTTCCGGCGTGCCCAGCTCGACTTTCGTGCGCGTCTCGACCAGCGGAAGAAGATCGGCGCAATGAACGTCGAGAAACCGGCGCAACGTAGCGGCGTATTTGACGACGAGATCGTCGAGCAACCCCATGTGGCTGTAGCGCATCAGCTCTTCGGTGCCTATGACGTGATAGACCGTGACCTCGGCCTTGGTCGCCCTGGCCAACTCTAGAGCGTAGCGGATGCCGGCCAAAGAAAGGTCCGAGAGGTCGGTCGGCGCAAGAATCTTTTTGATTTTATCCATAATGGCCTCCTGTGCGGATGAGGTCGGTTCTCGCTATGATAACCGAGCATAAAATGTGCCACCTAAAGAGGCCTGGAAAGAGCTGCAAATGAAGGCGATCTTTTCGGCTGGCTTCCTATTTCTGCGACTACTTTGAATTTTCTTTCCCGCACGCGAGAAATCGTCAAAGCAGTTTTAACCGTGGCTCATAGGTTGTATGAGTTGCGCCGGCGCTGTAAAAAATCGGGCGAAAGAACCGATGAATCCAACTCTCGGAATGGTGTCCTCAAAAAATACCCTACGCAGTGGAGCCTTCGCCCTCGCAATCGTGCTAGAAACGCAAATCAGGAGGACACCTAAGATGAGAAAAATTCAACTTGACGTTGCTGTAGTGATCCTGGCTCTATTCGGCATGGTACCGTCCGCCGCGCAGGGGCAGAATACCTCGATGAGTTTTTTCGTGACCAGCCAAGGATCCGGAAACGGCGCCAATCTCGGCGGACTGGCCGGCGCCGACGCGCTGTGCCAGAAGCTGGCTGCGGCTGCCGGAGCGGGCAACCGCACCTGG
>JBGQBP010000178.1:0-8451 GCA_041494945.1 Binatia bacterium | reverse complement strand
GGGAGTCTAGGTTTAAAAAGACTGGATTCCCGTTTTCACGGGAATGACTCACTAGGAATCAGGTTCCGACCGGGTCCTTGCCTGCCAAAAATATTCCCAGCTTTTCGGCGGCAAACCGGATGCCGACGTAGAATGCGCCGAACTGCCCGTAAACGGCGCTGGCTTCGTCGAAGCGCATCTCGTAAACGAGTTTCTTGAAGACCAGCGGATCGTCGGCGAATAGATCCACGCCCCACTCCCAATCGTCGAAGCCGATCGATCCGGAAATAATCTGCGTCACCTGGCCCGCGTATTTCCTGCCGAGCACGCCGTGATCGGCCATCATCTTCTGCCGCTCGGCGATCGGCGCCGAGTACCAGTTTTTAATCTCGCCGCGCAGTTTGTTCATCGGGTAAAAGCAGACGTAGCGGCGCGCCGGGATCGGCGGCCAGAGCCGCGGCGCTGCCATTTTTTTTTGATTCGCCACTTCCGCATCCACCGCCTGCGTCCACTCGGGCGAGCCGGGCGGCATTCCTTTTTGCTTCAGGCCGTCATACAGACGCACGGTCGCTTCATACAGCCCCATCTCAACGACCGACAGATAGGAGGTCGTCGGCTCCAAAAATTCCGCGAGCTTGAGATTGGCGACACGCAATTCGGCGTTGTTCAACGCTTCGAGCGTCCGGCGGAAGTGAACGATCAAAAGATCGCCTTTATGTCCGAGCATGGAAAAAAGCGCGCTGGACTCGTCTTTCCCTTGCTCCATCGTCGCCAACAAGGACGTTGCCTCCTCGACGGCGTCTCCGCGCGAATCTTTGTCGAGTTCCTTCCACGCCGGCCAGCGGACGCGAAACATCTGATGAAGGATGTACGACCCTTCCAGCGTCAGCGGGACGGGCGGAGTGCTGCCGGTTTTTTCGTCTTTCATGCGCGGTTAAATATTTGGTTCTTCCGGGTTTACTGTGAAGGAATATTCACCACAGAGACACAGAGTTCGCAGAGGGTTTGTTCAAGATGATATCCTTAATACGAACTTCTCCGCGACCTCAGCGCCTCCGCGGTGCAATCTCCGAGTCCTGCATCGCCACGAACTGAAATAGTGTTGGCGCGGTTACCCACACGGAAGCCTGAAGACCCAAATATCTACGTCGTTCCGGGCGCCGGTTTTCCGCCGAGCCGGCTGCGCAGCATTTGAAATCCGCGCTTGGCCAGACGAAACAGTTTCGGAATCAGCCAGGCGGCGAGAGCGAGGAACGCCGCGATCAAAAGCAGCATCACGAGGGGGTGATTGAAAGTCAGCCACAACCCACCGAGGACCATCAGATCTTCGCCGACGCTTGCCGCCCAGTTGCTGAACGGCTCCGGGCTCACGTTGAGCGCCAGCCGTATCGTCGCTTTGGTCCCATGCGCGGCCAATGCGACGGTGCCGCCGGCGAGAATCGCGGCCAGCTCCAACGCCGGATTCGTCGGGCCTAAAGAACGCGCGGCCAGAATCGCCCCGGCCGGAATGCGTATGAAAGTATGCAGCGTATCCCACGCGCTATCGACGTACGGAACTTTGTCGACGAAGAACTCGATCACATACATGATGCAGGCGACGGCGATCACCAGGGGATCCATGAGGACATGCAGGCCCGGCGGCAATTGGATCATCTCCGCGCGGCCCGCGATGCCGAGGACCGCGACGGTCGCATAGAGATTGATGCCCGAGGTCCAGGCCGTTCCCATCGCGAGGCTCAACGTTTGCAGCGCTTGCATTAATTTTTTCTCCGGAAGCGCTGGGAACTCTCTTGCGGGTTATAAAAGCGAATCGTCACTCCCGCGGAAGCGGGAGTCCAGTCATTTCGAAGATCCTGGATTCCCGTTTTCACGGGAATGACGGACAAAGTAAAAGGCGTGTGCATATACGTCGCCGCTGGGTTCGTTCTGCCGCCGGCCGTCAGATCTTCCACTTCGCCTCGACCTTATCTTTGAATTCCTTCTCGAAGGCGTTCACGGCCGGAAACTCGTCCATCCAGCGGTACGGACGGCAGGCGTCGATCAACACGCGGTCCGACACGTAGCCTTTCGGCGAGCGCTCCTCCGGCGGCATCGCCGGCTCGCACACCGAGGCCCACACGCTTTTGACGACGTCGATGCCGTCGCGCACGTAGCAGCGCGTGGCGATCGCCCAGATCACGTCGTTCGGATTGGAGATGTCGATATCGTCGTCCACCACGACGACGAATTTTCCACCGTAGGCGCCGGCGCGCGCTCCGGCGGCGACGAGCAGCGCCTGCTTCGAATGGCCGGCGTAGCGCTGCTTGATCGAAATCACCGTGAACGGTCCCGGCTGGCCGCCGTAGACAAAACCCCAGACGCCTTTTACCTCGGGAATGCCGGCCTTCTCTAATTGCTCCCACAGCGTAGCCGCGCCGAGAGAAATGGGCAGATAGCTGGCCGGCGGCTTGAGCGGCGGCGCGCCTAAAAGAATCGGATCGTTTCTATAGTAGACACGCTTCACGATCATCACGGGAGTTTCTCCGACGTTGGCTTCCGTGAAATATCCCGGCCACTCGCCGAACGGTCCCTCGCGCGGCATCTCCTCGTCCTTCATCGGCGGCATCTCGCCTTCGAGAACGACCTCCGCGTTGGCCGGTATCGGCAACCCGGTTACGGCGCCGCGCACCACCGGCACCGGCGCGCCCTGAAGGAATCCGGCGAACTCATATTCGTTCACGTCCGGCGGCAAGGGCATCTGCGCGGCGAGAAAAACGCTCGGACCCTGGCCGAGCGTTATGGCGACCGGCAGCGGCTTGCCGGCGGCGCGGCTGCGCTCGAAGGCGAGCCGGCCGTGCTTGCCCATGTTCATCTTCACCGACACCGTGTTCTTGTTCTGGATCATGACGCGATAGGTGCCGATGTTGATCTTGCCGGTTTCGGGATCTTTGGTGATGACGCCGCAACCGGTTCCGATGTACGGCCCGCCGTCGAGCTCGTGCCAGCTCGGAGTGGGAAATTTGTAGAGATCGACGTGATCTTCGTCCATCTGATTTTCACACACCGGGCCGCCTTCCAGCTGCTCTGTGGGAACCGGCTTGAAGGCCGCGAGTTTTTTTCGCCACGCGTAAAGAAACTCGATGCCCTTGAGATCGACGGAGAGTCCCATCGCCGGGGCGGTTCGCCTGCAAGTCCTGAAAAGGTTGGAGACGATGCGAAAGCCCGGCGGAAAATCTTTGAAGCCGCCGAACAAGAGCGCGGGGCCTTCTTTTTCCGCGGCCCGTTCGGTCAGCGCTCCGACCTCGAGCTTGAGATCGGCGCCTTCGATGGTCTTGATCTCGCCCATCTCTTCGAGGAGGCCGATGAATCCTCTCATGTTGGTCACGTCATGCATGCGATTCTCCTAAAAAAATCATCCTATTTCTCCGCGTCCGCACTGTCAACTCGCGCCCTTGCAGTTTTGGTTTTGTTCCTTTATTCATGTTAGCGAAAATGCGACTCCTTGTCCTCTCCTTTTTCTTGTCTCTCTCGTCGATCGCGCCCGCCGAGGCTCAGAACTTCAAGGTTCAGGAGGCGGCGCTCGATAACGGCCTCAAGGTCCTCCTGCTCGAA
This sequence comes from Binatia bacterium, assembly GCA_041494945.1. Taxonomy (GTDB): domain Bacteria; phylum Desulfobacterota; class Binatia; order UBA9968; family UBA9968; genus JAJPJQ01. Next base: position 4,881 of record JBGQBP010000178.1, on the reverse strand, counting down.
GACCATAAAAGCGCCGTCGTCACGTTCCAGGTATGGTACCGCGTCGGATCCAGGAACGAGATCGACGGCAGGAGCGGTCTCGCTCACTTCCTCGAGCACATGATGTTCAAGGGAACTAAGAAAACGAAGCCCGAGGAGTATTCGCGCATTATCGCTCAAAACGGCGGCAATTCGAACGCGTTCACGACGGAGGACCATACGGTGTACTTCGCCACGATGAGCCGGGACAAGATCGGCGTCGAGATCGAGCTCGAGGCCGATCGCATGACCAACGCGGTGCTCGACGATTACGAGTCCGAGAAGATGGTGGTCATGGAGGAGAGGCGGCTGCGCACCGAGGACAAACCGGGAGCGGCGCTGGGCGAGGTCATGAGCGCCGTCGCTTATACCGTCTATCCGTATCGCCGCCCGGTGATCGGCTGGATGTCGGATATTTTGAATCTTTCGGGCGACGACCTGCGCCAATTTTATAAGACCTATTATGCTCCCAACAACGCTTTCATCGTCGTCGTCGGGGATTTCGACGCACAGCAGATTTTGGCCAGGATCAAACAGGAGTTCGGCAAGATTGCGCGCGGCGCCGCTCCGCCGAAAGTGACGCTCGAGGAGCCGCCGCAAAAAGGGGAAAGAAGGGTCGCGCTCAAGAAAGAAGCGGAGCTGCCGCTGCTCTCGATGTACTATCACGTGCCGAACTTGCAGGACTCCGACGGCTTCGCCCTGGATCTCCTCTCGGTGATTCTTGCCAGCGGGCGAAGCTCGCGTCTGTATCAGGATCTGGTCTACAACAAGCGGATCGCCACCGGGGTGGACGCCGATTACGACGGAGTTTCCATAGGGCCGGCGATCTTTTCTTTCACGGCCCAGGTGATGCCGGACAAGCAGCAGGCCGAAGTGGAGAGCGCGATCGACAAGGTGGTCGCGCAGGTTCGATCGGAGCCGGTGAGCGACAGGGAGCTGGAAAAAGCAAAAAATCAGGTGGAAGCCGCGTTCGTTTTCGGCCAGGACTCGATTTTCGGGCAGGCTTTGAGAATCGGCCAGTTTGAATCGGTGGCCAAGTGGGAGTTCATCAACGCGTATCTGCCGGGAATACGCGCGGTCACGGCGGCGGACGTTCTTCGAGTCGCAAAAAAATATCTCGACCCGGACCGCCGCACGGTGGGAACGCTCGTTCCCACGAAAGAAACAAAGTAAAATGCAAACTGCAAACTGTGGTTCGACCCAGCTCACCACCATGAGCTTGTCGAATGGCAAAGTGAAAAATGGAAGAGAAGACATTTTGACTTTTGCGTTTTGCATTTTTCATTTTGCAATAGCTTTGATCTTCCTATTGATGGGCGTAACAGTTATCCCTTCCTCTTCCGAAGCGCGGCTTGCGCCGAAACGGTCCGTTCTCGGCAACGGGCTCACGGTCATCACTTCGGAGCAGAAGGCGCTCCCGATGGTCACGTTCAATCTGCTCATCGATGCCGGCGCGCGCTTTGAGCCCGAAGCCGAGGCCGGTCTCGCCAATATCACGGCCCGGCTTTTGACCTACGGGACCAAGAACCGCACGGCTCTGCAGATCAGCGAAACACTGGATTTTTTGGGGGCGACGCTCTCCACGGGGTGCGGCGAGGAGGCCGCCACCGTCAGCATGACTCTGTTGAAGAAGGATCTGGACACCGGACTCCAATTGCTCGCCGAGGTGCTGACGGCGTCCACGTTTCCGGCCGAAGAGATCGACCGGCAGAAACAATCCATCCTCGCTTCCATCCGGGCGCGCGAAGAGCAGCCCGGCTACATCGCGCACCTGAAATTCATCGAGGTTCTTTTCCCCAAAAGTTCTTACGGCCGGCCGGTGGAGGGAACCGCGGACTCCGTCAAGCGCGTCGACCGCCCCGGCCTGCTCGACTTTTACCGGAAATATTACCGCCCGAATCACGCGATCCTCACCGTGGTGGGAGACGTTTCCCACGAGGAGATGACGCAGAGACTCGGCAAGGCTTTTCAGCCGTGGGAAAAAGGAGGGGCTTCGGTCGGACCGCCGCCGCTGCCGGCTCCCGGCGCGGCAACCGTCATCAAGGTCAACAAGGATCTCACTCAAGCGAACATCATCATCGGGCATGAGGGCGTGCCGCGGGCCCATCCCGATTATTATGCCATTCAGGTGATGAACTACATTCTCGGCGGCGGAGGCTTTTCCTCCCGCATGATGGAATCGATTCGCAACCGTCGCGGCCTGGCCTATTCGGTTTACAGCGCTTTTGAGCCGGAAAAATACACCGGCAGCTTCCAGGTCTCCATGCAAACTAAAAACGAGAGCGCCGGAGACGCGATCCGCATCGCGATCGAGGAGATCCGAAAGATTCGCGAGCAGGGAGCGACGGAGGAAGAGCTCAAGGCGGCCAAGGATTATCTCATCGGCAGCTTTCCGCTCCGGCTCGACACCAACCGGAAGGTGGCTACTTTTCTTTCTCAGGTCGAATTTTTCGGCCTGGGCCTGGATTATCCCGAGCGCTATCCGGAGCTTATCCGGCGGATCGGCCGCGAAGACGTGCTGCGCGTGGCCAAGCGCTATCTCCAGCCTGAAAAGCTCATCGTCGTTGTCGTGGCCGATCAAACGAAAGCGGCGCTGAAAACTCCACTTGACACCGGTAAGGGCCTATAGTAAAACCATTTCCCATGCAGATTACTCTTTAGGAAAGGCGACCCCTTCGCATGAAAAAGGTTCTCGTCGTGGAAGACCACCCGGATATGCGGGAGCTCCTGATATGGCAGATGGAGTTGATGGGGTTTTCCGCCATTCCCGCCAAGCACGGTAAAGAAGGGGTGGAGAAGGCGGTCCAGGAAAAGCCTCAACTCATACTGATGGATATCATGATGCCCGGCATGGACGGCCGGGAGGCGACGCGGCTGCTGCGCTCCCATCCGGAAACTCACGATATTCCGATCCTGGCTGCGACCGCGCTCTTCAGGGACGCCGATCTTAAGACCTGTATAGACGCGGGATGCAACGACTACATCGTCAAGCCGTTCACTTTCCAGGAGTTGCAGGGCAAAGTTCAGGAATTCATCTCCGGCGCCATCCCGTCCGTTCATTAACCGGCAACTTCCCATTCTCTCCTTTTCCCGATACGGTTGATATCGAGGTACGTCCCGTGACGCGACGGGAAAAAGCCATTGCTATCGTGAAGCGCCTTAGGCAAGAAGGCCACGAGGCCTATCTCGCGGGCGGGTGTGTGCGCGACATGCTCCTCGCGAAATCGCCGCAGGATTACGACATCGCGACGAGCGCGAAGCCGGACGCGGTCAAAAAAATCTTTCCGAAAACGATCGAGGTCGGCGCGCAGTTCGGGGTCATCTTGGTCCTCTCTGACGGGGATTCCTTCGAGGTCGCGACTTTTCGGTGGGACGGCCCGTATGTCGACGGCCGCCGTCCGAGCGAGGTTCGCTTTGCCGGCATGCGGGAGGACATCCTCCGGCGGGACTTCACCATCAACGGCATGATGTACGATCCGGTCGAGGATCGGCTGATCGATCTCGTCGGCGGCAGGGAGGATCTCGGCCGCCGTCTGATCCGCGCGATCGGCGAACCGCGCGAGCGCTTCCGCGAAGATCGCTTGCGCATGATCCGCGCGGTGCGTTTTGCGGCAAGTCTTGGCTTTACGATCGAAGAAAATACCTTGCGGGCCATCCGGGAAGAGGCCGCCTCGATTACTCAGGTATCGTGGGAAAGAATCGGCGAGGAGATCACGCGCCTATTGACCGAAGGCGGCGCGCGGAGAGGTTTTGAACTGTTGGATGAGAGCGGGCTTTTGCCCGCCGTTCTGCCGGAAGTGGCGCGGATGAAAGGCGTAGAGCAGACTCCGGACTATCATCCGGAAGGCGACGTATTCGTTCACACGCTTCTCATCTTGGAGCAAATCTCAAATCTCAAATCTCAAATATCGGAGACCCTCGCCTATGGCGCTCTTCTCCACGATATCGCCAAACCCGTCTGTATTGAAAAACACGGCGAGCGCATCACGTACTACGGCCACACCGAAAGAGGCGCAGAGATGGCGGTTGAGATTCTCAAGCGGCTCAAGCGCAGCCGCTCCGTTTGGGAACGGGTCGCCTATCTGGTGAAGCATCATTTGCGCCACACACAGGCGCCGAAGATGCGCGTCAGCACGTTGAAGCGTTTTCTCGGCGAAGAAGGGATCGAGGAGCTGCTCGAGCTGACTCGGCTGGATGCGTTGGCATCGAACGGCGACCTGCAATACTATGACTTCTGCCGGCGGAAGCTCGAGGAGTTCAAGCACGAGGAGATTCATCCCGAGCCGTTGCTGACGGGCAAAGATCTGATCGCCATGGGCTTTACGCCCGGACCGCTGTTTCACGAGATTCTGGAAGGGCTTCATGAAGCCCAGCTCGAAGGCGAGCTGCGCACGAGAGAAGAAGCGCTGGAATGGCTCAGAAAAAAATACGGAGATAAAAACTGATTATGAAAAAGAGCGGACTCAGAGTCGTCGGTAAATCTCTTCCGCGGGTAGACGGCAGAGACAAGGCGTCCGGAAAGGCGCTCTACACGGTCGATATCGAGCTGCCGAACATGGCCATGGGAAAGATCCTCAGAAGCCCCTACCCGCATGCGCGGCTGGTCAATATAGACGCGCGCAAGGCCGAAAAACTTCCCGGCGTTGTCGCCGTAATTACGCGAGACGATCTCGGCGCTCTCGACTATTATTACGGCGCCGCTTACAAAGACCAGCCGATCGTGGCGGTGGACAAGGTACGATACGTCGGCGATCCGGTCGCCGGCGTGGCGGCGGTGGACGCGGCGACCGCCGAGGAGGCGCTCGGCCTCATCGAGGTGGAGTACGAGGAGCTTCCGGCGGTGGACAATCTGGAAGCCGCGCT
>JBGQBP010000177.1:0-8603 GCA_041494945.1 Binatia bacterium | reverse complement strand
ATTATCACTATCACGCGAGGAGCTTTTAGCGGCGGTCCCGAGCTGGCCGAGCGGGTCGCGGCACAGTTGGGTTACCGGTGCGTGAGCCGCGAAGTCTTGATGCAGGCGAGCGAGCGCTACGGCATACCGGAAGCGAAGTTCACCGAAATCCTGGATACGGCGCCGCGCTGGTGGGAGCGGTGGCAGGAAGGATTGCGAATCTATCGCATCGTGCTTCAGGCCGCGATGTGCGAGGTCGCACAAGGGGGAAATCTCGTTTATCACGGCCACGCGGGGCAGGACCTCTTTCCCGGCATACAGCACGCGCTCAGGGTTTATCTCACCGCGCCGATGAGCTACCGGGTGGAGCAGGTGCGCTCCAGAGAAGGGATGAGCGAAGGCGCGGCGCAGCACTACATCGAGCAGGTGGACAAAGCGCGCACGCGCCGGTTACAGGCATTGTTCGGCGGCGACTGGCGCGATCCGAGCCGTTACGATGTCGTTCTCAACGTCGGCCATATGAGCCTGGAGAGCGCGTCGCATCTGATCGTAGAGTCCGTGCGCCGGCCGGAATATCAGCCGACGACCGAGTCCGAGCGGGCCTTTCAGGACCTGACGATCACCGCAAGAGTTCAGGCGGCGCTGATCGTTTCTCCGAAGACGCGCAACCTCACGATCAACGTCAGCGTCGATGGCGGACGGGTGCGTCTCTCCGGCATCCTTGCCAATCTGGACCTGGAGCGGGAGATCGTGCGCATCGTCGAAGGAGTTTCCGGGGTCACAAAAGTCGAAACGGAGTTGGAATCTCCGCCGATCGAATACATGTATCCGTAGGTCGGCCATAAAGTCTCAGCTCCTGCGTTGCGCTTGATCTGCCTCGCTCGACGTACTGAAAGAGTACGCCTGCGCTCGTCAGATCGGCGCGCGCCTTGGATCTGAGCCTTTCTGACCAGCCTCACAATTTTTTTAATCGATCCATTCGGAAAATTACTCATTTTCAACTCCGCTCTTGACAGTACCGCTCGCGATTTATAATCCTAGACCTCAACGCAAGATCAATTTAGGAAAGGCAGGAAAGTTCATGTCTGAAAAAGACGCAAACTCACTCCCGTATTACGAAGAATGGATCAAACAGGAAGGCGTGCCGGTTGTCGAGGGCTACTGTGTGGACGTCGCGGAGATCCCACTCGGGCCGTGGTCCCGAAAGGGCGGGCGGGGCGCCTTCGTGCAGCTCCGCGGGATGGAGGGCGCCACGGGGATGGAAGTGGTCGAGGTTCCGCCGGGCAAGTCGCTCGAGCCCGAGAAGCACCTGTATGAAAAAGTTTTTTACGTTATAGAGGGGCTGGGCTCCACGGAAGTTTGGCAGGAAGGCCAGGGGAAACGGTTTTTCGAATGGGGTCCGGGCAGCTTGTTCGCGACTCCGCTCAATTCCTGGTACCGGCTGATCAACGGCGGCAGCCAGCGCGCGCTGCTCACGGCGGTGACCAATGCGCCGATGATCATGGATATGTTTCACAACGCGGACTTTGTCTTCAACTGCAACTATCAATTCAAAGACCGCTACAACGGCGAGGAGAACTACTTCGAGGTCACCAACAAGCGGTACACTTTAGGCCGGGGAAACTATTGGGACACCAATTTCATCGCCGACGTGGCGACGGCGTTGATCGACGCCCACGAGTACAAGGGGAAGGGCGGGGGCTTTACCGGATTTGAAATCGCGGGCAACTCGCTCGTCGGCCATCTGGTCGAATGGCCGGTCGGCATGTACCACAAGGCTCATTATCACGGCGCCGGCGCCGTCTTGCTCATCCTCAGGTCGGAAGGCTACACGATCATGTGGCCGAATGAGCTGGGCACCCATCCTTATAAGAGCGGCCACGGCGACAAAGTCGTGCGCGTCGACTGGAAACCCGGCACCGCGTTCGGGCCGCCGAACGGCTGGTTTCATCAACACTTCAACTTAGGCGAAGAGAAAGCGCGGCAGCTCGCGCTGCGCTACGGCAGCAAGCGGCACAAGATGGGTTTTTACGTCGCCGCGCAAAAGCGCGACGGCGGGGTCTTCATCAGCGTCAAAGAGGGCGGCACGCTGATCGAATACGAGGATGAAGATCCGGAGATTCGGAGAATTTACGAAGCGGAAATCAAGCAACGCGGCATTCCGTGTAAGATGCCGCCGTTGGCTGCCTGAATCGATTTTTGTCGGATAACCTTATCTTGCGCAGGGCAATCTAGGAACAGTTACCCAACGCCGCCGCGCCGATTCCTTCCATCAGCAGGCGAAAGGCGCGGATCGCTTCGCGCGCGGAGTTCACGACTTTTTCTTTGGACTCTTCGGTCAAGGCGTGGCCGGCGAGAATCTTGAGGCCGGTCTCCACGTGCTTTTCGTCTTCTTCCATGTGAATCGTTCTGGACTTGAGCTGCTGGTCGTTGAGCCCGAGGTGCTTCCACGCCCGGACGTCGTTGATGATGATGACGCCCGCCTCGGCGCGCACCGCCGGATGGTTGATGCATTCGAGTCCCGTGGTGGCGGCGAGCCCTTCCAGCCATGAGGGATTCCGGCAAATATTTTCCAGCGCGCTGATCGCCAGAGCCGTCGTCGGAAACGGCGCGGTTTTTTCGATCGCCTCCCGCGTGAGTCCCATCGCCTCGCCCTGTCTCAGCAGCAGGTCGTAGTGGGAGCCCTGGCCGCCGGGGCCGATCTCTTCTTCGTAGAGGTTGCCGGCGAGAAATTTTCTCACCTCGGGCACCGGACAGTTCGCGGCCACCGCCGCCAGCCAGCGCGGGAAGTTTCGCGTGAAGTGGGAAAACTGGCTCACAAAGAGCCGGCCTCCTTCAATCGTGAGCTGTCCGGGTCCGACGCGATTGAACGACGACGGCTCGAGGTAAACACTGTGCAGGACGATCTCTTTTATACGGCTTCCTAAATTGCTCATTTTATTACGACGTTGCCGACTCCCGCGTGCTCGGCCTGGCCCCGGTATCTTTTCATGCGGACGGTGAGCCAGTTCCACTGGTCCGGGTACCGGGCAATAAGGCTCTCGAGATAACGTACGATCTGGCGGGTATTGCCAGTCACATCTTCATACACGTTTCCGTTTCTGATTAAAAGCATCTCCGGCTCGATAACGAGGTGAAGGCCTCCCTGATAGTTTCTGATGAGGTACATCGGAACCAGCGCCGCGCCCGAGCGCAGCGTCAGGCTCACCGGGCCGCGCGGGGAGGGAACTCGCTGGCCGAAAAAGAATGTCTGCACCTTTCCTGTCTTCAGGTTGTCGCCGAGGATAAAGACGATTTCATTCCTCTTGAGCGCTTCGAGCACCCGGCGCACCGCCAGGCGCCTGGGTGGGGTGGGAATGACGCGCTGGTGAAAGGAGGAGAGATAGCGCTCGATAATGTCTCGTATTCGCTCGTCCCGAGGTAGGCGAAATAACGTAGAGAAGGGGTATCCCTCCGCGGCCACCCGTGTTCCCACCAGGACAAAGTTGCCGATGTGCGCGCCGAGAGCTATGACACCCTTCCCCTTTGCCAGCGCAGCCTCAATGTTTTCTAATCCCTCGACGGTGACGCTCCGGCGCGTGTGGTCTGGGTCGGCCAGTTGAAGAAAACAGTCCAGCAGGTTTTTGGCAAAATGCTCCTGTACTCCCTTGGCCAGCCCCTTTTTCGTTGCCGGAGAATAGGACTCGCCAAAGGCGGCGGCTAGATTTCTAAGAATTCTCCTGCGAGGCATCAGGAAATAGATGAGCAGCGTAAGCACAGGCGCGCACAGGAGGCGCAAAAGCCTGGTTGGGAGTAGCCTCAGGGCGGCAAGAAAGATAAAAAAGATCCCCTCCAAAGAACGGCACAAGAGCCATAGTTGAATCTTCTTCGCGCTCATTCATTCCGGACCTTCCTCTTTATAGCCATACGCGCGCCAGTCCCTCAGGACCTTCTCCTGCACCTCCTTAGGCCAGATGTCGTCGAAAGAGGCTTTTGCCGATATCACCGCTTTGGGCCACTCCCTGGGCCAGGTGCAATCGAATAAAGTATACGGGCCGATATGATTTGAGTTCCCTTCCGGGCCGATCGATGGAAGCAATGGATGTCCGGGAATGTTTTCTGCCCGGATGAGCCAGCGCTTCGGATGGCACATGGTTGAGATTGCCCACAGCACCTGTCCCATGTCGGTCGGATCGATATTCTCGTCTACGATAACCAGGTACCTGCTGGAGCGACCCCAGGCAGTTTCCCGGATGGCTTGGGCGAGACGGCGAACATAACCCGAGTTTGGGACCTTCGTGGAAACCACCGTCCAGTAAGAAAGGGCTTCCGGTGGACAATAGACTCTTCTGACAGAAAAGCCTTGGCGGCGGCTTTCATTGAGAATGTTTGCGGCCTTAGTGAGAGAGAGGGCAACGGTGAAGTCATCAACCGTCGCGCCCGCGCAAGTGACCGGAAGAATCGGGTTGTTTCGATGAGTGATCGCAGTGACGTGATACACCGGACGGGGCGCTCGATCGGAGACGAGGAATCCGGTGCGCTCTCCAAATGGACCTTCCTCCTTTCTTTCATGTGGAGGCACGAATCCTTCGATGACGATTTCGGACGTTGCGGGTACTTCAAGGTCCACTGTCTCGCACTTGACCAGTTCCAGAGGCGCGCCGCGGATGGCGCCAATGATATCCATCTCCGATATATTGGGCGGAAGGCCTGTGCCTGCAACCCATGGCGTGACTGGTTCGGTTCCCAGGGCAATGGCGAACTCCATCGGGCGGTTGAGCACGGGAACTGGAAAGCCCTGCAGGTCGATATCCTCGCCAAGCACAATGTTCTCCTTACATGGTCCGCGCTCCACCATGACCGGCTTGATCGGCTTCGCGAGGCGGCGAATATATTCGTTGATAATTTCCATCGGCGATGAGTCGGACGCCATGTCCATTGAAATTGCGAATCGGGCGAAACTCCGGTTTTTGTCGTGGCTCAGTCCGATAGGCGCGCCCAAAATCCGATGTCCCGGATAGCCTCTGAGATTCAAAAAGAGCGGGGCCGGCGCACGTAGCTCGTATGAACGGCGGATAATAGCGCCGACCTCGAGTACGGGCTGCACTTCTTGCTCTATTCTTTGAATTTCCCCAGCCTGTTCCAACTGCGCGATGTATGCGCGAAGATCATTCAAGGGCATCGGAGTTCTCCGAATGAAACGGTTCGTCAGCCTAGATAATCTAAATGATTTATGTATGAACAGTCAATAGTTAAAACAAATTAGATAAGAGATTTCAGTAAGTCAGACACCGGGAGACTCTGGCAGGTGGATTCTAGATCGTCAGGAATAGACCCGTCGCCACGGCGGGCTTTTTACCGTATAAAGGGAAGCAACCAAAGAAATTCTAGAATCCCAGAAATGTGAAAACGGCCCCTTTTACTTCAGCTGCTCTTTCCACTTCTCGGTCATCTTACGCTTGAGCTCGGGGCTCAGCACGTTGACCGGCGGGAAGCGGTCTTTCCAGGCATAGGGGCGGCAGGCGTTCAAGATCGCGCGGCTGTTGGTGAAATCGCCGGCGTCTCTTTTATCCGGCGTCATGGCGGGATCGAGCGGCGTGCTCCAACAGTTGTCGATGATGGTGATGGCCGACTTGGGATCGCAGCGCGTCGATATCGCCCAAAGCACCTCGCCCATGTCCGCGGGATCGATGTCTTCGTCAACGACCACGACAAAGCGGCCGTGATAATTTCCCGCCCGGCAAGCGAGAGCCGCAAGCGCCGCCTGCTGCGCGTGGCCGTGATAGCGCTGCTTGATGGAAACGACCAGGAAAGGAGCGCCTCCGCCCGGCGCCGCGCCGCCTACGTGCGACCACACGCCGCGAACATCGGGCACGTCCGCTTTTTCAAGATAGTTCCAGATCGCGGCGGCGCCGATCGGAACACCGAAGGTCAGCACGGGCGGCTTGATCGGCGGCGCGCCCGCGATGATCGGATCGTTCCGGTGATAAAGAGCCTGCACGCGGATGATCGGTTCCTCGCGCGCGCCGTGAGCATAGTAGCCGGGCCATTCGCCGAACGGGCCCTCGACGCGGCTCTCTTCCTGCGGCGGCGGCACTTCGCCTTCGATAGCAATCTCGGCCGTCGCAGGTATCGGCAGACCGGTGCGTTCGCCTTTCAGGACCTCGACCGGCGCCTGGCGCAGCCCGCCCGCGTAGTCGAACTCCGAGACTCCGTAAGGAACCGACTGGCCCGCCGTGAGCCAGAGCAGCGGATCTTGCCCAAAAGTGACGACGACCGGACAGGACTTTCCTTGCGCCCAGTATTTTTCCCGCATGATGCGCGCGTGGTGTCCGGGCGAGATGTAAAGTCCGAGCCGGGCTCGATCGTGCATTTGCACGCGATAAATTCCCACGTTGACCCAGGGATCGTCGGGATCTCTGGTAATCACGCAGCACGCGGTGCCGAGATATCGGCCGCCGTCCAGCTCGTGCCAGCGCGGCGTCGGGAACTTGGTCATGTCCACGCCGTCGCCGCTGAAAACATTTTCGAGCACGGGGCCGGCGGAAACTACCCTGGGCGGTATCGGGCGGAGATCTTTCAGCCATTGCTTCCAACGCAGAACCATCTCGGTTTTCGAAATTTCGGGCGGCATGCCGGCGGCGAGCGCGGCCCGCCGCGGATGATTGATGAGATTCGAAGCGACGCGATAGGAGGCCGGATAACCGGGGATCTGGTCAAAGAGGAGAAGGGGATGATTGTCGCGGCCCGCGAAGAGTTCCGTCAGCGCGCCGATCTCAAGATCCCAATGCGCGCCGTGGATGTCTTTGACGTCGCCGAGCGCGCGCGCCGCGTCGATGAACTCGCGCAGGTCGTTGAAGGGCATAGCGGTTAAAAGATGAAAGCTGAAAGATGAAAGCTGAAAAAAAGCATTAGAAATGACCTTCTTCCTTGGCGTGATGGTAAATGCCGTCGTGAAAGAGCGCGACGTAATCGGCGTTGGTCAGGCAGCAATATTCAGGAGACCAGCCGGGTCTGGTCCAGACCAGTCCATCCTGCAGCAGGGTGTGGAATATCAGCCGCGCAACCTGGCCGTGAGCCATGAGTCCTTCCTCGTGCTCTGCGAGGTCCGCTTCCTCGTGAACCTGAAAATAATGCAAGTCGGATTCTTTGAAATTGTATTTCCCCAGCAAGGCTTGGCGCCACTCTCTTGCCCAGTGGCCGAACATCTCCTCATTGAGTGAGCGCGCCCACCACTCGATCATGGCGCCCTCGTAGACGAGCCCCCTGGCAAACTCCGTCAGCGCGCGGCATTCGGGGTAGACTTCGCAGTTGACCATCTCTTCGCGACTGACGCCGAACACCTCGCCCTGATCTAACAGCACCTGAATGTGTCCGGGAATCTTCGGGTTCACCAGCTCGTCGCTGATCTTGCCGACATAGGGGCCCAGCAGCTCCGGATGGCGGCTGAAAAATCCCATGTGCCTCTGGTAGATGATCAGGTGAAAGTTGTTGATCTCTACGGGGTAGCTGTACCAGTGCTTCCAAAAGAGACGGATGGTATTGAGAGGGAGCTTTCCGGCGGCAAGGTCCTGCATGAAAGCGCCTTGAAAAATCTTCGCCTGCCAGCGCGCGTACATCTTTTTTATGATCTCATCGGCGTAAGCCGTGGCCTCGTCGGCGCTGAGCCGTTTACCCCAGTCGGGCGTTCCGTTCGTTGCCATGATGGTTCCCTGCGGTCTTTCGATTTATGGGAGCGGCAGCGAGATCCCGGTCTCGATCAGCCCCTTCCGGAGGTCGTCTCTTTCCTTGTCGGTAAACGGCGCGCAATCCCAGCGGGGAAATCTTTTCACCGGCAAGCCGCGCATGCGCATGATCTCGCCGAACACGACGCGGCCGTGCTCGGGCAAGTAACGTCCCACGACGTTCATGATTGCCGCCAGTTGGTCGTGCGCTTTTCTCGCCGCGTCGAGGTTGCCCTCTTTAAGCGACAGAAACATTTTAACACAAAGCTCCGGAAACGGAGTCGTCGGCGGATTGATCGCGCCGCGCACGCCGAGCGAATAGGCACCGTACAGAGAAAAGATCGAGCCGGGAAAAATGCCCACCGAGGGCGGCAGTTTGAAAGCGTAGCCCAACAGTTGATCGAATGGCAGGAACGAAACCTTGATGCCGGCGAGTGGGTTGGGGGCGATCGCTTCGATCACCTTCAAGACTTTAGGCGGCGTGATGTGGACGTGGGTCGTCTCGGTGTTGTCGTAGATAAACATCGGCGTCCCCGGAACCGCCCGCGCGATGGCTTTGTAGTGGGCGTAAACTTCGTAGTCGTTGTGCGGATAGTAATACGGCGGCACCACCGCGACGGCGTCCACGCCGAGACCGACGGCGTGGCGCGCGAGGTCTATGGAAGAATAAGTGTTCGCCGTGCCGATGTGCAGGACGATCGGAACTTTGCCGGCGACGCGGCGGACGAGCCGCTCCGCCACTTTCTTTCGCTCGTCGATCTCCATGACCATTCCCTGGCCGTGGGTTCCCAGGGCGAAAAAGCCTTGAACTCCGGCGCCGATGTAAAAATCCACCAGCGCGTCGGTGCCGCTCTCGTCCACCGCGCCGTCTTCTTTGAAGGCGGTCGGCATGGGAATCAGTATGCCTTCGATCCTTGCACT
>JBGQBP010000176.1:0-8641 GCA_041494945.1 Binatia bacterium | reverse complement strand
CGAGAGCGAAGTGACGGAGAACACGCGGCTCAAGTACCGCTATCTCGATTTGCGCCGGCCGCGCAGCCTGGCGCCGCTCACGCTGCGCTATCGGATGACGAAGAAAATCCGCGACTACTTCGACGGCCTGGGTTTTATCGAAATCGAAACGCCGGTGCTCACCAAGAGCACTCCCGAGGGCGCGAGAGATTATCTCGTGCCGAGCCGCATGTACCACGGTAAATTCTACGCGCTGCCGCAATCGCCGCAGCTCTTCAAACAAATCCTGATGGTCGCCGGCCTCGACCGTTACTTTCAGATCGTGCGCTGCTTCCGCGACGAGGATCTCCGCGCCGACCGGCAGCCCGAATTCACGCAGCTCGACATAGAGATGTCTTTCATCCAGTCCGAGGACATCATCCAAATTATCGAGGGAATGATGACGCTGCTCTTCAAGGAGCTGAAGGGCATCGATATCAAAGCGCCGTTTTCCCGCCTCTCTTGGGCGGAAGCGCGCGCGCGTTACGGGACGGACAAGCCGGACCTGCGCTTCGGCTTGGAGTTGAAGGAATTCTCCCAATGCTTCGCTAAATCGCAAGTGAAGGTTTTCTCGACAGTGCTCGCGGGCGGTGGCATGATCAAAGGACTCAGCGTTCCGGGAGGCGCGAGCCTCTCGCGCAAAGAGCTCGACGACATGACGGCGTTCGTCGCCACCTACGGCGCCAAAGGCCTCGCCTGGATCAAGCTCGCCGAGGGCGAGTGGCAATCTCCGATCGCGAAATTTCTCTCCGACGCCGAGCGCGCGGAGATTCTGAAAATTACCGAGGCGAAAAGCGGCGACGTGATTCTATTCGTGGCCGACAACGACAAAGTCGTGCACGATTCGCTCGCGAACCTGCGCTTGCTCCTCGGAGAAAAGCTCAAGCTCATCCCCGAGGATCAATATTCACTTGTGTGGATTCTCGACTTCCCGCTGTTGGAGTACGATCCGGACGAGAAGCGCCACGTCGCGGTGCACCATCCCTTTACCGCGCCGCTGGACGAAGACCTGCCGCTGCTCGCCACCCATCCCTTGAAAGTGAGGTCCAAAGCTTACGACCTGGCGTTGAACGGCGTCGAGATCGGCGGCGGCAGCGTGCGTATCCACCAGGTCGAGCTGCAGAAGCAAGTGCTCGGGCTTCTCGGCATCGGTGCGGAAGAGGCCGAGGCGAAGTTCGGATTTTTTCTCGAGGCGCTGGGCTTCGGCGCGCCGCCGCACGGCGGCATCGCCTTCGGCATCGACCGCCTGGCGATGATTTTAAGCGGCGCGAGCTCGCTGCGCGACGTGATTGCCTTTCCAAAAAGCCAACGGGCCGTATGTCTTCTCACCGACGCTCCTTCGCCGGTCGATCCCAGGCAGCTCAAAGAGCTCGGCATCAAAACGACGGGTGATTGAGTCGATTTTAGATTTTGGATTTTCGATTTTGGATTGAAAGATCGGATCTGTCCCAATCAAAAAACAAAAATCGGCAATCGGAAATCTAAAATGGGTCGAGTCATTGAGGGGAAGTGGCGGTTCTGTTATCATCGCGCAACTATGTGGCGATTTTTACCTATCCTATTTATGTTAGTTGCGTGCAGCGTCGGCCCCGCGAATCTTGACAGCAAACCCGCCTCCGACCTCGAAGCCAGAAAGATCAAACGCATCGCCATCTTCCCGCTGGAATCTCTTTCCGGCGAGACCAAAAGCAAGACGCCCTTCGCCGCCGACGCAAGGACCGAGAATGCGCCCGCCGCGCTCCTGAGCCGCCAGCTTTACTCCGCCATGAGTCAGTTGTCCGACTGGCAGATCGTTTCGGACCGCGAGGTACGCGAAATGGAGCCGCTGGTTCCCGCCGGCTCCCCTGAAGCGAGAGCGAGGAGATTGGGCCAACTGGTTTATGCCGACGCGGTGATCTCCGGCCGCGTTCTGCGTTTCCGCGAGAGAGAGGGCGAAGCTTTGGGCGTTAAAAATCCGGCGTCCGTCGCCTTCGTGTTGGAAGCTTGGGACGTCAAGCGGGGAGATGTCCTCTGGTCGGCGCGCTTCGACGAGACGCAGCAGGCGTTGAGCGAAAATCTTTTCAACCTGGGCCAGATCGGCAGTAGGGGAGTGGGATGGCTCAAGGCCGAAGAACTGTCCTTGGAGGGCGTCAAGAAGGCGGTCGGCCAACTGCACCAGGCGCTGTATCGGAAATCCAGCTAACCGGAGTTCTCAAATCTCCGGCTGCGCTTTGGTCCGTGCCGATTTCAATCGGACGAGTTATAGACTCAAGATGACGCGAATACGCTTATCAAGCTCCTCCATCAAATGATCCGGTAATATTCCGATTTCGCGCCGGAAGGATTCGTTGGCGACGGCGATGAGTTGACCCAACAAGAGATCGCTTTCCTGCGCGAGCCCGCCTTCTCCTTTCTTGATTCTGAGTCTTAGGATGCCCGGATCATCCACCAGCCGTGTCGTTATGGGAATGACTATAGTCGAGGGATATCCCGCCTCATTTACGATGTCGGATTGAACGACTACAGCAGGACGGAGCTTGCCGGGTTTGGTTCGTACGCGTGGATTAAAATCTATGACATACAAGTGTCCCCGGACGATCTGCATTTACTCTCCGGTGCGGCGGGCAACCCCGGCAAAGAAAAGCTCCCGGTTCTCGCGTTTGTCGGCAGCGGCACACCGGCCCACGGACTCTTGGATCTCGCGCCGCAGCTTTTCTTCGTGAGTTTTTTTCTCTAAGGTTTTCAACGCAACCCGGATCAATCCGGACTTGCTGGTTATTCCAAGCTCCTTCCGAAGCTTCTCGATCTGATCTTCCTCCTTCTTAGAAACCGCTATCGCTCCCATAATGTCTCCTATAATAGGATTTACTAGCATTTTTATAATTAAAACACAATGAAAAGCAGCGACCGTGATAGGCGTCAAGACTCTACGCGGAGGAACGTTTTGTTTGCTTCTCCGATTCCACGGGTTTTTCGACGAAAGCGCTGAGCCGCTCGGCGACGGCCTCCATTCTTTTTATTCCGCTCCGATCGAGGAGCACCGTCTCTTTGCTTTTCAATATCAGGCGCAGCGAAGGAACCGAATACGTTTCCACAAAAGACGAACCGGCGAGAGCGAAGCCGCTGTAAACCTGGTCCGCGCCGAGCCGAAGCGCGGCGACTTCGTCGTAACTCACGCGCAGGCGAATCGTGCGCAGCAGGCTGCGCTTGGAGAGCGTAATCATTCGATTGCCGCGGTCGAACAAGATGGTTCTCTTGACCGAGAGCAAATACGCGGCGATGCCCAGGAGAATTAAATTCATCAACGGGAAATACCAGAGAGATGCCGCGGGCCCCTCGAAGCCGCGTTGGCGGAACGCTTCAAGAATCGGAATGGAAATGAACATAAGCGCGACGGCGATGCCGAGACAAAGAAACGCGGGAAAGCGCGCGCCTTGCCACACGAGAACGATTTTTTCCGAATCGTCGGCGGCAAAATGAAACCCGAGCCGGCTGCCGATGGCCTCGAAGTGGGATGGGTTGGCTTGCATTTAAGCTTGGTAGCGGTCAGCTCTCAGCCAATGATATGAAATCACTTTTCCGAAGCTGATCGCTGACGGCTGAAAGCTGACTTCAGCTTCTCTTCTGCGCCTGATAGAAATCTCGGAAGCGATAATCCTTCAAGCGGACAAGCTCCCGATACGAGCCGAATTTCTCTTGCGGGTTTTCCACCCGGTCGAGCGGATCGACCGGGTTCTCTGCGCCGTCGAACAATTTTATTTTCTTGTACGTGGTGGAGCGCTCCGCCGGGATCCGTCCCATCTCGCGGATCAGCCCGCGGAATTGAGCCGGCTTCATCAACTGCCCGTGCGACGCGCCGGCCGCGGTCGAGATGCTTTCGTTGATCAGAGTGCCGCCGAAGTCGTTGGCGCCGGCCATGAGGGCGATCTGCGACAGCTTCGGCCCTTCCTTCACCCAGGAGACCTGCAGGTTAGGGATCCACTTGTTCAGCATGAGGCGCGAGACTGCGTAGATCTTCATAATCTCCGCGCCGCTCGGCCCCTTACGCAGTTCCGGAAGCCGCTTGCGATGATGCATCGGCGCTTCTTCATAGACGAAGGAGAGCGGCACGAACTCGGTGATCCCGCCGGTTCTCTTCTGAATGTCGCGCAAGATGCCCAGGTGAACCGCTTTCTCACGTGACGTTTCGATGTGGCCGTACATGATCGTGGAAGTGGTTGGAATGCCGAGTTCGTGGGCGGTTTGAATCAGTTCGATCCATGTTGCCGTCGGGATTCGGCCGGGAGAAATTTTTTCGCGCACCTCGTCGACGAGAATCTCGGCCGAAGTGCCGGGCAGGCTGCCGACGCCCGCGTCCTTGAGCGCGGCGAGGTAGTCGCGTACGGATGTCCCGATCAAGCTCGATCCGTAGAGCACTTCTTCCGGAGAGAATCCGTGGATGTGGAGATCGGGAAGAGTATCTTTCAGCGCGCGGCAGAGCTTCACGTAGTGCCAGCCGTCCATGCCGGGCGCGAGTCCCGCTTGCACGCAAACCTCGGTTGCGCCCAAATCCCGGGCTTCCCGCGCGCGCCGGATGACTTCTTCGACCGGCAAAAAATATCCTTCTTCCGCCAGGTGGCCGCGGCTGAAAGCGCAGAAGCCGCAAGCTTTCACGCAGACGTTGGTGAAGTTGATGTTGCGGTTGACGACGTACGTGACGACGTCCCCGACGGTCTCCTGCCGCAAGGTGTCCGCCGCGGCAATGATAACGAGAAGATCGCCGCCCGAGGCGTCGAAAAGCTCGGCGGCGTCTTCGACGCCGATGTCGTTGCCGCCGAGCGCGCCGTCGAGAATGCGCGCGACCGACGGCGTCGCGCCCGACAACAGCGCGTCGAGAGAAGTTTTCAAATGCAGCAAGTCCACGAAGGCAATGTATCCATTCGGGTTCATAAAGACAACGGCCAGAGCGCTTATTAAGGATGAAAGATGAAAGCGGAAAGCTGAAACGAGAGATTACACTCCCAACTTCCATCTTTCATCGTTTCAGCTTTCATCTTTTATTTCTCCGCCCAGAAGCGGGCGAATTCCTGAAGGTGGGTGAGAGTGGAGAGGTCGCGCATGCGGTCGAGATAGACTTTGCCGTTGAGGTGGTCCCACTCGTGCTGAATCACTCGCGCGTGAAAGCCGGATGCGACGAAGTCGAGCTTCGCGCCGCCGCGGTCGTGGGCGCGCACGCGGATTTTTTTATAGCGCGGCACACTGCCCCGAAGGTCGGGAACGCTGAGGCAGCCTTCCCAATCTTCTTCCATCTCCTCCGAGAGCAGCTCGATCTTCGGATTTATCAAAACGGAAAGCGGAACTGTGGCCTTCTCGGGATAGCGCGGATTGTCCGCGACCTCGAGCACGGCGATTTGCAGCGCTTCGTGTACCTGATTGGCGGCGAGACCGACGCCGTTGTATTCCCGCATCGTTTCGATCATGTCGTCGATCAGTCTCTGCAACTCGGCCGCACTCATTTGATCGTTGGAAATCGGCCGCGTGGCGGCGCGCAGCACCGGATTTCCCAGGCGCGCAACTTTTAGAATCGACATGTCTATTTATTATCACAGCAAGAAAATAATTTTGAATGGAAAATCGTCCAAAGTATTGACAAAGTGGACCTTGGAAGTCTATATTATAAAAGGTGTTTTGATGAAAGGTAACGGTCGCAGAAGCGAGCGAAGTTCGCTGATGAACGTCGGCCGCCGCGTCGATTATGCGGTGCGGGCTCTTTCTTATCTTGCCGGCCAGCCTCCGGGGAAAATCATCAGCAGGGTGGATATCGAGGAAAAACAGGGGATTCCATCCTATTATCTTTCGAAGATCATGAAGGATCTCGTTGCCGGCGGGCTGGTGCACTCCCACATCGGCTCCAAAGGCGGATTCAGTTTGGCGCGTCCGCCCCAGGCCATAACGATTAAAGAAGTTTACGAAACTGTTGAGCGCCCGCTAACTTTGATGGAATGCCTTGATAAAGGAGAGCAATACTGCTCCTATTGCGGGGTGTGCACGCAAAGGTCCGTGTGGAACAACGTGCAAAATCTGGTGGCGGACTATCTGGGGAAAGTTTCCATCCACGACATCGCCGAGCCGCAGGGGCTCAAGGGCCGGC
This sequence comes from Binatia bacterium, assembly GCA_041494945.1. Classification (GTDB taxonomy): domain Bacteria; phylum Desulfobacterota; class Binatia; order UBA9968; family UBA9968; genus JAJPJQ01. Next base: position 2,514 of record JBGQBP010000176.1, on the reverse strand, counting down.
TTTCGGCCTCGCGGGCTTGAGTCCGGGTCCAAGGAGAACAAGTTAGATGTTGACGATCAAAAATCTGCACGCGAAAGCCGACGGCAACGAAATCCTGCGCGGGATCGATCTCACGGTGAATGCCGGCGAGGTGCATGCAATCATGGGGCCGAACGGCTCGGGTAAGAGCACGCTGGCGCACATCCTCGCGGGCAGGGAAGGTTACGAAATCACCGCCGGCGAAGTTATTTACGAAGGCAAGGATCTCCTTCAGATGCCGCCGGAGGAGCGCGCGCGCGAGGGTATCTTCCTTGCGTTTCAATATCCGGTCGAAATTCCCGGCGTGAATACGACCTATTTCCTCAAGGCCGCGCTCAACGCCATCCGTAAGCACCGCGGGCTTCCGGAGCTCGACGCGATGGATTTTCTCGCGCTCGTGAAAGAGAAGATAAAGATCGTGGATATGGATCAAAGCCTGCTCAACCGTCCGATCAACGAGGGCTTTTCCGGCGGCGAGAAGAAGCGCAACGAAGTCTTTCAAATGGCGCTGCTCGACCCCAAGCTGGCGATCCTCGATGAGACCGATTCGGGTCTCGACATCGACGCGCTGAAAGTCGTGGCCGGCGGCGTCAACGCGCTCAGAGGTAAAGATCGTTCGATGATCGTCATCACCCATTATCAGCGGCTGCTCGATTACATCGTTCCCGACTACGTTCACGTGCTCTCCGACGGCCGCATCGTGAAGTCGGGAGACAAGCGGCTCGCATTCGAGCTTGAAGAAAAGGGCTATGCCTGGCTCGAGGTTCAGCCGGGGTCCTAATTGTCGATGAATACCGAAGAAGCCAAAGATTTTTACCTGGCCCGCTTTGCCGATCGCGAGCGCGAAAAAGCGCGCGGCGCCGAATCGTGGACCGGGGAGATTCGCCGCGCCGCGATCACGCGGTTCGCGGCGTTGGGGTTTCCCACGACCCGCGACGAAGAATGGCGCTACACGAGCGTCGCGCCCATCGTGAAAATTCCCTTCGCGCCCGCTAAGGGCGCCGCCGACGGCATTGCCGGAAGGCAAATCGAGGAGCTTGGCGATGCGGCGGCCAACCGGCTCGTCTTCGTCAACGGAAATTTTTCCGCGCCGCTTTCCCGCCTCGGCCCGCTTCCGAGCGGAGTGATTGCGTGCAGCCTCGCCGCCGCTATGAGCGAGCGCCGGGAGCAAGTAGAGCCTCATTGGGGTCGCTACGCCGGCTACCGGGACCAAAGCTTCGTAGCTCTCAATACCGCGCTGATGGATGACGGCGCTTTTTTGTTCGTGCCGCCGCGCGCGGTCGTCGAAGCGCCGATTCACTGCGTGTTTATTTCCACGGCGGAAAACGAAGCGACCGCCGCCCATCCGCGCAGCCTGATCGTGTTGGAAGGCGGCAGCCGGGCGACCGTGGTGGAAAGCTATCTGAACTTCGACCAGACGGTTTATTTTAACAACGCCGTGACCGAAGTCGTCGTCGGCAACGATGGAGTCCTCGACCATTACAAAATCCAATTGGAAAGCGAGCGGGCTTTTCACGTCGCGACGCAGCAGGCACAGCTCGGGCGCGGGGCGAATTTTTCTTCGCATTCGATCGCGCTGGGCGGCGCGCTCACCCGCAACGACGTCAACGCCGCGCTCGACGGAGAAGGCGGCGACTGCACGCTTAACGGGCTTTACCTGACCTACGGGCAGCAGCACGTCGATAACCACACGCGCATCGATCACGTTAAGCCGCATTGTACGAGCCGCGAGCTCTATAAGGGCATCATGGGCGGCAGATCGAGGGGAGTCTTCAACGGCAAGATCTACGTCCACAAGACGGCCGAGAAAACCGACGCCCGGCAGACGAACCGGAACTTGCTTTTATCCGAGGAAGCCTGGATCGACACCAAGCCGCAACTGGAGATCTACAACAACGACGTGAAATGCAGCCACGGCTCGACGATCGGCCAGCTCGACGAAGACGCGCTGTTTTACCTGCGCGCACGCGGCATCGACCCGCAAGCGGCCATCGGACTCCTGACGCGCGGCTTCGCCGCCGACATCACCGGACGGATCAAGATCGCTTCCGTGGCGCGGTGGGTAGAGAAATTACTGACGGAAAAAATCGCTTTGCTTTCCACGGACAGAGGCAAGCTATGACGGTTTTACACGAGGTCAAATCCGCGCCGCAGTCCTGGGCCGAGCCCGAGGTCGCGTTCGACGTGGCCAGGATCCGGCAGGACTTCCCCATCCTGGCGCAGCGGGTGCACGGAAAGCCGTTGGTCTATCTCGACAACGCGGCCACGGCGCAGAAGCCCCAATCCGTGATCGATGCAATCCAAAGATATTACTCGGAGGAAAACTCGAACATCCACCGCGGGGTTCATTTTCTCAGCGAGCGGGCGACGGAGGCTTACGAAGGCGGGCGGATTAAGGCGCAGCGCTTCCTCAACGCCTCGAGCACTCGCGAGACCGTGTTTGTCCGGGGCACGACTGAGGGCATTAATCTCGTGGCCCAAAGCTATGGCAGAAGG
>JBGQBP010000175.1:0-8650 GCA_041494945.1 Binatia bacterium | reverse complement strand
GCAGGCGCCGGCTTTTCTCCGCCCTTGCGGAAGCGCGACTCGAAAGAATCGCTGAAGGCCACGTCCTGATGGATCGCGCGGGCGCGCGCGATCAACGCGTCTTCAGGCTCGACGTTGTTGGGATCGGTGACACAGCAGTCCACGGGGCAGACCGCCGCGCACGCTTCGTAGTCGTGAAAGCCGACACACTCGGTGCACAGCAAAGGATCGATGACGTAGATATCTTCCGCCTGGGTGATGGCGTTGTTGGGGCACTCCGGCTCGCACGCGCCGCAGTTGATACACTCGCTCGTAATCATGGTTGCCATGCGGTTCTCCTCAACAGGCCGTTGAAAAAGGCCCATCTACCATAGCCTGTCGATGACAGGCGTTGAAATGGTCGCGCTCGGCCCGGTTAGTCTAACGCCCGCCAGTGGCGGGCTATGGCGTCAACGTACTAATAGAGTACGCCTCCGCTCGCGGACCTTCGCGCGCCTTGTATCTGGACCTTTTTGACCGGCCTGAAAACAGAGCCTAGATTAAAATTTTTGCAGATGCAAATGAGAGACAAGGATGAAAACGGAAACGATGAAAGCTGAAATTTCCGTTTTTCGCTTTCACCTTTCATCCTTTGGATTTCTGCTGGATCAGCTCGATCTTGTAGCCGTTAGGGTCCTCGATAAAGGCGATTTCCGTTCCGCCGTGCTTCATTGGACCGGGCTCGCGCGCGATTTTCGCCCCTTTGGCGCGGATCGTCTCGCACGTCTTGTAAATGTCTTCCACGTCGACGGCGATATGTCCGAAAGCGTTGCCGAGATCGTATTGATGCGTATCCCAATTATAAGTCAGCTCGACGACCGCTCCCTCGGATTCCGCGCCGTAGCCGACGAAAGCCAGCGTGAAGCGGCCCGACTCGTAATCTTTTTTTCTCAGCAACTTCATCCCCAAAACGTCGCAGTAAAACTTGATCGATTCTTCCAGGTCGTTGACCCGGATCATTGTGTGAAGAATTCTCATAGCGCCTCCCCCTTGGATTGCTATGGCGAGATTATAGCTGTTCGTCGCGGGCGAACAAGGCCGATCACATTTTCGATTTTAGATTTTGGATTTTCGATTCAATCTAATATCGGCAATCGAGAATCTAAAATGGAATGGTTGATTGACAAGAAGGGGGCAAGAAGATAGAAGCCCGTTGTCGTCGATGGAAAAAAACAAGGCTCTTTTCATCTTCTTTCTCAAGCTCGCGGTCGGGATCGCTCTGCTCGCGGTCTTTTTGTTCCGGCTCGATCTTAGCCAATTCTTTCAGGCATTCTCCTCGGCGCGGCTTTCGTACGTTCTGCTGGCGCTCGTCGCATATCTTCTCGGCAAGACTCTCACCGCGGTCAGATGGGCGCTGTTGGCGCGGCCGCTGGGCTTTTCCAATCCGCTCAAAGATTTCGTCGCGTTCTATTACATCGGCATGTTTTTCAATCTGGTCGGTCCGAGCACTTTGGGAGGAGACGCGGGAAAGGTCTTCTACTTGTCGCGCGAAACATCGGCCGGGCCGGAGCGGGGCCGCGCCGAAGCCGCCGCGTTGGCCGTCGTCTCCATTCTCGCCGATCGAATCGTCGGGATGGCGGGCCTGGTCTGGATTGGCGCCGCGGCGCTGCTCGTGTTCCCCGAGCACCTTGCGCTGATTCCGTCGCTTGTCCGCTACGCGACGTACGCGCTGGCGCTCGGGGCGGCCGTCGCCTGGCCGTCGTTTGCTTTCGGACGTCTTGTTTTGCAAAAGATCGATCATCCTCTGGCAAAAAAGCTCCACGCTCTCGGCAGCGCGTACTGGAATCGTCCGGGCGTGTTGGCCCGGGCCGCCGGTCTGTCCCTGGGGTTCCACCTGATTCAGGTGTGGATTCAGATCCTCATCGGCCGGGCTCTTGAGTTCGAAACTCCCTGGTCGTACGCGTGCGTTTTTTTCCCTCTGGTGGATATCATGACGATGCTGCCGGTGAGCTTCAGCGGGATCGGACTGCGCGAGGGCGGGCTTCTGTTCTTTTTGAGCAAGCTCGGCGTCGCCCCGGAAAAGGCCGTCGCCTGTGGAATTCTCTGGCTTGCGATCGTGATTGCCAGCGGGTTGGTGGGCGGGCTCGCTTTCGTCGCGCGTCGGCGTAGTTAAAAATGTTTTGGCATTAATCCGTGTCGGAATCTTCTGCGTGTGTCGGAACCTCTTTTGGGCAGGGCTTGCCCCGCGGAGGCGCCAACACCACGGCCAGAACGACGTTGTTCTTCTCCGATCGGGCGAGCAGCCGGGTCTCGACGCTGTCGAAATCCGAGGGCTTAAGTCCGGAAAGAAAATATTCGTTCGGGCGGGCGCAAGCGATCGGCTTGTGCGCGATCGTTCGCTGAAGGCGATAAGCGATGATGAGGAGGTCCGATTCGCCGAGCTTCGGCCCGGCGTAAAGTGACATGCCCGGCGGAACCATGCCGGCGATCCCGTCGATAAAAGCAAGACGGGGCTTGTAGGAGACCGAACGCTTCCAGACCATCGGGTTGGGAAGGATCAGCGCCAGATCCAACAGGGCCACCGCGAGCACGGCCCGCACGGGCGTGCGAAACGCGCTCTCCACCCACCTGACGGGCGCGGAGATTTTCTCCCCTGAAGCGCCCACGCTCGCAACCGCCGCCGTGATCGCGCGCGCGGCCAGCAAAGCGACCGCCGGATAGGTCGGCAGCAGATAAACCGCGCGCTTGATGTTGACCAGGAAAAAAAACGCCGTGATCGCTGCCCACCAAACGACGAGGAAGCGTCCGGTCGAATCCTGACGCTCGCCGCGGAACCGCCGCACGAGCACCCAGACGAGCGCGAGGTTCCACGGGAAGGTCCGCGTCGGGATCCAACCCAGCATGGAGAGTGTGGTCTTGTTGCTCTCGAAGCTGTGCGTGCCCAAAAGCTGGTCGACGTTCTCGTGCATGATCTGCCAGGCGACGAACTCGCTGCCGCCGATCCGGTAGGCGAGCGCATACCAGCCGAGATCGATCGCGAGCACGAGCGCGATCAACGGCCACGAGATAAAATGCCAAATCGCGTCGAAGCGCCGCTCGACGACGAGAAAGCTCACGATCACGATGCCCGGAAGCGCTGCGCCGACCGGTCCTTTGGCGAGCACGGCGCAAGCGGCCGCCAGATAAGCGAGTTTCCGCCCGCCTTCGCGCCCGTCGCGCTGCCAGAAAAAAAAGCCGGCGATGGAGGCCGTGACGCAGGCGGTGAAGGCCATGTCCACCCGCGCTTCGGTCGCCGAGACCCAGAATTGATACATTCCCAGGAGCGCGCCTACCGCGAGCCACGCCGTCTTTCGTCCGCCGATGGCCGTTGCCAAAATAAAAGTGAGGATCGTTATCATCCACGCGGCGATCACCGACGGCAGTCGCACGGTAAAATCCGAGAGGCCGAAAATGTGCGCGAGGGACGCCGCGATCCAATGGAACAGCGGCGGCTTCGACGGGACCTCGCCGTTGCGGAAGGGCAATATCCACTGGTGGTCTTGCACGATGGACCGCACCACCAGCCCCTCGCGCGCCTCGCCATGATTCCAGATCGGCGGCGATAGATACGTCCACGCCGCGAGAACGGCCAAAATTAGCGCCAGGAAAAATATATCGTTGCGCTCTATTTTTTCCATGTCATCCCATGCGGCCTTTTATCGATCTTCCCGCGAGCTACCGGTTGGTGACCAGCGCGATGCCGCCGGAACGCAGCAACACCTTGGCGTCGCCAAGCTCGGTGAGCCGTCTTTGTTTTACGAAGACGAGCAGCCTGCGGCTCGACCATTCTCGCTGAAACTCGTCGGGAGTAAAGACCACTTTGCCGTAGCCGGGCGCCGCCGGCGGTTTTTTTTCAGCGACGTAAAAACTTCCCATGACGTCCCCGGCGTTTTCCGGCGTCACGATCCAGATCGGCTTATCGATCCGGAGATAAAAAGGCAGGCTCGGTAGGTAACTATCGTAAATCACAAGCTGGTCCCCGGGGCGGATAAGCGGGGCCGACTTTGCCGCCAGCTCCTTGTACGAGCGGATGAAAGAAATGGGCTCTACGAAACGATGAGCGAATAAAAAGAAAATAAAAAAGGCGAGACAAGCCGGCGGAAACAGCCGTTCACGGTTTTGCCGAAATGTCGTCCAGGTCGTCCACGGCAAAATAATCAGGGCGAGCAGCGTGATCGCGGTGATCGTCATGGCTGGAAATTGGCGAAGCACCTCCTGGGCATCGGCGGGCAATAGCTGCGGCCAGAGGAAGCCCAGAAGAAAACATAATGCAACCAGGTTCAGAGCCTGCCAGGCGAGCGAGAGCAGCCAAACTTCCCACCTCTCGAGCGCATCCGCTATGGTTTTCCCGGCCAGGATCGCCAGCGCGGGATAGACCGGCAGCAGATATTCCGCCATCTTCGAGCGCGAGAAGCTGAAGAAGACAAATGGCACGACGGCCCACAGGAACAGATAGAGCGAAAAATCGTCGAGAGATTTTTTCCAGAGCCGCCGTGCGAGGCTCGGAAGGAAAAAAGTCCAGGGGAAAAATCCGACCGCCAGCACGACGAAAAAATAGTACCACGGCTTGGTCCGTTGATAATACGGAGTGAGATAGCGGGCGAAGTGCTCCTGTCCGAGGAAGTAGGCGAGATAGCCGGGACGCCGGATCTCCGCCCATGCGTACCACGGCGCCACGATGGCGAAGAAAATCAACAGCCCCCAACCCAACTCCATCTCAAGCGGCGCGGACCATTTCCTTCGGACGGCGAGATAGGCCGCTACGATCATTCCCGGAATGACGACGCCGATCGGCCCTTTGACGAGCGTCGCGCAGCCGAGCGCGGCACACATGAGAAAATAATAGGCCCGCTTCTTTCCGCCGCGCTCCGCCGCACTCGCCAGGTAAAACGCCGAGAGCGCGAAAGTTATGAAAAAGGCGAGCGTCATGTCCAGGATCACGATGCGGGAAAAGGCGGAGAACTCGACGCAGGTCAGCAGGACGAGTCCGCTCCAGAGCGCCGGCCACGCGCCCAGAAGCCGCCGGGTGAAAAAATAAACCAGCAACAGCGTCGCGAACGCGAACCCCGCCGAGGGAATGCGGGCGGCGGATTCCGATATTCCAAAAAGTTTGTAACAGAGCGCGGTGATCGCGTAGAAAAAAACCGGCTTTTCCAGCCGCGGAAGAAAATCGTAGTAGGGGGTGACCCAGTCGCCGGTCACGAGGATTTCGCGGGCGATCTCGGCGTTCCTGCCCTCGTCGGGATCGAATAGGGCGGCGCCGCCGAGATTGTGAAACAGAACGAAGAGCGAAAGCAGGCAGAAAAGTCCAGCCGCAAAACCGACCGCGCGCAAACGGGCACAAATCCCGCCGCCGGCCCGGCTGCCGGCTTCAGTCATTCCTCTGCCCCTTCATCGACCGGCTCGGCGGTTTCGGGAAGTTGCAGCTCTGCCGCATCGCTCACTTTGACCAGGAAAAGCCGCTGGCGGCTGTCGATACCGATGGCCTCGCTTGCATCCAGCTCAGCCAGTCCGGTTTTCCCTTGCAGCGGCTTCCAGGGATTCTCCGAGATCAGCATGTAGAAGGGAGGCGCTAATTTCCCAGGCCGTTGCTGAAAATTTGGAAAATAAATCCGGACGTAGAAGGCGGCTGCCTTGTTGGCGCCGCCGTAAAAAATAAGCGGCGCGTCCGGCGGGACCTTTTGCTGCGCGCGCGCCATGAAAGGCTTGAAGTCGTAGGCAGCGGCGAGCGCGGGATGAAAGACGTTATGCGCCAGACAGAAAAAGCTCGCCATAATCACGGCCAGCGCCGTAAGCGCCTGGATCCAGGTATTCTTCCGTGCGGCGCGAACGAGAACAAAAACTGCAACTACAGTCAGAGCCGAATAAAGAAAAATCGCCGGACGGTATCGATCCAGGGCTGCCGATATCAGCGCCAAGCCTTCGCGGTCCTTGGCGCGAAAAAACGATTGTACCCATCCCAGCGGATTCCAACCGAGCGCCTGAGCGATTAAAATTGCCGCGACCAACGACAGCAGGGAAGCGGCGACGAGTGCGGCGCCCTGGACCCAGCGGAGCGATGAAAATTCGCCTTCCGTCAAACGCTGCCAAAAGGCGCCGAAGAGCAGAGCGACCGCCGGGTAGAGTGGTAGAATGTAGACGGTGCGCTTGCCGAGCGCGAGCGAAAGGACGGCGAAGACGGTGGCGAACCAGAGGAGCGGATAGAGCAGCTCTTCCTCCGCGAGCCGGCGGCGCCGCTGCCAGAGAAAAATTCCCAGCGCCGGGAAAAACAGGCTCCACGGCGCCATGCCGAAGACAAGCGCGGGAACGTAGTAGAAAACATTGTGATTGTGTCCCGCGCCGCCGAGCGGCGTCATGACGATCTCGTGCACGATCTGGCGCAGAAAAAATTTCTCGCCGCCCTGCGCCAGCGCAAGCAGGTACCACGAGCCGGCGACCGCGGCGCCGAACGGAATCGCGAGGGAAAGATGGAGGCGCTTGACGAACGCAAAGTCGCGCTTGCGCCACAGAAACAGCAGCGCTGTAAATCCGGGGAGTGCGGCGCCGACCGGGCCCTTGGCCAGCGTGGCGAGACCGGCGAAGAGCGCCAGCAGAAGGCTGCCGGCAAGACCGCCGCCGGATTTATAGAGAAAGTAAAAGTAGAGGAACGTGCAAAGCATGAAAAAAATCAGCGTCATGTCCACGCGGGCGCTCGTCGCGGCACGCCACCATTCGGAGCTGGTGGCCAGAACGACCGCGGCGGCGATCCCTGCCGATCGCCCCCAGAGGCGGGTAGCTGCGAGATAGGTGAGCAGGACGCCGAGCGTTGCGAGCAGCGCCGAGGGAAAGCGGACCGTGAACTCGTTGAACGTTCCGGCCGCGAGCGATGTCACGGCCGCGATCCAGTGAAACATCGGCGGCTTCGAAGGAATCTCGATGCCGGCGCGGAGCGGCAAGATCCAATTCCCGTTGTGCCAGATTTCCCAGACAACGAGACCCTCGCGCGGCTCGCCTTTATCGTAAAACGGGACGGCCCACAGGCCCCAGAAATAGAGAGCGAAGCAGAGAGCGAGCACAGCGGCGGCGCTTGGCGCGGGGGAGAAGGATTTCTCAGGCGCTTTGGCCGATTTAGAGTCCAGGGTCATCAATCGGACCGCTTGATAGCAGACGGCGTCTTAGATCTCGATCGAGATCTTTTTTCCTCCCGAGCGTAGCGACTGCTCGGCGGCTTCGAGCACGGCGATGACCTTGAGGGAAAAGTTGCCGTCGGAGACCGGAGCGCGGCGCTCGCGGATGCTGCCCAGGAAATCGGCGACCGCGGTCGCCAGCGGCTCCTCGACGGCAACGCCTTCGAGCTGGCGCTGGGAGATGATCTTCGAGGGAATGGTGTTGGCCAACTCCTGGCTCGCTCCGCCGCCGGCCACTTCCGGCCCGGTCGCGTACTCGTAGAGCGTCGCGGCGCGTTTATCGAACTTGCCCTCGTACGTAAGCATTTTCTTGCTGCCGATGACGGTGAGCTTCGCCGTGTTCTCAGGAAAAAGCCAGTTGTGATAGATGAACGCCGACGCGCCGTCGGACATCTCGATCGCCGCCATGTTGAGATCTTCCACGTTCGGCTGAAGATAGCGGTAGCCGTGCAGCGCCACGCTCGCGGGACGGCCCTTCAAGAGATAGAGCAGGATGGAAACGTCGTGCGGCGCGGAGTTCCACCACACGTTGGAATCGCGCTTGATGCGCCCGAGATTTAGCCGCTGCAAAAAAATATGATGCACGTTGCCCATTTCGCCGCTGCCGATCATGTCGTGCGCCATGCGGATGGCGCGGTCGTAGAGAAAGGTGTGATCGACGAAGAGAATGGTCTTTTTTTTCTCCGCCAGCTCGACCATCTGCTTCCCCTCGGCGATGCGCAGCGCCAGCGGCTTCTCGATCCAGATGTGCTTACCCGCCTCGATGGCTTTTTTGCCCAGGGAAAAATGCGTAGCCGGCGGCGTGACGAGGAGGACGGCGTCGATCTTCGGATCTTTGAGAACGTCCTCGTAAGAAGCGGTCGTCGGCGTTCCGGGAAACGCCTTCTCGATCTCGGCGCGATAGCCGGCGTCGAGATCGCAGACCGTAGCGACCAAGCAATCCGGCGCCGCGAAAAATTTCGGCAGCAGTTTTCTGCCCCAGTAGCCGGCGCCCACCAATGCGACGGAGATTTTCATAGTTTTGAATTTTGAACTTTGAATTTTGAATTCATAAAAAAGCCTTGAAGACCTTAAATTGCTACCGGAACTCCTTCACCCGGAACGGCGGCCGCACCTGCGCCGCGACAAAGCGCTCGAGACTGCGCGCGTTGGCGTAGGACGCGAGCGCGATGATGAACGCCGCGAGCGCTAAGAGGCTCCACCCGAGAATCAAAAAAAACGCGCCAGCCGTGACCGAGACCAACTGGACCTTGCGGAACTTGCCGAGCCATTTCGCCGGGCCGCGCACGGCGAACGGCAGGACGCAGAGGTCGCGCATGACCTCGAAGACGCGGCCGATGCCGTAGTGCGACGTGCCGGCCTTGCGCTCGCGGTCGATGATCTCCACCTCGGAAAACTCCTGCGCCTTGACGCCGAACACGACCGGAGAAAATCGGTTCATGAATCCTTTAGGCACGTACTTGCCGTCGATCACCTCGCGCCGGTAG
>JBGQBP010000174.1:0-8703 GCA_041494945.1 Binatia bacterium | reverse complement strand
GCGCCCAACTCCCGGTGCGTGAAAGGCTTGGCGATGTAGTCGTTGCAGCCGACTTGAAGGCATTTTTCCCGGTCACCGGGCAACGCGCGCGCGGTAGCGGCAAGGATGGGAATCATTTTCGTCTTGGGATTTTTCCGGATCAGAGAAGCCGCTTCGAATCCGTCCATTTTGGGCAGCGAAATGTCCATAATGATCAGGTCTGGCATTTGCGCGGCGGCCATTTCGACGGCCTTTTTACCGTCGTCGGCGGTGATGGCGTCATACCCCAGGAACTCGAGCTCCTTCTGGACCACGTCGACCGTGGCGGGGTTATCTTCCACCAAAAGGATTTTTTTCTTCATCGGCATTTTCGTTTGGCAAATTATAACACAGACTCGCCCACGACCGCCATCTCAACCACCTCCATCCGTTATCTCGATATTGACGCTCCCGACAAATACTTGAGTGGACATCTTGATCGGCAGCCGCTTCTCGTCCGCCGTAATCCAAACCGTCGCTTCGCGCACCCGCTTTGCGTAACCGGTTTTGCTCAGGTCCGTTACTTTTGGAATAACCTTATAAGCGTCGAACTCGCCGGTTTTGACCCTGACGCGCTCTTTCCCCGCCACATCCAGCGCGACCCGGTAGCGGCTCTTCCCGCCAAACACGTCGAGCTCGAAGTGGTCCCCGATTTTCAAATCCAGGCTGCGCGCAAGGTACACGGCCGAGATCGTATCCAGCGTGAACGGCGATACGAATTCGAAATCTTTGTGCCTCTTATTCTCCTTCCGCCGAACTACCCATTTGTGCGTCGCTGGATCGATCTCGGCGATCGTGTCGATGATTTTCTTATTTTCCCGCTGGCTGAAAAAGAAACGGCGCGGATGAAGCGTCTCGGCGTCGAACGTAGACTCGATCGTGTCGCGCATCTTGAATATAAAATCCAGGTAGCGCCACGACTCCGCCTTGACCGTGACGTGATAAAACTTCTTGCCGTCCAACACGACCGGCCGCGTCTCGATCTCGGTCGAGGCGACCGGCACGCCCATCCAGCTCGCCTGATACGCGGCCTTCTCCCCGCCGTTGAAAGGACGGAAGCGCGGAGTGTAATTCTGCATCGGCTGCTGGCTGTCGGCTGCCGGGGCAACCACGTAACCCAGAGCGAGCGACAGCAATAAAACGATGGGGCTTAGAACCAGCACGAAAGAGACGGGCTTTTTCAACAGAATGGACTTAACCTTTGAAGCCGGTCATATAAGGCAACTTCGCCGCGGTGGTTTTTACTTTGCTGAGATTGGCGCGCAGCATTGCGGTGGAATCCCAGGAGCCGTCGAGCAGCGCCCTGCGGGATGTTTCCGGAATGGCGACCGGGATAGATTTTCCCGCGCCCCAGGAGAGCTTCTTCGCCTCGATATCGAGAGTGAAGCTGGTTAGAGGATCGGACTCGGACAGCTTGATCAATTCTTCTATCTCGCTCGCTCCGACCGTGACTGCGGGAATCCCGAGCATGACGCAGTTGCCCGCGAAGATGGCGGCGAAGGACTCCCCCACGATCGCGTGGATGCCGAATCGATACAGGGCCTGAGGCGCGTGTTCGCGCGAAGAGCCGCAGCCGAAGTTTTTGTTGACGAACAGGATCGACGCGCCTTTGAATTTGGAGTCGTTGAAAGGATGCGGCTTGAGCTTGCCCGCAGCGTCGAACCTCTCGTCGAAGAACGGATATTCGCCCATGCGCGTGAACGTCGGCTCCTTCAAGTAACGCGCGGGAATGATGCGGTCCGTGTCGATATCATTCCCCCGCACGGACACCGCAGTGCCGGCGATGCGTGTGATTTTTGAATCGTTGCTCATGCTATTGCAGGTACTCGCGAACATCGACCACTTTTCCGCTCAGCGCCGCCGCGGCGACCATCGCCGGGCTCATGAGCAGAGTCCGGCCGCCGGGACTTCCCTGACGGCCGATAAAGTTACGGTTCGACGACGAGGCGCAGATCTCTCTCCCCTGCAATTTGTCCGGATTCATCGCCAGGCACATGGAGCAGCCGGCGGATCTCCACTCGAATCCCGCCTCCGTGAAAATTTTGTGCAGCCCTTCTTTTTCCGCCAGCGCCTTCACCTCCGCCGATCCCGGCACGACGAGCGCGCGAATGCCGGATGAAACTTTTCTTCCCTTGGCGATCGCGGCCGCCGCGCGCAGATCGCTGAGCCGCGAGTTGGTGCACGACCCGACAAAAGCGACGTTGATCGGCGTTCCTAAAATCGGACTTCCAGGCTTCCAGCCCATGTGCTCATAGGCTTTCTTCGCTCCCTCCGGATCGGCAAAACCTTCCGGCTGCGGCAGCTTCTCGGATATTCCCACGGCCTGTCCCGGGTTGATTCCCCAGGTGACCGTGGGCTCGATCTCCGACCCATTCATACTCACCAGGTCGTCATAGCTGGCATCGGCATCCGACGCGACCGATTTCCAGTAAGCCACGGCGCGCTCGAAGTCCGCGCCCTTGGGCGCGTATTGTCTTCCTTTTAAAAACTCGAAGGTGGTTCGGTCCGGGTTGACGTAGCCGACCAGAGCGCCGCCTTCGATGCTCATGTTGCAGACGGTCATGCGCTCTTCCATGTTCATCTTGTCGATCACCGCGCCGCCGTATTCGTAGGCGAAGCCCTTGCCTCCAGCGACGCCGAGCTTGCGGATGATGTTGAGAATCACGTCCTTCGCGTAAACTCCTTGAGCCAGAGTTCCACCGATGGTAATTCTCCGCACCTTGAGCCCGTCCATCGCGAGCGTTTGCGTGGCGAGCACGTCGCGCACCTGGCTCGTTCCGATGCCGAAGGCCAACGTTCCAAACGCGCCGTGCGTGCTGGTGTGGCTGTCGCCGCACGCCAGCGTCATGCCGGGCTGCGTCAACCCGAGCTGCGGGCCGATGACGTGAACGATGCCCTGCTTGTCGCTGTCCAGGCCGAAAAAATCGATCCCGAACTCGCCGACGTTTTTCTCCAGCACTTGGATCAGTTCTTCGGCCTGCGAATCCAGAAACGGCCGCGTGCGCACGTCGGTCGGAACGATGTGATCCACGGTCGCAAAGGTCCGCTCGGGAAACGCCACGTCCATGCCCTTTTCCCGCAGCATGTCGAAAGCGGGAGCGGTGGTGATCTCGTGAATCAAATGAAGGCCGACAAACAACTGCGTCTGGCCCGTAGGCAGGATGTCAACGGTGTGGGAGTCCCAAACCTTGTCGTACAGCGTGCGGCCCTTTGCCATTGGGAAATTTCTCCTCGGGAAAAATCATAATATCCAGCCGCAGCAGGCAGTGCAAGGCTGACGCAGTCTATCTTCGGACTCCGAGCTAAAACCCCAACTCCTTTTGCGCTTGCTTGAGATAGCTCAGGTCGGCGAATTTCTCCGCCGGAGGCACGGGCTCCTTGATAAGCCCGTCCTGCGCCTGGACCTCGACGTTGATCTTGAGTCCATCGAGTGTGACCGCGCCGTCGATGGGATACACGCGGTTCTTGGTGTAATAGTCGATCCCCTTCTGTGCGTACGGCGCCTTGAGCCCAAATTCTTTAGTAAGAAAATCCGCGGCCTGAGCGGGCTGCTCGTAGATCCAGCGCAGGCTCTGAATGTGGGCCTTGAGAAATTTGACGACCGCGGCGCGATTCTTCTCGGCCCAGACAGGATTCACATTGACGGAGTTGAACTGGTAGGTGGAGATCACCTCCGTCGTGTCGCCCAACCGGTTGAATCCTCTATCGATGGCGATGTCGGCGAACGGGACGCCGAGCACCGCTCCGGCCACAGCGCCGCCTTCGAGCGCGCTCAAGCGCGCGGGCGTGCCGCCCGCGATCACGGCGAGGTTGAAGTCGCGCGGGTAAAGCAGCCCCTTACTCTTGAGGTAGCTCAAAAGAATCGAGGTCGCGCCCCCTTTCAAACTCGCGACGCCGAGCCTCGTTCCTTTGAGATCGTCGATCTTTTTGTAGTTCTTGCCGCCGACGAGCACGTAAGGCGCCGCGTTGCTCGAGCCGGCCACGACTTTCAGGTTCGCGCCCTTTTCGTTGACGACGATAATGCCATCAGGATTGATGAGAGCGAAGTGTAAGTCGCCGGTGATCAGAGCTTGGAGCTGAAGGTCGGCGCGGCCGATGCTGACGAGATCGACGGAAATCCCTTCGTGACTATAGAAGCCTTTCTTCTGAGCGATGAAGAACGGAAGATAGTTCAGGTCGCGCGACACATAACCCGCCTTTATCGATTCCGCAAGGGCGGGCGCAGCGAGACACAAGAGAGCGAGCAGAGCGAGAAACGCTGACGATAGTGTTCTCATGGCGCGTCGCCTCCGAGATTCAACTTTTGACGCAATTCTCCAGAATCCATTTCACGACATCGATTCTGCGCGCGAACCAGACCTCGGGGAACGACTTGGCATACTGGATCGACTCTTCGTACACCTTGCCGGTCGCGGGGAAGGCCATCTGGCAGTGCATCGCCATCGTCAGCATCTTCGGCTCCTCGGCGGATTCTTCGTAGAGAATATCGAACTCGTCTTTGAAGGCGCCGAGCAGGTCGCGCGCGGTGATGCCGCGCCGGTACATGCCGGTGTCGTTGAGGCCGCTGATCGCGTTGCGGTAAGGGACTTCCACGATCGTCTTGCCGTTCACGTCGATCAGATACGGCGCATCGTCGTTGACCGCGTCGCCGTGCCAGAGAAATCCTTCGTCGGCCAAAAGCTCCAGCGTGTGCTCGGTGTGGCGCATGCCGGAGGACAGAGAACCATAGGGTCTGGCGCCGACGAGGTCCTGAAATATTTTGACGCACGCCCTGATCTCTTCTCGCTCCTGCTCTTTGGTGAGATGAATCGACTGGATGTCCTCCGCGTAGTTATGGCCCACGATCTCGTGCCCATCGGCGTGAATCCGCTTCACCGCTTCGGGATATTTGATCGCCGCCAGGCCGTTGATGTTGAACGACGCCTTGAGCCCGTGCTTCTTAAGAATTCGAAGGATTCTCCAGACCCCGGTCCTGCCGCCGTAGTCGTTCTCGCTCGCCGTCCTGAAATCGTACTTGCAGCGAACGTCTTCCGCGGTAATCGGATTCGACCCGCCGACGTGGTGGCTCCTTCTGTGTTTGGGGTCCGGCGTCTCCGTCCAGGCTTCGAGATTGCCCGCGAGCGCCACGGCCAAACGGGCGCCGTTCGGCCATCGGATCTTAATCTTTTTTCCCTTGGAAAAAATATCATAAAAAGAATCGTGCGACGGCATCATGGTTGGGCTCCTCCGCTCTAACGTTCTCTTGCCAGGATATATAAGGAAGGCGTGAAACGTGTCAATGCGCGGTTATTGGTTAGTGGTTGACTGGTTATTTGCCAAAAAAAACGCTGCCGAGTTGACCGGTAACCAGTAACTATTAACGAATAACATCTTAACGTTGCTGGCTCAGCAGATCGTACACCAGATAATAGAACTGCCACATGGAAGGAAGATAGACCGTGAAATATTCTTTTGCGGAAAAGCTCCGGCGCGCGGGATCGACGTGCGTAAAGAGCCGGAGGATGGCGAGGTGGACTCTGCTTTTGTCCCCGACCGCGTCGGCCAGCCTCATGCTTTCGGTGTAGGGGATCAGCGGGTCGGTAGTGCCGTGACCGATGAGGAAGCGCGCGCGAACCGAAGGGATCAGCGGCGCAACGGAAAGTTTCCCGAGATAATCCCGCACCCGCGGATCGATCTTGCCGACGAGATCTTCGACGCGTCGTGGATCTTTGTTGACCAGCAACGCGTAGAGATATTTTCCCTGCGGGCTGAGCTCGGCCAAAAGCGGCGCGACGTCCGCCGGAGTGTCCATCTGCTCGTTCTTAAATATCTCGCGGAGAATCTTCCGGTCTTTGTCGTTTTCGACGTAATTGACGTTGTTCATGAAAAAGACCCACTTGCCATAGGGCTGGGGCTGAAGAAAGCCTTTTTCGTCGCGGTATTCATAGGCGCCGGTCGTGATAAAACGAATGACATTGATGGGATCGTAGTAGCCGCCGAAGGAGACGACAAACTTGACCCGGTCGCGGAGCGTAGGATCGGCGGCGGCCATGATCGTCGGCCCTGCGGCGTAGCTGAAGCCCATAATCCCCATCTTGCTTTCATCCACGATGTCCGCAAGAGAGGCGAGATAATGGACGGAAGCGACAATGTCGTCCACGTCGCTAAAGAGGATGCGGAACGACTTCATCCCTTTGAGGTCCGGCACGAGGACGACGAAGCCGGCGCGCGCGAGCGAATTGGCGAAGCGAATCAAACGCGGATCGTTTTTACCGTCCTCGATAATGCCGTGCGTCAACAGGATCGCGGCTTGCTTCCCGCTTTTCAGTCGGTAATAAATGTCGGCGGCGATCTTTTCATTGCCTTTGGGAATCTCGACTTGCTTGACTGCCGGCGCCGGCGTCACCCACGCAAGCGCGCCACGCTCGGGCGCATGGACGGTGCCGCCGTCGAGCATGTCCCGGAGAAACAGCGCCGTCAGCAGCCCTAATCTTATCTGAGAAAAAAAGACGACGACGAGAAGCGCCAACGCACTAAATACAACGATGACCTTCTTCATCTTCCTGTTGCCTGATGCCTATTGCCTGTTGCCTTCTTCATACTTCACTTCCATCAGAAACAGCCCTTGCGGCGGCGCGGTCGGACCCGCCTGAGCTCGGTCCTTCGCTTCCAGCAGCGCGGCAAACGAGCCGGAGCTGCGCTCGCCGCGGCCCACCTCCACGAGCGTGCCGACGATGTTTCGCACCATGTGCCTGAGAAATGCGTTCGCTTCGACGTCGTAGAGCAGCAACTCTCCCTGCCGTGTAAGCGCGTTGCGAAAAATTTTTCTGACCGAGTGCGCCGCGTCGCAGCCGGCGGCCTGGAACGAGGCGAAGTCCTGCTCGCCTTCTAAAGATCGAATCGCCTCCTCCATCGCGCTAAGGTTCAGCGCATCGTGCACGTGCCAGGAGAAACGGCGCTGGATCGCCGGCGGCCAGCGGTGATTCCATATCCGGTATTGATACGCGCGCGCGCGCGCGTCCCGGCGCGCGTCGAAAGAATCAGGCACGACATCAATCTGCCTGATGACGATGTCGTTGGGAGTGACTCCGTTCAGTCCTCGTTGGAGACGCCAGAGATCGAGCTCGCCGTCATGGGTGAAATTCGCCACCTGCCCGAGCGCGTGCACTCCCGCGTCGGTGCGCCCGGAGGCGGCGAGCCGGATTTTGGCGCCGAGAATTTTCTCCAGCCCCTGCTCGATGACGTCTTGAACGGCCCGGCCGTTCGGCTGCGCCTGCCAGCCGCAATAGTCGGTGCCGTCGTATTCAATCGTGAGCTTGAGGTTCATGATGAGAGAACTGAGTAGGGGCGGTTCGCGAACCGCCCCTACAATTGCCTCAGCACTCAGCGCTATCAGTACGATTTCGGCATTCCCAAGACGTGCTGTGCGAGATAGGCGAGGACGAGGTTGTTGCTGACGGGCGCGATGGTGAGAAGCCGCGTCTCGCGAAACTTGCGCTCGACGTCGTACTCCGACGCGAAGCCGTATCCTCCGTGGGTCGTAAGACAGGCATTGGCCGCCTCCCACGCGGCCTCGGAGGCCAAAAACTTGGCCATGTTCGCTTCCGCGCCGCAACGCTCCTTGCGATCGAACTTGGTCGCCGCCTGAAAGCGGACGAGGTCCGCCGCCTCGATGCGGGCATACGCCTGCGCGATGGGGAATTGAATCCCTTGATTGGCGCCGATCGGACGGCCGAATACGACGCGTTCTTTGGCGTAATTCGCCGCCCGCTCGACGAACCAGCGGCCGTCGCCGATCGCCTCGGCGGCGACGAGAATCCGCTCGGCGTTCCAGCCGTCGATGATGTAGCGAAAGCCTTTGCCCTCTTCTCCGATCAGATTTTCCGCCGGGACTTCCAGGCCGTCGAAAAAAAGCGCATTGGTGTGGTGGTTGATCATGAGATCGAGCGGCTTCACTTCGATCTTGCCTTTCGCCTCCCTCAGATCGACGATGAAAACCGAGAGCCCCTGCGTCTTGTCTTTCAGCTCGTCGTAAGGAGTGGTGCGCGCGAGGAGCAGCATCAAATCGGATTCGAGCACGCGCGAGATGAAGATTTTTTGCCCGTTGATCGCGTATCTGTTCCCGCGCCGGACCGCGGTGGTCTCGATACGCGTCGTCTCCGATCCGGCGTTCGGCTCGGTGACGCCGAAGGCTTGCAGGCGCAACTCGCCGCGAGCTATTTTTGGCAGGTATCTTTTTTTCTGCTCCTCGCTGCCGTGCCTGAGGAGCGTGCCCATCGTATACATCTGCGCGTGACATACGGTCGCGCTGCCGCCCGAGCGGTTGATCTCTTCCAGGATGATGCTCGACTCCGTGATCCCCAGGCCGCTGCCGCCGTATTCTTCCGGAATCAGCGCGGCGAGCCAGCCGAGCTCGGTCAACTTCTTGACGAACGCGTCCGGATAACCGCGCTTCTTATCGATCTCCCGCCAGTAGGCGTCGGGAAATTCGCCGCAGACTTTTCGGATTTCTTCGCGGATCTGCCGCTGCTCCTGGGTCAGGTTGAAATCCATCCTCGCCTCCTATATTTACCGCGTAGTATATAGTGCGGCGTGCTAATTGCAAAATCGGGATAATAAGTCACGGGAACGCTTGCGACCCGATGCGCAACTGAAGAGAGATTCTTCGCTGCGCTCAGAATGACATCAGTCTTGTCATCCTGAACG